>JAFEEH010000231.1 GCA_018241185.1 Pseudomonadota bacterium | reverse complement strand
TCACGCAGACCAAGGTGCGCCGCGAGCGCATGGGTCACATCGACCTGGCCGCGCCCTGCGCCCACATCTGGTTCCTGAAGTCGCTGCCATCGCGTCTGGGCCTGGTGCTCGACATGACGCTGCGCGACATCGAGCGCGTGCTGTACTTCGAAGCCTATGTCGTCACCGATCCCGGCATGACCCCGCTGAAGAAGTTCAGCATCATGACCGAGGACGACTACGACGCGAAGCGCAAGGAATACGGTGACGAGTTCATCGCCAAGATGGGCGCCGAAGGCATCAAGGACCTGCTGCAGGGCATCGAGCTCGAGACCGAGATCGAAAAGCTGCGTGGTGACCTGACCGGCTCCGAAGTCAAGGTCAAGAAGAACTCCAAGCGCCTGAAGGTGCTGGAGGCCTTCCGCAAGTCCGGCATCAAGCCCGAGTGGATGGTGCTGGACGTGCTGCCCGTGCTGCCACCGGACCTGCGTCCGCTGGTGCCGCTGGACGGCGGCCGTTTCGCCACGTCGGACCTGAACGACCTGTACCGCCGCGTCATCAATCGCAACTCGCGCCTGCGCCGCCTGCTGGAGCTCAAGGCCCCGGAAATCATTGCGCGCAATGAAAAGCGGATGCTGCAGGAAGCCGTCGACTCGTTGCTGGACAACGGCCGCCGTGGCAAGGCCATGACGGGCGCGAACAAGCGCGCCCTGAAGTCGCTGGCCGACATGATCAAGGGCAAGAGCGGCCGCTTCCGCCAGAACCTGCTGGGCAAGCGCGTCGACTACTCGGGCCGTTCGGTCATCGTGGTGGGCCCGACGCTCAAACTGCATCAGTGCGGCCTGCCCAAGCTGATGGCGCTCGAGCTGTTCAAGCCCTTCATCTTCTCGCGCCTGGAAGCCATGGGCATCGCGACCACGATCAAGGCCGCGAAGAAGGAAGTCGAGAGCGGCACGCCGGTCGTGTGGGACATCCTGGAAGAGGTCATCAAGGAGCACCCGGTCCTGCTGAACCGCGCGCCGACGCTGCACCGCCTGGGCATCCAGGCCTTCGAGCCGATCCTTATCGAAGGCAAGGCGATTCAACTGCATCCGCTCGTCTGCGCGGCCTTCAACGCCGACTTCGACGGTGACCAGATGGCCGTCCACGTGCCGCTGTCGGTGGAAGCGCAGATGGAAGCCCGCACGCTGATGCTGGCCTCCAACAACGTGCTGTTCCCCGCTTCGGGCGAACCGTCGATCGTGCCGTCGCAGGACGTGGTGCTGGGCCTGTACTACACCACCCGCGACCGCATCAACGGCAAGGGCGAAGGTCTGATCTTCTCCGACATCGGCGAAGTGCAGCGCGCGCTCGACGCCGGCGTGGTCGAGCTCACGGCCAAGATCAGCGTGCGCATCACCGAGTGGAACAAGAACAAGGACACGGGCGAATTCGAGCCCTCGACCTCGCTCGTGGACACCACCGTCGGCCGCGCTTTGCTGTCGGAGATCCTGCCCAAGGGGCTGGCCTTCTCCAACATGAACAAGGCCCTGAAGAAGAAGGAGATCAGCAAGCTGATCAATGCCTCCTTCCGCAAGTGCGGTCTGAAGGAGACCGTGGTCTTCGCCGACAAGCTGCTGCAGAACGGCTTCCGCCTGGCGACCAAGGCCGGCATCTCGATCGCCATCGACGACATGCTGGTGCCGCCGGAGAAGCACAAGATCATCGAGGACGCCTCCAAGGAGGTGAAGGAGATCGAGCAGCAGTACGTCTCGGGCCTGGTCACCGCGGGCGAGCGTTACAACAAGGTCGTGGACATCTGGGGCCGCGCAGGCGACGCCGTGTCCAAGGTCATGATGGCGCAGCTCTCCAAGCAGAAGGTCACCGACCGCAACGGCAAGGAAGTCGACCAGGAGTCCTTCAATTCCATCTACATGATGGCCGACTCGGGCGCTCGAGGTTCCGCCGCGCAGATCCGCCAGGTGGCCGGCATGCGGGGCCTGATGGCCAAGCCGGATGGCTCGATCATCGAGACGCCGATCACGGCGAACTTCCGCGAAGGCCTGAACGTGCTGGAGTACTTCATCTCCACCCACGGTGCCCGCAAGGGCCTGGCCGACACGGCGCTGAAGACGGCGAACTCGGGCTACCTGACCCGCCGTCTGGTCGACGTGACGCAGGATCTGGTCGTCACCGAGCAGGACTGCGGCACCCACGACGGCACCGCCATGCGCGCCATCGTCGAGGGCGGTGAAGTCATCGAATCGCTGCGCGACCGCATCCTGGGTCGTTCCGCGGCCGACGACGTGCTGCACCCCGAGAACCGCAGCGTGCTGGTCAAGGCCGGCGACATGCTGGACGAAGACGTCATCGAGGTGCTCGAGACGGCTGGCGTCGACGAGGTCAAGGTCCGCACGGCGCTGACCTGCGCCACGCGCTTCGGCCTGTGCGCCAAGTGCTACGGCCGCGACCTCGGCCGCGGCGGCCTGGTGAACATCGGCGAAGCGGTCGGCGTGATCGCCGCCCAGTCCATCGGCGAACCCGGCACCCAGCTGACGATGCGGACCTTCCACATCGGCGGCGCGGCTTCGCGTGCGGCCGTGGCCTCGAGCGTCGAAGCCAAGTCCAACGGCGTGATCGGCTTCAACGCCACGATGCGCTACGTGACCAACAGCAAGGGCGAACTCGTGGTGATCGCTCGTTCGGGCGAGATCGTCATCCACGACGAGCACGGCCGCGAGCGCGAACGCCACAAGGTGCCGTACGGCGCGACGCTGACCGTCAAGGCGGACCAGCAGATCAAGGCCGGCACCATCCTCGCCAACTGGGATCCGCTGACCCGCCCGATCATCACGGAGTTTGCCGGCCAGGTGCGCTTCGAGAACGTCGAGGAAGGCGTCACGGTGGCCAAGCAGGTCGATGAAGTGACCGGCCTGTCCACGCTGGTGGTGATCGATCCGAAGCGCCGCGGCGCGACCAAGGTCGTGCGTCCGCAGGTCAAGCTGCTGGACGCCTCGGGCTCGGAAGTGAAGATCCCCGGCACCGACCACTCGGTGACCATCGGCTTCCAGGTCGGCGCCCTGATCCAGGTGCGCGACGGCCAGGACGTGGGCCCCGGCGAAGTGCTGGCCCGCATCCCGGTCGAAGGCCAGAAGACCCGCGACATCACCGGCGGTCTGCCGCGCGTGGCCGAGCTGTTCGAGGCGCGTTCGCCCAAGGACAAGGGCCTGCTGGCAGAGATGACCGGCACCGTGTCCTTCGGCAAGGAGACCAAGGGCAAGATCCGCCTGCAGATCACCGACCCCGAAGGCAAGGTCTGGGAAGAGCTCGTGCCGAAGGAAAAGAACATCCTGGTGCACGAAGGCCAGGTGGTGAACAAGGGCGAATCCGTGGTCGACGGTCCGGCCGATCCGCAGGACATCCTGCGCCTGCTGGGCTCCGAAGAACTGGCGCGCTACATCGTGGACGAAGTGCAGGACGTGTACCGTCTGCAGGGCGTGAAGATCAACGACAAGCACATCGAGGTGATCGTTCGCCAGATGCTGCGTCGCGTCGTGGTCGAGAACGCCGGCGATTCGGGCTACATCCAGGGCGAGCAGGTCGAGCGTTCCGAAATGCTCGACACCAACGACCGCCTGCGCTCCGAAGACAAGCTGCCGGCGACGTACACCAACCTGCTGCTGGGCATCACGAAGGCTTCGCTCTCGACCGACAGCTTCATCAGCGCCGCATCGTTCCAGGAAACGACGCGCGTGCTGACCGAGGCGGCGATCATGGGCAAGCGCGACGAGCTGCGCGGCCTGAAGGAGAACGTCATCGTGGGTCGCCTGATCCCCGCCGGCACGGGCCTGGCCTACCACCAGGCACGAAAAGTGAAGGACGCCATGGACGAGGCCGAGCGCCGCGCCATCGCCGACGCCGAAGCGGCCGAACTGGCGGCGTCCTCGTCGACGCCCGAAGCGGCCACCGCGGAGGCCGGCGAAGGCACGGCGGACAGCGCCGAGTGATCGTCCTGCGTCGTCGCTGACGCCCGCATGGCCATGACCGGCCTCCAGCGCCCCCCTTCCCCCCCGGGAAGGGGGGCGTTTTTTGTCGTGGCTGCCACCCGGTGCAGCCGCGGGAGCCCTCCATGAGCTGGCTCAGCCATTCACTTCTGAACTGGGCGGCGGCGGCCGTGGTGCTGTTCTGGTTCGTCGGGGCCCACAACCGGCTGGTGCGGCTGCGCTCGGCCGCACTGCAGGCCTACGGCGCGCTCGACGCGCTGCTGGTGCGCCAGCTCGACTTCGTCCAGGCGTCGCTCGAGGCGCCATCCGAAAGGGGCGAGCCACCGCGCGCGGCCGATATCGCCTTGCAGGCGGCGGCCGGCCAGGCCCTCACCGTGCTCGGCGTCACGCGCGCCAGACCCCTCGATCCGGCGGCCATGGGCGCACTGGCCACCGCGCTGCGCGTACTTCTGGCCGCCTGGGAGCGCGTGCACCCCGACGAGCTGGTGAGCTTCGAAGCGGACGGCACGCTCTCGCGCCCGGCCAGCCTGCTCGGTCCACGCGAGAGCGGCGCCGGTGCACCGCCGGCACCCTCCGCGCCCATGGCCTGGCCCGAACCTTCGGCGCTGGTCGAGATCACACGGGCGCAGTTCAACGCCGCCGTGTTCCAGTACAACGCGGCGATTCGCCAGTTTCCGGCCGTGTTCGTGGCCTGGGCCTTCCGGCTCAGGGCGGCGGCGCCCCTGGTCTGAATGGCACCGGCTCGACCCCTTACCATCCCCCGACCTTGCCCGACCCTTTCCTGCCCGGTGGCGATACACCGCCTTCCCCTTCTCCGATGGCGCCCCCGCTGTGGCGCCAGCTGCAGCAGGTGGCCGGCGCGCTTGCTGCCATCCGCGCCGGCACCTCCGGCAGTGTGGCGCTCGATGCCGTCGACCCCGCGCTGCGCCCCGGCGTGCAGGCACTCCTCTTCCATTCCCTGCGTTGGCTCGGCCGTGGCGAGGCCCTTCGCCGGCACCTGGCGAAGCGCACGCCGCCGCCGGCCGCCGACGCGCTGCTGTGCACGGCTCTGGCCCTGGGTTGGGACGCGGCGCGCGCACCCTACGAACCCTTCACCCTGGTCGACCAGACCGTGGAGGCGGCCAAGCGCCAATCCGGCACCCGCGCCCAGGCCAGCTTCATCAACGCCTGCCTGCGTCGCTTCCTGCGCGAGCGCGACGAACTGGTGGCGGCCACCGCCCGCGAGCCCGTCGCGCAGTGGAACCACCCGCGCTGGTGGATCGAACGCCTGCGCCGTGCCCATCCGCAGGCCTGGCAGCGCGTGCTGGAGGCCGACAACACCGCCGCGCCTCTGACGCTGCGGATCAATGCATCAAAAACGTCGTTAGGCCAATATCTGCCTGCGCTGGCAGCTATCAATTTGGGAGCAAAAAAGGTCGCCGAGACGGGCTTGGAACTGGACCGGGCCCGGCCCGTGCAGCAGCTTCCCGGCTTCGAAGCCGGTGAATTCTCCGTCCAGGATGCGGCTGCTCAGCTCGCCGCGCCACTGCTCCTGGCAGGCCTGAGGGCGTCCGGCGCCGGTCCGCTGAGGGTGCTCGACGCTTGTGCGGCGCCGGGCGGCAAGACCGCGCACCTGCTCGAGCGCGGCGGCGATCGGGTCGCGGTGACGGCGCTC
The DNA here is from genome assembly GCA_018241185.1 of Pseudomonadota bacterium. Classification (GTDB taxonomy): domain Bacteria; phylum Pseudomonadota; class Gammaproteobacteria; order Burkholderiales; family Burkholderiaceae_C; genus Xenophilus. The sequence continues at coordinate 132,032 of JAFEEH010000231.1, read as the reverse complement.
GAGGTCGATGCCGCGCGCAGCCGCCGCATCGACGAGACCCTGGCACGGCTGGGCCTGTCCGCCGACGTGCGGGTGGCCGACGCCTCACGCCCTGCCGAGTGGTGGGACGGCCAGCCCTACGACGGCATCCTGCTCGATGCGCCCTGCACGGCCTCCGGCATCGTGCGCCGCCACCCCGACGTGCGCTGGCTGCGCCGGGAGAGCGACATCGAGCAACTGGCCCTGCAGCAGGCCATGCTGCTGGCTGCGCTCTGGCCCCTGGTGCGGCCCGGCGGCCGCCTTCTCTATTGCACCTGTTCGGTCTTCCGCGAGGAAGGCAGCGGGCAGATCGATGCGTTTCTTGCACACAACACCGATGCCCGATTGCTCCCATCGCCCGGCCATTTGCTGCCCCAAAGAGGGGCGGGCCCCCGTGGGCTCCTGGAGAATGACCTGGGTGAGCACGACGGCTTCTTCTACGCCCTGCTGGAAAAGCGGCCCCGCTGAGCGGCAGCCGGGCCGCTTGTGGCTGGCGGTCCTGTGGATGCTGGCGCTGGTGCTCGTGCTATTGCCCTTGCATGCGCAGGCCCAGTCGCATGCCGCCGAAGTCACGCAACTGCGCCTGGAGCGCGGCGACGACGGGGTGTTCCTCAGCGCTGCGGTGAAGTTCGACCTGCCGCCCTCGGTGCTCGAGGTGCTCGACAAGGGCATTGCGATCCACTTCGTGGCCGAGGCCGAGCTCTACCGTGAGCGCTGGTACTGGACCGACCAGAAGATCGCCCAGGTGGCACGGCACATGCGCCTGACCTACCAGCCCCTCACCCGGCGCTGGCGGCTGAACGTCTCGCCCTTCCCGATCACGACTGCGGTGGCCGGCATCACCCTCAACCAGAATTTCGACACGCTGGACGAGGCCCTGGACGCCGTGCGCCGCATCGGCCGCCTGCGCATGGGCGATGCGTCGGAGATTCCCGACGACAGCCCGCAGACGGTGGTCTTCCGCTTCCGCCTCGACACCTCGCAGTTGCCACGGCCCTTCCAGATCGGGCTGGTGGGTCAGTCCGACTGGAACGTTTCGGTCGAGCGCACGGCCAAGCTGCCGGTGGAGAAGCTGCGTTGAACGAGCCGTCGGCGTCGCCGGTGGCGCCGCCGCGGCGCTCGCGCGGCGTGCGCTGGGCGATCGGTGTCGGCGCCGCCGCCGTGACCGCCATCGGTCTGGTGCTGATATTCCTGCTGGCCCAGGCGACGAACAACCGGGCGCTCTACGAACGCAATTACGCGCGCCTGTTCACCATCAACGTCGTGGTGGCCGCGCTGCTGATGCTGGTCATCGGCTGGGTCGCATTCCGCCTGATCCGGCGCCTGCGACAGGGCAAGTTCGGCAGCCGGCTGCTGATCAAGCTCGCCGCCATCTTCGCGCTGGTTGGGGTGGTGCCGGGCATCCTGGTCTACACGGTGTCGTACCAGTTCGTCGCCCGCTCCATCGAGAGCTGGTTCGACGTCAAGGTCGAGGGCGCGCTCGACGCGGGCCTGAACTTGGGGCGCGCGACGCTCGACTCCCTGTCCGACGACCTGGCCGCCAAGACACGGGCGGCGGGTGCGCAGCTGTCCCAGGTGCCGGACACCAGCGCGGGTCTGGCCCTCGACCGCCTGCGCGAGCAGCTCGGCGCCAGCAACGTCATGCTGTGGAGTTCCTCCGGCCAGCTCATCGCCAGCGCCGGCAGCTCGCGCTTCGAACTGAATCCCGAACGGCCCTCGCCACAGCTGTTGCGCCAGGTCCGTGCCGACCGTGTCGTGTCCCACATCGAGGGCCTGGACGACACCGCGGAGGCCAGTGCCGCTGCGGGCGCGGCGCCGGCTCCGGCGCTGGTCAAGGCGGTGGCCGTGGTGCCGCGTCCGGGCTTCGACCTGAGCAGCGAGCCGCGCTTCCTGCAGATCACCCAGGCGCTGCCGCCGGCCGTGGTGGCCAATGCGCTGGCCGTGCAGGAGGCCAACCGCGAATACCAGGAGCGCGCCCTGGCCCGGGAAGGCCTGCGGCGCATGTACATCGGCACCCTCACGCTCAGCCTGTTCCTCGCGGTCTTCGGCGCGGTGCTGCTGGCGGTGCTGTTCGGCAATCAGCTCGCGCGGCCTCTGCTCGTGCTGGCCGACGGCGTGCGCCAAGTGGCGGCGGGCGACCTGCGGCCCACGCAGGTGTCGCAGGGGCGTGACGAGCTGGGCGGCCTTACGCGGTCCTTCGCGGTGATGACGCAGCAACTCGCCGATGCGCGTGCGGCGGTCGAACAGAGCATGGGTCAGGTCGATGCGGCCCGTGCCAATCTGCAGACCATCCTGGACAACCTTACCTCCGGCGTCATCGTCCTCGATGCGGGCGGTGTCATCCGCTCGACCAATCCGGGCGCCACGCGCGTGCTGCGCGCGCCCCTGGCGGCCTACGAGGGTCGGCCGCTGGCCGAGGTACCGGGGCTCGCGGAGTTCGCGCTGGGCGTGCAGCAGCAGTTCGACGAATTCGAAGTCGATGCAGCACAGCATGGCCTGGACCACTGGCAGCATGCCTACGAGCTGCATGCGAGCGGCACCGGCGTCGAGCGCAATGCCGTGAACATCGTCGCGCGCGGCGCCAGCCTGCCGGGGGCGGGGCGGCTGCTGGTGTTCGACGACATCTCGGAGATCGTCTCGGCCCAGCGCGCGCAGGCATGGGGCGAGGTGGCGCGCCGCCTCGCGCACGAGATCAAGAACCCGCTCACGCCCATCCAGCTGTCGGCCGAACGCCTGGAGATGAAGCTCAGCGGCAAGGTCGCCCCGCCCGAGGAGGCGGTGCTGACGAAGTCCGTGAAGACCATCGTCGACCAGGTCGATGCCATGAAGCGACTGGTCAACGAATTCCGCGACTATGCGCGGCTGCCCACTGCGCAGCTGCATCCGGTGGACCTCAACGCCCTCGTCGCCGACGTGCTGCATCTCTACGGCACCGAGAACGCCAAGGTGCCCGTGCAGGCCGAGTTGGACGCGCGCTGTCCGCCCATTCGCGGCGATGAGCAACAACTTCGACAGGTAATTCACAACCTGTTGCAAAACGCCCAGGATGCCACCGAAGCGGCTGCAGCGGGCGCCGAGACGGTGCATCCGGTGGTCATCCGTACGCGCCTCGCAGACTCGGGCCAGCGTGTGCGTCTCACCGTACTGGACAGTGGTTCCGGCTTTGCGCCGCACATCCTGCAGCGCGCTTTCGAACCTTACGTGACCACCAAAAGCAAGGGCACTGGTCTGGGCCTCGCAGTGGTCAAGAAAATTGCCGACGAGCACGGCGCACGCATCGAACTGTCCAACCGCAGCGCCGACGGGGCTGTAGCCGGTGCACAAGTGTCGCTATCATTCGCGATCGCAGTCGAGCGGGCGGTCAATACCTCCAAGAACGATTCCAAGACGTCCGCCCCGACCACCTGATCGTCTGCTGTGCGGGCGACCGACCACGCAACGCGAGCAAGCACACAAACATACATGGCAAACATCCTGGTGGTCGACGACGAGTTGGGGATCCGAGACCTGCTCTTCGAAATCCTCAACGACGAAGGCCACAACGTCGAGCTCGCGGAGAACGCCTCCGAAGCCCGTGCCGCGCGGCAGCGGGCCCGCCCCGACCTCGTGCTGCTCGACATCTGGATGCCCGACACCGACGGCGTCACGTTGCTCAAGGAGTGGTCCACGGCCAACCTGCTGAGCATGCCCGTCATCATGATGAGCGGCCACGCGACGATCGATACGGCCGTGGAGGCGACGCGCATCGGCGCTTTCGCCTTCCTCGAGAAGCCCATCACCATGCAGAAGCTGCTCAAGGCCGTGGAGCAGGGCCTCGCGCGTGAAGATGCACGTCGCGCTGCGGCCAGCGTGGTGCCCCCGGCAGGCGGCTTCGCGCCCACGGTCACCAGCGGCAGCGTACCGGGCGCGATGGCAGCGGCGCTGGCGCCTGCGCCGGTGGTCGTCGACCCCGGCCCGCAGGCGCTGCAGAGCTTCGACCTCGACCGTCCGTTGCGCGAGGCGCGCGACGGCTTCGAGAAAGCCTACTTCGAATTCCACCTCGCCATGGAGAACGGTTCGATGACGCGCGTGGCCGAGAAGACGGGCCTGGAGCGCACGCATCTCTACAGAAAACTCAAGCAGCTCGGCGTCGACCTGTCGAGGGGCCGCAGAAGCGCTGTATAATCTGAGGCTCCCTCGGTTCCACCCGGAAGCGAGACGGCCCGGTAGCTCAGTTGGTAGAGCAGCGGATTGAAAATCCGCGTGTCGGTGGTTCGATTCCGCCCCAGGCCACCACCCCTTCTACGCCTAGTCCCTCCCGACTAGGCGTTTTCGTTTGTGCAACAAGGACTTAGCTCCGAAATCTCGCTCATAGCGTCCCAAGTCGTTCCGTTACATCCCCGATTTGCCCGTACCCCGGGCCGTACCCTAGAGTCGTTTCATCGAAAACGGCTTCTGGGGGTACGGGATCATGGGACAGCTGAGCGAAACGCAGATCAAGGGCATCAAGCCAGGCCCGAAGGAGTTCTTTCTCAACGACGGGGACAACCTCTTCCTGCGCGTACGTGATACCGGGAAGGCCTGGGTCTATCGCTACGAGAAGGATGGAAAGACCGTCAAGCTCGGGTTGGGTCCATACCCCGCCGTGACGCTTGCGCAGGCCCGTGCAAAGGCCTACGAGGCCAACAGCTTGCGCGCCGAAGGTCAGGACCTCAAGGAAGTTCGTCGGCAGAAGGAAGAGCAGCAGCGCGTCTCCAAGCTGAACACCTTCGAGCTGCTGGCGCGCGCCTGGGTTGCCAGCGCCAGGAAGGATCGACAGTGGTCAAACGGCTATGCCGACAAGGTCATCCGGCACCTGGAGATCCACACCTTCCCCTGGGTCGGCGACCGACCCATTGAGACGATCGCGCCGACCGAGATCGTGCGATGCCTGCACCGGATCAAGGACCGCGGCAATCTGGAGACCGCCCAGCGCGTTCGCGAGGCCGTGCAGCACGTCTACCAGTACGCCGTGGACGTCGGCGCCTTGGAGCCGGCCAGGAACTTCGTCAACAAGCGCACCGCCGGTCTGCCATCGCCGCGCAGCCGACACTACGCCGCCATCACCGATCCGACGCAGCTCGGACAACTTCTGCGCGACATCCGCGACTACAACGGCGCCTTCATCACACGCTGCGCCCTGCGGCTTGCACCGATGATCTTCCAGCGGCCTGGCCAACTGCGCCTTGCCGAATGGGAGGACATCGACCTCGACCGCGAACTCTGGCGTTGCCCGCCCGAGAAGATGAAGCTGCGCGAATGGCAGAAACGTGACGTCCGCACGCCAGCACACTTGGTGCCACTGCCGCGCCAGGCGACCGCGCTGCTTCAGGATCTGTACCCGCTGACCGGTCCGACAGGCCCGGTCTTCCGCAGCATGTCGCGTCGCTCGGAGAAGAGTCGCTACATCAGCGACAACACCATCAATGCCGCGCTGCGCACCATGGGCTACGACACGAAGGAGCAGATCACCGGCCATGGTTTCCGTGCCACCGCCCGCACCATGATTCGCGAGTACCTGGGCTGGGACTCGGACGTCATCGAGCGCCATCTGGCGCACGTGTCCGACGAGGAGCTGGGGGGCAGCTACGACCGTACGACCTTCCTGGTTCAGCGCAAGACGATGGTGCAGCAGTGGGCCGACTTCCTGGACGAGCTGGAGGCCGGAAGGATGCCTGTGCAGGACGGGGACAACGTGCTGCAGTTCGTGAGGGCACCAAGCCATCCAGCCCGGCGTGCCTGATGCATCGTGTTTGCAGTGCCTTTGCTGATGCGGGCAGACCGTGACGTCCGGACTTCAAGAGGAGATACCACATGACTACGGGATTCCCGTATAATTCCAACGGAGCGCTGCGCATCGTTGTCGAGACGCCAACCTTCCAGAAGCAGGCCGAAAAAGTCTGGTCGGAAGATGAGCGATTGGCTTTCATCGACTGGATCGCAGCCAACCCGCTGGCAGGTGATGTTGTTCCGGGTGCAGATGGTGCGCGCAAAGTGCGCTGGGCGCGTGCCGGGGCCGGCAAGTCGAGCGGTGCAAGGGTGATCTACTTCAACCTGACCGAGGAAGAGATCGTGTTGTTGGTGGCGGTGTACGCCAAGGCGGAGCGCGGGAATATGGCTCCCTCCGAGATCAGAAAGGCGGTGTGACGTGGGCATCAGGAAGATCGACATCGAAGCCGTGGCAAGGGCCATCGAGGCCGATGCGGGCGAGGTGCTGCCTGACCTGCGTCAGGCGTTGACGGAAGCCAAGGCGGGCGTGGGACGCGTGAACACGCCTGAACAAATCCTGGTGCGCCAAGCTCGACAAAAGAGCGGACTGACGCAGGCCGATTTTGCCGAGCGCATCGGAACACCCGTGGCGACTTTGCGCGACTGGGAACAAGGCCGGTTCTCGCCGCCGGGGGCGGCATTAAAGTTGTTGCAACTCATCGTGATGCACCCCGAACTGTCCGCGGAATTGGCGGTCGCTTGAGTGAGGACAAATCGTTCAGAGTGCTCACTGCCGACTGGTTGACGTCTTCTCCTGTCGACACCACCCGTGGCCGTGATCACTGGCTCACGCATACGCGTTGGCAGATTGCTTGGTGAATGCGAGTTGGTTAGGCGCCGGTTGCTCACCCGGGATTGGGCGGAGAGCCAGGTGCGGTTGCAGACACCTGCCGGACACGGGCGCCTGACAAGCTTCGCTTCACCTCGCAGGTCGTCAAGGGGCGAAAGCCCGCAGGATCGCCAATCCACGCCTGCAGCGCTTCCCTGCGCCATCCCGTTGCCCGACCGCCAAGTGACACCTGAAGTGGAAACTCGCCAGCGGCGATACGCCGGTAGATGCTGGACCGGCTCAAGGCGGTGATGCGGATGACGTCGGCGAGGCGGTAGAACGCCGGCTCGGGGCTCGAAGAAAAAGCTGTAGTTTCCTGCGCATGTGGCATGGGCTGCACCTTCTTGAACATTCCTGACAGCCACGAGGTTGCTACATCCCGCCGAGATGCGAAACCCACTACGGCGAAATCACGCGCAGCGGGTCGTACCGTCGGGGGAATGGCGCACGGCGCACGCCGGACAGCGAGTCCTTGAAGGATTGTTTCCCTCTACTCGGAGTGCTTGACGCCTCTTGCTGCCAACCAACTCTTCATCTCCTCGATCTCATGCTGCTGGGCGGCGATGATTTCGCGTGCCAACTTCCTGTTCGCAGGATCCTTGCCGTACTGGAGTTGAATCTGTGCCATGTCGATGGCTCCCTGATGGTGCGGGATCATTCCGAGTACGAATGCCACGTCCGGATCGGGGTGCTGAATGCCCACCTGCATCGGCCCATGCATCTTTGCCATGCTGGCTTCATAGGCGCCGCGCGCTGAGGCGCCTGATGCGCTTGCAGGCGGCGCTGCATGTCCGAGCCCATGAGTGCCCGCAGGGGCGGGCGGCGCTGTCGCTTTGCCGATGGCCTGCGGCCCATGCGGATGTTCGGCACTGTACGTGTGGGTCGCCATCTCTGCGGTGGTCGGGTTTGCTTCACCGTTCGGGCCGTACAACGCGAGATGCAGGCCCCAGTAGCCGCTCGCAAAGACCACCAGAGCAGCGCTGAGAGCGGCCGGAATGGTCCAGGCCGAGCGCCGGATGGCGAAGCGCACCTGAGGCGTCGGGTCAGCGGCAATGGCCACGATGATCGCCATGATCAAGGCGTGTCCGACCAGGTCGATGCGCCCGAACGGATACACGGCCGCGTTGAAGATCACGAAGAGCGTGATCGCCGACAAACGCCGCACCAGTGCCGTCCATAGCAGGCCGAAACCCATCGTGAACTCGGCCACGCCCGCCATCGGGATGAACACGTCGCGCGGCATGCCGAACGTGAGGAATGGCTTTTCTTCGACGAGGGGGTAGAACCAGTCCGGATAGGCAAACTTCTCCAGGCTCGACCACATCAGCGCAATGGCCACGCCCCAGCGCAGCACTTCAAACCGGTACTTGCGCCATTCAGGCTTGTTCGACGATTCAAGCACCAGGTAACCCGCAACCGAAACCCCGAGCGCCAGGTAGTCCAGCAGGTGGAACAGGTCGTACTCGGTGAGTGCCAGCACCCACAGCAGAATGATGCCGGCGGCCGCCAGCGGCATCGTCCGGCGCGAGAAGACGAAGGCGGCGATCAGCAATTGCATCCACGACACCCATTCGTTCGGCGTCTTCAAGTCTGGCGTCAGATAGACACCGCCGACCGCGAAGATCGCGACGAAGAAGGCCGCGATGACCACCCGAACGAAATCGTCCAGGCGCAGCCACAGTGGGTTCATCACCTTGTCCATGCCGGCGAGGATGCTTTGTCCGATGGACATCTTCTCGATGGCCCGGGTGGCCAGAAAGAATACCAGCACCAGTGCGATGCCAATCCAGAACCACTGGTTCGTGAGCGTCGCGCTCAACGGTTGCGGTGGCGCGCCCACAATATAGGGCGCAAACCATTTCACATGGGCCTCAGCGGCCAAGGCCGTCGCGGCGCATCCCAAGGCGGCGAGTCGCAGCAGCGGTCGCAGCCGCCCGGGACTCGTGCCTTCAATTCGCTTGCTTGCATTCTTCTTCATATTCACTTCCTTCCGAATCGTTTATTCGAATGGCCCGAGCGGACCCCATCAGGGATGAAGCACCGTCACCAACAGCAGGGTGTCGAGGTGCGCCTGCACGCGGTGGGGCTCTGCGGCGGGCAGCATCACCAAGGTGCCTGAAGCCAGTCGGCACGTGCGCGAGGGCGTCACGACATCCGCCTCCCCTGAAAGGCACTGAATCGTGATCTCGCCAGACACGTGGTGTTCCGGCAGTGCATGCCCTGCTGCCAGCACGACCCGCATCAGTTGCAGATGCGGGGTCTTGAGCAAGCTGCTGCTGACCGCCGTACCACGCGTCTCGTCGGTGGCGTGCAAGTCGATGACCTCCAGGGGCTGAGCGTGTTTGAGTGCCATGGCGCTTTGCGTTTGATATGGATCAGAGAGGGGCACGGTGAGGTGGCCGCTTGAAGGCATCATAAGATATATTGCAAGTAAATCTTATGAGCGATACGACGTCCCAAACCGCGCAGGACCGGATGCCCGGCAGCGAACTTTGCACCGAGGCCGAGGTCGCTGCCCTCGTGCACACGTTCTATGCGCGGGTCCGCCAGGACGGGGTGCTGGGCCCGATCTTCGACGCACACATCGGCGACTGGGACCACCACCTGGCCAAATTGGTGGACTTCTGGTCAGCCATCCTCAGGCGCACCGGCCGGTTCGCGGGCGCACCCATGCCCAAGCATGCGGTGTTGCCCGGCCTTTCAGCAGAGCTGTTCCAGCGCTGGCTGAAGCTCTTCAGGGAGAACGCGGCCGCCCAGTCCAACCAAGTGATGGCCGGGCAGGCTTGCACCATGGCCGAGCGCATCGCGCAAAGCCTGTGGATGGGTTACCAGATCAGCCGCGATCCGGACGCCGTGCCCACGGCGCTGGCTTGAGACTGCGTGCCATGACTGAGCTGCTGCAGATCCAGGAGCCGGGAAGGGTGAAACTCCCAGCGCCGCAATGGGCGGCATTTCTGGAACTGGGCTTCCGGCCGTTGTACCTGGCCGGCTGCTTCTGGGCCGCCGTATCGGTGGCGCTGTGGGTGTTCGCCCCCGTCATGCTGCGCGGGCAGTTGGCCGGTGTGATCTGGCACGCGCACGAGATGCTCTGGGGCTTCATCGCCACCATCGCGGTGGGCTTCCTGCTCACCGCAGGTGCGAACTGGACCGGCATCAATCCTCTCAAAGGAAAGGCGCTGGGCGTGCTCAGCGTGCTGTGGGTGACGGCCCGTGCCGCCTATCTCATACCCGGTACTGCCTCCTTCTGGGTGGCAGTGGCGAGCGAGCTGGTGTTCTTCATGGGCGCCGCCATCGCGTTGGGCCGTGCCATCTACGGTGCGCGCAGCCAGCGCAACTACGGTGTGCCGCTGCTGGTGCTCGCGCTGGGCCTGGCCGATGCCTTGTTCCTGCTCGCCGCCTGGCAGGGCGACTACGCGCGGCTCATGCAGCACTTCAACACAGGCCTGCTGTGCATGGCAGTGATCGCGCTGCTGGTGGCCAGGCGGGTGATCCCATTCTTTGCCATGCGTGCGGTGCCGGGTTTGAGCATTCCGATGCACACGCGCAGCGGCCATTGGCAACTGGCTGCGGGCGGCCTGGCCATCGGCAGCGGGCTGCTCGGCTGGACGGAGGCGACGGCCCTTTTCCTGACCGTCGCGGGCGTCATCGCCGTGGTGCAGGTATTGGCCTGGAAATCCAGCGCCGTATGGCGCGTGCCGCTGCTGTGGATTCTCTATGTCGGCTACGCCGCGCTGGGCGCGGGGTTGCTGGTGGCGGCTGCGCACGCCACAGGTGCCGTGCAGCGCGCTGCCTGGCCGGCGCACGTGATCGGTGTGGCGGGCTTCTCGGTGCTGATCATCGGCATGGTGACGCGCACGGCGCTGGGACACCTGGGGCGGCCGCTGCGCACGGATCGCCTCATCGTGTGCTGCTATGGGCTGGTGATCGCGGCCGCGGCGCTGCGCCTGCTGGCGCTGTTGCCCACCGGCCTTGCTCTGGCTGCGCTGCACGCTTCCGCCAGCGCCTGGGTGCTGGCCTTCGCGCTGTACCTGTGGCGGTTCTTTCCGATGTTGATTCGCCCGCGCATCGATGCGCGGGCGGCGCCGGTACTCAAGCCCGAAAAAATCGCGGTTCGGTCGAACCCACCCCAATGAACAAGGCATCCCCATGCGCCTGACCACGATGACCGACTACGCGCTGCGCCTGCTGATGTACGTGGCGCAGCAGCCTGATCGCCTGTGCAACATCTCCGAGGTGGCGCAAGCCTACGCCATATCGGAAGCACACCTGATGAAGGTAACGCACCAGCTCGGCCTGCAGGGCTGGATCGAGACCGTGCGTGGCAAGGGTGGTGGCATGCGCCTGGCCCACGCGCCGCGCGATATCAACCTGGGCGCCGTGGTGCGCGGCATCGAGCCCGACTTCGCCCTGGTCGAGTGCTTCTCCACTGACCATCAATGCGCGCTGACCGGCCAGTGCCGGCTCGCTGGCGTGCTCGGCGGTGCGCTGCAGGACTTCATGGCGCACCTGGATGGGTTCTCGCTGGCCGACTTGCTGCCTGGCACCGATCTGCCACTCAAGGCGGGCCAGCGGATGAAGCTGCAGCGCAGGCAGGTGGCATGAGGAATTGCCCATGAGCTACGGTGTCCTGCTGGTGCTGCACCTGCTCGCTGCCATCGCCTTTGTGGGCACGGTGTTCTTCGAGGTCGTGATGTTGGAGGGTGTGCGCAAGCACTTGCCCCAGGAGACGATGCGCGCGGTCGAGCGTGCCATCGGCGACCGCGCCACCGCCGTGATGCCCTGGGTGCTGCTGACACTCTATGCCGCCGGCATCGGCCTGGCATGGCAACACCGCGCAGCGCTGACGCAGCCGCTGGCCAGCAGCTTCGGGCTGCTGCTCACGCTCAAGATTGCGTTGGCGCTGAGCGTGTTCGGGCATTTCGCCACGGCCATGGTCTGGCGGCGCCGGGGCGTGCTGGGAGGCCGGCGTTCACGCCGGCTGCACCTGAGCGTGTTCTGCCATGTGCTGGCCATCGTGCTGCTGGCCAAGGCGATGTTCTACCTGCAGTGGTGAAGAGGAGGGGGGGATGGCACTGGCCGATCACTATCTCCTGATCAAGGCTTCGCACGTCGGGCTGGCGATGCTCAGCGGGGGCCTGTTCGCCGGCCGGGGCGTGGGCGTGCTGTTGGGCGCTGCGATGCCGATGTCGGCGCCCGTGCGCCGACTGAGCCAGGTGATCGATACCGCCTTGCTGGCGGCCGCTTTGCTGCTGCTGGCGACCTTGCAGCTCAACCCCTTCGCCACACCGTGGCTGCTGGCCAAGCTCATGCTGCTGGTGGCCTACATCGTGTTGGGCACGATGGCGCTGCGGCGGGCGCGCACCCTGACGGGCAAGGTACTGGCGTTTACCGCGGCCCTCACGTGCTTCGTGATGATGTTCACCATCGCCAGGACCCACGACCCGCTGGGATTCCTGCGGCTCGTGGGCCTGTGATGGACGTGATTACTTGGACAGCGTGAGCGTGCCCTTCATGATGGACGCGTGGCCCGGGAAAGAGCAGAACCAGGCATAGCTATCTCCAGCCTTGAGCTTGGAGACATCGAAGTTGACCGAGTCGGTTTCACCGCCGCCGATGACCTTGGTGTGCGCGATGACCCGTGCATCCCCGGGCTTCACATAGGCCTTGTCCAGCCCGGCGGGAATGCCGTCGGCCGCCACGCCCTGCGCATCGGACGCCTTGCTCAATACCCAGTTGTGGCCCATGGCGGCCTTGGGCAGCTTGCCCACGTGCTTGAGCTTGACGGTGAACTGCTTGCAGCTCGCCGGCACCGCGATGCTGCTCTTGTTGAACTGCATGGCGTCGTTGCCTTCGATTTCCACATCGCACGCGGCGGCCAGCACGGGGCCGGCCAGAAGCGCGGCCAGCAGTGCTCCTACGGTGTTTCTCATCTTCATTGCTTTCTTTCCGTTGAATTGAACTCTTTTGCCGGGCTGCGGCACAGATCGACCGCAGCCCGGACCCTCAAACCCGTGCCTGGCCCAGGCGCTGACCTGGCTGTTGCTGCGGGGCGTCCTTGGCCCAGAGGCCCAATGCCACCTGCAGCGCCATGGCGACGGCCCCGCCGATGAACACCACGTCGCCGAAGGTGCGCACCCAGCGCAGGTTCTGCAGCAGCGGCTGCTGCATGAATTCCTCGCTGCGCGCGTGCCACAGGCCTTCGCTCACGCTGGCGTGGAACTGGATGATCCCGATGGGCAACAGGCTGGTGAAGATCATCAGCACCAGGCCGGCATTCAGACCCCAGAAGGCGGTCTTCATCAGCGGTGCGCTGAACTGGTAGTCCGGCCGCAGGTAGCGCAGCACCAGCAGCGTGAAGCCCAGCGCCAGGAATCCGTAGACTCCGAACAGCGCGGCATGCGCGTGCACGGGCGTGGTGTTCAGGCCCTGGATGTAGTACAGCGAGATCGGCGGGTTGATCATGAAGCCGAAGACACCGGCACCCAGCATGTTCCAGAACGCCACGGCGACGAAGCACATCAGCGGCCACTTGAGGTTCTCCATCCAGGGTGCGCGTGCCTTCAGGCGCCAGTTCTCCCAGGCCTCATGGCCCAGCACGATCAGCGGCACCACCTCCAGCGCACTGAAGCTGGCGCCGACGGCCATCACCGGCGTGGTGGTACCGGCGAAATACATGTGGTGGAAGGTGCCGGGAATGCCGCCCAGCATGAAGAGCGAGGCCGAGGCCAGGCTGGCCGCCGTCGCCATGCGCGCCGACACCAGGCCGAGCGTGGCAAAGATGAAGGCCAGCGCCGTGGTGGCGAAGACCTCGAAGAAGCCCTCTACCCACAGGTGGACCACCCACCAGCGCCAGTACTCCATCACCGAGAGGTGGGTGCGCTCGCCGTAGAACAGACCCGCGCCGTAGAACAGGCCGATGGCACCCACCGAGGCGGTGAGCAGCGCGAGCAGGTTCTTGTCGCCGCCCTTCTTGAGCAGCGCGGGCACCACGCCACGCAGCATCAGCACCAACCACAGCAGGATGCCCACGTACTTTCCGATCTGCCACAGGCGCCCCAGGTCGACGTACTCATAGCCTTGGTGGCCGAGCCAGAAGTTCCACTCGGGCGGCATCACCTGCGCGATCGCCAGGTAGTTGCCGGTGAAGGAGCCCACGACCACGGCGACCAGCGCCCAGAACAGCACGTCCACGCCGAGCTTCTGGAACTTCGGATCCTTGCCGCCGTTGATCAGCGGCGCGAGGAACAGGCCCGCGGCCAGGAAGCCAGTGGCGATCCAGAACAGCGCGGCCTGGATGTGCCAGGTGCGCGTGAGCGAATACGGGAACCACCGCGAGACGTCGATGCCGTAGAACTGCTGGCCCTCGACCGTGTAGTGCGCGGTGAACCCCCCGATGAACACCTGGAACACGAACAGCGCCACCACCAGGAAGAGGTACTTGCCCAAGCCACGTTGCGAAGGCGTGAGCGCAAAGGTGGTCAAAGGGTCGCGTGCAGCGGGTGCGGGCAGGGGCTCCTCGTGGTTGCGCAGGAACGCCCACGCCCAGACGAGAAAACCCACGCCGGCCAGCAGCACCACGATGCTGGCGATGGACCAGACGATGTTCTCGCTGCTCGGCTGGTTGCCGATCAGGGGCTCGTGCGGCCAGTTGTTGGTGTAGGTGACCTTTTGACCCGGTCGTTCGGTGGCTGCGGCCCAGGCGGTCCAGAAGAAGAACTGCGTCATCTGCTGGCGCCGCTCGGCACTGGGCAGCGTGTTCTCCTTCATGGCGAAGTGCTCCCGGCTTTTCTGCAGCTCGGGCGCGTCGGAGAACAACTGGTCGTAGTAGGCCGCCGTTTGCGCGATGGCCTGGACACGGTGCGCCGAGAGTCTCAGCACTTGCCCGTCATCGACGCGGTTGGCACGGTACTCCGCCTTGAGCTGCTCGCGCAAGGCGGCCTGCGCGGGGCCATCGAGCGCCGCATAGGCCTTGCCGTGTGCCTGCTGCGCGGCCAGGTCGAGCCAGGCGGTCAGTTCGCGGTGCAGCCAGTCGGCCGTCCAGTCGGGCGCCTGGTAAGCGCCGTGGCCCCAGATCGAACCGAGCTGCATGCCGCCCACCGACTGCCAGGCCGTCTGGCCGTCGAGGATGCCCTCGCGGTCGAACAGCACCCTGCCATCCGGGGTGGTGACCTGCGCCGGGATCGGTGGCGCCTGCCGGTAGACCTCGGTGCCGTAGTAGCCCAGCAGCGAGAAGGTGACGATCAGCACGCCGATCAGCGTGAACCAGAGTTTCTTGTACGAGCCCATGGGATTCTCCTTGCTCAATGCACGGCTGCCGGCGCGAAGCGCTCGAACAGGATGTTGTTTTCGGTGTGGATGTGCGCCATCAGGTCCTCCCGGAAGGTCCGCAGGCCGGCGTAGAGCGCGCGCCAGGTGGTGCAGGCCGCGCGCGGCGCGGTGATGCCATCGGTCAGCTCTTCCAGCCGGCGCAGGGCGACGCCGTGCTCGTCGTGCTCCATGCGCATCACGGTGATCGGGGCGCCGGCCATCGCGCCATGGCCGCGCACGATCATGGGGAACAGCACGTCTTCCTCCTTGCGCATGTGGCTTTCCAGTTCCTGCGCCATGACCGAGAGGTGTTCGGCCAGGCCGTGCGGGCAGTCGGCACGTTCGCCATGCACCTGCTCCACCTTGCGCGCCAGGCGGATCAACTCGGGCAACTGCTCGCGGTGCACTGCGTGGTAGCGCGCCAGGATGTGGTCCACCAGTTCGGTAGGCGTGGCACCGCCCCAGTCGCGCTCGCCATCCGCGGCGGTGCGGCCTTGCAGGGACTGCAGTTCCAGCACGATCGGAGCGGGATCCACCCCAGCCGCCGCCGCGGCCGAGCGCAGCGACTGGTTGCCGCCGCAGCAGAAGTCGAAGTGATGGGCGTCGAACACGCGCGTGGCCCCCGAGATGCGCCGCGCGAGCTGTCCCAGGGATTGGTCGATGAGTTCCATCGTGTGCTCCTTTTCGTTGGGGGATTACAGGGGGCCGGCCTTGTAAACGCCGGGTGCCGGCAAGCCGGTGACTTCGAGCACACCGACCGCGCCCTTGCCGGCGCGCGACAGCGCGTGGTCCACCAGCAGGTAGCTGCCCGGATGCTGGACCTTGATCTCGACGATGGTCGCGCCGCCCGGGGCGACGAGCGTGGTCTGCACGTCGTGCTTGAGTCCAGTGAACGAGCCCTCGCTGTACACGGTGTCGAAGATCTCGCCGATGACGTGGAACGACGCGATCTTGTTGGGCCCGCCCACGCCGAAGTAGATGCGCACGGTTTCGCCCACTTGGGCCTGCAGTTTGTGGGTCTTGCTCAGGGCGCCGACCGCGCCGTTGAAGACGTAGTAGTCGGGCAGTTCGTTGGCCATCTTCTCGAGATCGGCCTCCTGGTGCACCTTGGCGCCGTGCGGCCGGCCCGTGTACATCTCGCCCTGCATGACGTAGTACTCGCGGTCCACCTTGGCGAGGCCCGCTTCCGGTTCCACCAGGATCATTCCGTACATGCCTGCGGCGATGTGCTGCGGGACCAGCGGCGTCGCGCAGTGGTAGACGTACAGGCCCGGGTTGAGCGCCTTGAACGTGATGGCCTTCTCCTGGCCGGGCGCGACCTGCGTGTGCTCGCCGCCGCCGTGGCCGCCGGTGACGGCGTGCAGGTCGATCGAGTGGATCATCTTGCTGTCGCGGGCATTGGCCAGGATCAGTTCCACCGTGTCGCCCACCCGAGCACGTAGCATGGGGCCGGGCACCTGGCGGTCGAAGGTCCAGTAGGTGAAGCTCGTGCCGTCATCGAGCTTGCCGGGCAGCTCGACCGTCTCCATGCGGTACTTCAGCGTCTTCGGTGCGCGCGTACCGATGGCCGCCGGCACCCCGGCCGGGTTGGCCGCCACGCTGACGGCAGACGGGTCCGCCGCGCGCTGCGGCACGGGTGCAGGGGTGTAGAGCGCGAGTGCCGCCTGACTCGAATCGGTGTTCGCGGCGGGCACGGTCCCCGCGTCGGCAACCGCAGTCCCGCTCACCTGGAGTTTTCCCTCCATGCCGATCTGGCGGTGGCCCGGGATCGAGCAGTAGTAGGTGAAGGCACCCGAGCGCGGGACCTTGAAGCGCAAGGTGGTCTTGCCCGTGCCGGCGCTGAACTTGGCCGAGGCGACGTTCAGTTCGGGGATCACCAGGTCGTGCTCGGCGCCTTCGCCGCTTTCCAGCACGATCTCGATCGTGTCGCCCGCGTTGGCGGCGAGGGTCGGGTTGACCTGTCCCTTGTCGTCGACGAAGACCATCTTGCCGTCGACGATGTTCGTATGTAATTCGTAGCGCTTGGTCGCTGCAGGCTGGGCTGCCGCGGTCGCGGTGCCGCCGGATGCTGCGGCGTTGTGCATTGAGTGGCCTCCAGGCTGCGCGTGTACGGACAAAGCCGTCGCCAGGATGCAGATGGCAGCGGCAATCGCGCTGAAGCTGAAAGTGCGTTTCATGTTGCTTTCCTTGGTCTGATGCCGGTTCGGCGCTATCACCAACGCGAGTCGCGTGCCACGAAAAACACCATATAAATCAATAGGTTGAAAACAAAGTGGTGCTATACACCATGTTTTTAGATGGTTCCATTTACCATAAGTGGTATTTATGACCATTTCCGCCATCCAACTCCTTCTCGTGGTCGACCTCGTGGCTGACCTGCCGGTGGCGGTGCGTCTGCAGCGGCTGGTGGGCAGCCTGCGCGCGCATTTCGGATGCGGAGCTGTCGCCTTGCTCAAGCTGGAGCAGGAGCACCTACGGCCGGTGGCGGTGGACGGGCTTTCCAGTGACGCACTGGGACGGCGCTTCGCGGTCAAGGACCATCCGCGCCTGGCGGCCATCCTGCAACGGCGCGGCGTCACCTGTTTCCACCACGATAGCGTGCTGCCCGATCCCTACGATGGTCTGATCGCCGAACGTGCTGGCGAGCCGATGGCGGTGCACGACTGCATGGGCATGGCGCTGGATGTGGAGGGCGAGCGCTGGGGAGTGATTACGCTGGATGCGCTGGAAGTCGGGGCCTTCGGCGCACAGGCCCAGAGTGACATGGCCGAGCTTGCCTGCGCGGTCGAGGCTGCGGTGCGGGTGACCCGTCTTGAAGCGGAGATTCGCAGCCTGCGCTTGTCCGGCGGCGCCTTGCCTGCGGGTGCGCCGGAGCAACGCGAAGACAGCGAGATACTGGGCCAGAGTGAAGCCATCACGCACCTGCTGCACGAGTTGCAGGTGGTCGCCGATTCCGAGTTGCCGGTGCTGCTGCTGGGAGAGACGGGCGTGGGCAAGGAGTTGTTCGCGCACCGGCTGCACCGGCTGTCGCGGCGTGCGTCCAAGCCGCTGGTGCACGTGAACTGCGCTGCCTTGCCGGAATCATTGGCGGAGAGCGAACTGTTCGGCCATGCGCGCGGGGCGTTCTCCGGCGCGGTGAACGACCGGCCCGGCCGCTTCGAGGCTGCGGAAGGTGGCACGCTGTTCCTCGACGAAGTGGGCGAACTGCCACTGTCCATTCAGGCCAAGCTGCTGCGCACGCTGCAAAACGGCGAGATCCAGCGCCTTGGGGCCGACCGGCCGCGGCGGGTGAACGTGCGCGTGATCGCGGCCACCAACCGAAGTCTGCGCGAGCATGTGCGCGACGGATCGTTTCGTGCGGACCTGTACCACCGGCTGTCGGTGTATCCGATTCCGATCCCGCCGCTGCGCGAGCGGGGCAACGACGTGCTGCTGTTGGCCGGGCGCTTTCTGGAACTCAACCGGGCACGGCTGGGTCTGCGCAGCCTGCGGCTTTCGGCTGCGGCCGAAGAGGCCTTGCGCCGCTACCGCTGGCCGGGCAATGTGCGCGAGTTGGAGCATGTGATCAGTCGCGCGGCGCTGAAGGCGGTGAGCCGGGGCGCCAACCGCAAGGATATCGTGACGCTGGAGGCGGACATGCTGGATCTCGATGCACTGGAGATGGCCGAAGGCGCAGTAGCGGCCGGTGTCGACCAAGCTGTCGGTGCACCCGGTGTGTCGCGATCCGTAGCCCCCCTGCACGAAGTCGTGGAAGCCAGCCAGCGTAAGGCGATCCGGGAGGCACTGGCATTGCATCAGGACAACTGGGCTGCGGCAGCGCGCACATTGGGATTGGATGCCAGCAACCTGCACAAGCTGGCGCGACGGCTCGGACTCAAGAAGTAGCCGGCGGCACGGCGGGCCTGCGGCTCTCCAGACCCATCACAGTGTGTACTTCCTGTTCTGCAATGGCACGGTTGCATCCCAACCTAGTTCGCGCTTGATGCGTTCTCGCAAGGCCTCCGAGGCCTCAGGCTCACCGTGGACGATGAACACCCGCTTGGGAGCACGCTGGAAACCGGATAGCCAGCGCAGCAACTCGCCAGCATCGGCATGTGCGGACAGCATGGGCAGTTCCGCCACATCGGCGCGCACGTTGATCCATTCGCCGTGAATCTTTACCTCCCGCGCGCCTTCCAATAGCTTGCGCCCGCGCGTGCCGGCGGCCTGGAAGCCTGAAAACAGCAGCGTGTTGCGGTGGTCGCCCGCGAAGGCGGCGATGTGGTGCAACACACGCCCCCCGGTGGCCATGCCGCTGGCCGAGATGATGACCTTGGGGAAGCGATTGGCGGACAAGGCCTTGGATTCCTCCACCTCCTTGACGTAGGTGACCGCAGCGCAGGCAGCTTCGTAGTCGCGCGCGGTGAGCTTGTGCTCGCCCGCGTGCTCATGCAGGAGCTGCGTGGCGCTGCCCGCCATCGGACTGTCGAGGTACAACGGCACGTTGGCCAGCCTGCCGGCCTGGCGCAGCAGTCACAGGTGGTGGATCAGGGACTGCGCCCGGCCGACCGCGAAGGCCGGAATCACCACAGTGCCACCGCGCTGCACGGTGCATTCGATCACGCGTCCGAGTGCCTCCACCGGGTCCGCGACATCGTGACTGCGGTTGCCATAGGTCGATTCGATGACGACATAGTCAGCCTGCGGCACCGGCTCAGGGTCGTGCATCACCGCATCGTTGTAGCGTCCCAGATCGCCAGAGAAGACGATGCGCTGGCCCCCGATGTCGATCTGTGCTGTCGCTGCGCCCAGGATGTGGCCAGCGCGGCGCAGGAGCAATGTGGCGCCACCGGGAATGGCGACGCTGTGGTGCAGTCGCACAGGCGCAAAGGCCGCGATGGCACGCTCGGCTTCGCGCACCCCGTACAGTGGCCGTGCGGGTGCGTGCCTGGAGAAACCATGCCGATTCGCGAAGTCCGCATCCTTTTCCTGCAGGTGCGCGCTGTCGCGCAGGATCAGCTCAGCTACGTCGCGCGTGGCCGGGGTCGCATAGATCTTCCCGGAAAGGCCATCGTGCACCAGCTTGGGCAGGTAGCCCGAATGGTCAAGGTGCGCATGGGTGAGCACAACCGCATCGATGTCGCGGGGGTCGATGGTGAGTCGCTCCCAATTGAGCTCGCGCAAGTTCTTCAAACCCTGGAATAAGCCGCAGTCGATCAGCAGGTGGGTGTCACCATGGGAGAGCAGGTGCTTGGAGCCGGTGACGGTGCCGGCTCCGCCCAGACTGGTCAAGGTAAGCATGGGAAGCCTTTTGTGTGGATGGTCATGGTGCGTCGATGCGCGGCAGAAGAGGTCGCTTGGCGCATCCGATCTTCAGATTTTCGCGTGCTGCTTCAGGCCTTGGACACCATGAACGCAGTGAGGGCGGCCGCGGTCATCGCTGCCGCAAAGCCAAAGGTCACGCGCCATCCCAATGCCGTTCCGCCGATGAGCCAGGAAAGAAGGGTTTTCATGGTCATGTTGGCGACCACCGCCAATCCGGCAGCGATCGTGGCGGCTTGGGTGGGCAAGGCTCCCTGGCCGTTCATGTGCATCACAGTCAGTAGGATGGCATCGACATCGAGCAGGCCGGACAACAGCGACAGGGCATACAAGCCCGGATCGCCCATCCATTGCTGCGCGGCCCGCGTCAGCAGCGCCAGCACGCCGAGAAGAAGGCCGAAGCCCAGCGCGGTGCTCAAGTCGAAGACATCCCCCGCATCGGTGGCTGGTGTTGTCGCTTCGGATTGCGCCTCGGACGGCAACCGCAAGAACGATGCGCCGAGAAGCGTCGCCGCCCCAACGACCATCGCAGCGCCCATGGAATTCCAGAGCGCAGGTTGCAGAAGCAGAACCAGCGCGGTCATCCGCAGAAACATCATTGCCGAGGCAGCCAGAATTCCGGAACTGGCCGCCCGCAGGATGGCGAGGTCCTTGCGGCAGCGGCGTGCCAGCGCCAAGGTCGCCGCCGTCGAGGAAGCCAGTCCGCCAAGCAGACCGGTCCAAAAGATGCCGCGGCTGGGTCCCGTCCATCGAATAGCCAGGTGGCCACACAGCGAAAGACCGGCGATCAAAACCACTGCCCACCAGAGGCGGTACGGATTGAGTGCCTCGTACGGGCCAAAGCCGCGGTCCGGCAGCATTGGAAGGATGACCGCGGTGAGCACGAGCATTTGCAACGCGGCACTCAATTCGCGCTGTTCCACCAGGCGCAGCCACCGGTGAAGAGTGGGCTTGAGATCGAGGAGTACAGCGGCGATGATGGCCGTCGCGATCGCCAGAAGAGGCTGACCGGCTCCCGCCAGCACGCCGAGCGCGCAGGTGAGCAGCATCGTCACGGCCGTCGTGGCGCTCAGGCTGCCATGCGCCCGCACATTCTCGCGGTAGGCGGCTGCGGCGGTTAGCGACAAACCTGCCAGGCCCATCGCGGCGGGCAATGGTCCCACCGCCTGCGTCAGGACGCCCAGTACGCCTCCGAACAAACCGAGTAGAGCGAACGTGCGCAACCCCGCCACTCTGCTGCCTTCGGCGCGCTCGCGCTCGCGCCAGCCGCGTTCGAGGCCGATGACCGAACCCAGCATCAGGGCCGCGGCCAATTCGAGAACGGTGCGGTACGCAGGGAGGTCGAGCATGCCTGTATTGTCGTGCGGCCAACCTGGGCGCGCGGCGCGGGTTCAGCGGGCAGGACGGTTAAGGCCCTTCGGGAGCGTCTTTCGACGGCACTCCAAATTCCCATGCCCTTCACCGACACCTGCCAGGGTGTCGGCTACTGGTCTGACGACTTGCCCTCGCAGACGCGACTATTTGTGTGCCACGATTACAAGGCAACGGAAAGTGACCCTGCCTCGATTTCACGTACAGCAAGAAGTTGATAACTTCAGAGGTACGGAGAATCGAAATGAGAGAAGGCAAGCTGCCCAAGAGGCAGTACACACAGGAGTTCAAGGCTGAGGCCGTCAGGCTCGCGGCGTCGGTCGGCGGTCACGAGGCCGCACGTCGCCTCGGCGTGCCGGTGGCGACGCTGGGCAACTGGTCCAGGCGTGGCATTGCATCGGCCGGCGCCAGCGGCGCGGTGGCCCCGGCCAGTGAGCTCCCCACGCGGCGCCCGGTGAGCGAGTTGGAGGCGGAGAACAGCCGCCTGCGCAGAGAGCTGGCCGACGCGAAGCTGGACGTGGAAGTCCTTCGAAAAGCGACGGCGTACTTCGCCAGGGGGTCGCGATGAAGTACGCCTGGATCGACGAGCATCGCGACCAGTACACCGTCAGCCGGCTTTGTCGCGTGCTGCAGGTGTCCCGCAGCGGCTACTGCCAATGGCGCGTGCGCCCGCCCAGCCCCGGCCTACTTGCCAACCAGGCTCTGGATGCCAAGGTGGCGGCCATCCACGATGCCAGCTGCCGAAGCTATGGTCGCCCTCGGATCGTTCACAAGCTGCGCCAGCAGGGCGACGTCGTCAGCGCCGAGCGAGTGCGAAAGAGCCTGCGTCGCCAGGGCCTGCGCCCGGTGTACAGAAGGCCGTTCGTGGTGACCACCGATTCGGCGCACCGCCTGCCGGTAGCACCGAATCTGCTGGATCGACGCTTTGATGGTTGGCAGGGTCACCTACGAGCAGGCGGGCGGCGGCACGCGGCGCGACCTGTTCGCCGACGAGCAGAGCGGCGTGTTTCTGGCCGATGCCGTGCTGCTGGACGCACTGGCCCGCGACAAGCTCGCTGCCGTGGCCGAGGACGTGCGCGCCGAAGGCTGGGGCTGGGTGGAGGCCGCGCCGCGCGCCACCTACGCCGACCTCCATGCGTTCCAGCGCGTGCGGGCCACGCGGCGCGAGCCGGGCAAGGCCGAGGCCAAGCGCATCGCCAAGCTGGAAGCCGAGCAGGCCAAGCTGCAGGAGCGGCTGGACGACGAGAACGAGGCCATCGGCGACGACGAGGCGCAGGCGTTGCAGGACGCGATGGATGCGATCGGCAACGACCTGGACGGCATCGAGCGCACGCTGCTGGTCTACCCGGTGGGCGTGGTGCCGGTAGCCGGGGCCGTGGTGTCGCTCGACTCCGAGGGCGCCGTGGTGGTGCATCGCGGGCTGCTGCGCGAGGATGAGGCCAAGGCATTGCGCACGCAGCAGCGCGGCGCAGAAGCCGAGGACGATGCTCGCGAGACTGGCGCGCAGGAGCAGACCGAGGGCGAGCCGCCCTCGCTGACGATCTCCGAGAAGCTGGCGCGCCGCCTGTCGGCGCACCGCACCGCCGCCTTGCAGGCTGAAGTGGCCCGGCATCCGCACGTCGCGCTGGTGGCTGTGGTGCACCGGCTCGCGCAGCGCATCGTGCTGGAGGGCTACCACGGCTCGTCGTTGAACATCAGCGCCGACCCGCAGGACCGGCTGGAACAGCATGCATCGGAGGTGGCCGACGCACCAGCCGCCGTGGGCATGCGCAAGGTGCGAGAGGCTTGGGGCCAGCGTCTGCCCGAGGACTCGGAAGCGCTGTTCGCCGAGTTGCTGGCGATGCCGCAGTCCGAATTGCTGTCGCTGCTGGCGGTGTGCGTCGGCTTCACGGTGAGCGCGATCACGTCGCGCGAAAGCGACCGGCCCGCCGCGCTGTTGGCGCAGGCCGTGGCGCTGGACATGGGCCAGTGGTGGACGCCGACCGCTGCGGGCTACTTCGAGCACGTGTCCAAGGCCAAGGCGCTGGAAGCCGTGCAGGTGTTCGCGCCCGGCGAAGTGCACCGCCTTGCCAAGCTCAAGAAAGCGCAGATCGCCGCCGAGGCCGAGCGGCTGGCAGCAGGCAGCGGCTGGCTGCCCGCGATATTCCGGGCGCCGGAGGCCGTGGCCCAGGAAGCCGAGCACCAGGGCGAGGCCCAGGACACGGAGGCAGCGGCTGACGACGAGGGCGCCGAAGAAACGCAGGCACTGGACGAAGCCGCCTGACGTGGCATGCCCCGGCCTGCGGGCTGGGGCTTTTTCGAGGGCGCGACGCGCGCGGCAGGTCTGCCGCGCGCGTTTTCACATCCAGGCCTGCCGCAATTCCGCCCCAGTGCGCCAGGGCGCGCTGGAGCGGGTTTGCGGCTGGGCCGCTGCACGGGAGCATCGGTGGATCGCAGGCATTCGCTCCTCTCGCCACTACGTCCTATGAACCATGAAGCAGTCAGCGCGGTCTTCTTCGAGGAGTCCTACATCGTCCCGGCCGACCAGACGGCGCGCTCGCTTTTCTCGCGCCTGCCGCATGGGAAGGACTACGCGGAGCAGCTGATCGAATGCCTGGCCACAGGCTACCTGGTCGCAGTCATCGAGTCGGTATGCATCCGCGAGGTGCAGCGGCTGACGGACACCGAGGTGGAAGTGGTGGTCGGGCGATCCATCCGCATCGACCATCTGGGGCCGATCCCGCCGGGCTCGCCGCTGCGGCTGCGCGGATGGGTGGAGCGCCTGAGCGACCGCAGCGTCACCTTCCGCGTGCGCGCCCACGATGCGCATGAAGTCGTCTGCGAAGCCGTCGTGACCCTGGTGGCGACGTCGCGCCAGACCATCGAGTCGCGCATCACGGCCAAGGTCAGCGCGCTGCGCGAACCGGGGCCATGAGCCCATGCCGGGTGGCGCGCGCCGGAGTGTGCCGCCTCGCCGGGGGCCGCCCGTCCAGATCAGGTTGCGGCATTCCCGGTCCCCGTACCAGCAGCGTCCGATGATGCCGAGGCCGGGTTCTCCCGCCGGGCCGGTCCGCCATGCCCTTCCACGCCGCGCCGGCGTTGTCGGCGCCGATGCCCGGGAGCGGCTCGCTCGCGTTGGGGTCCGACCGTGACCGCGGTAGGGTACGGACGGTGCCGGTGGTGTTCGTGGGGGCGGTGCGTCGGCCATGACCCCTTGCGGTGGCAGTCGCGCCCAGGACGGCCTTGGCTTGTCGTGAATCCTGGCGATGCACCGGTTAAAGCCTCGGGCTTCATGGCAGCAACAGTCCGGCCCGAACAAATTTCGCCGCCGCTGTCACTGCGTTCGGCGGCTTCCTCGCGAGGCAAATTTCTTCGGGCACTCCCGGTCCTCCACGCTGTTGCGGCCCCTTCGCTGTGCTCAGTGGTGCAGCCCGCCCGTGCCTCGCCCTATCGGATCACCGACAAGGCCGCGATGGGCGCGACCAGTCAACCATCTCAAGGAGTTTCGTCATGGCCAACATCGGCACCTTCACCGCTCAGAACAACGGCTTCACCGGCACCGTCCGCACCCTGACGCTCAACGTCAAGGTCAAGCTGGTGCCCAACGACAAGGAAAGCGAGAACGCTCCCGACTACCGCATCGTCGCCGGCAACTTCGAGATCGGCGCGGCGTGGAAGAAGATCAGCAAGGCGGACCGGCCCTACCTGTCGGTGACGCTCGATGACCCGTCGTTCCCGGCGACCATCTACGCCCGCCTGGTCGACGCCGAGGACGGCACGCACAACCTGATCTGGTCGCGTAGCAAGGGCGACTGACCGGCGTCCACCCCGGCGCCCCGCCCACCGGCGGGGCGCTGGCATGTCTGCCAGCGCGGGGCCTTCAGCCGCGATGCCGCGACGCCACCGTCTCGGCGGCTTTCCGTAAAAGCGGCTTCGTGGCTTCGATGCTGTACGGGAAGCCGCTCTCGTTCCTTTGCGCTTCTCCGCATGTCCGCGGAATCGCCAATGCGCCTTCGTGCTTGCGTGGTTTCGGGAGAAGGCGGATTCGGGGCTTCGTGTCTTTCAGCGGATGTGGATTCGAGCGTTCGAACTTCTGCACGGAACCGTGAATCCGGGCGTCCCCCGGCGGGGCCGGGTCGCGCTGTCGTGCTGCGCATCGAGCCGTCCTCGCTGCGCTGCGGGCGTCTCGCCCCTTCGGCTTCCATCGCTGACGCGCTCGCGCAGCGCGCGAGCCAAGGCGAGGGAGGAGGCCGGTGCTGGCGACAGGGCTGGCTTGCTGGTCCGTCCACCGTATCACGCCGGTCTCGCCGTCAAGGTCTGCGCGTGCTGCGCACGCTGGCGGCCTGCGGCCGTCTGCCGAACCCTGACGGCTGCGCTGCGCCGTGCTTCTCCGCGGTCCCGGGCAATCCCGCCCGGCATTCCTTCCAAGGAGAAGACCATGACCGCACTCATCACCGACGACCAACGCACCGTGCTGCTGGCCAACGGCCGGCAAGCCCTCGAAGACGAGGGCTTCGACCCGACTCCGGTGGTCAAGCTGTTCACGCCCGACGCAGGCGCGACCTGGCTGCTGACGCACATCGATCCAGACGAGCCGGACCATGCCTACGGGCTGTGCGACCTGGGCCTGGGTTGCCCCGAGATGGGCTGGTTGAGCCTGGCCGAGCTGGCGGCGGTGCGCGGCCAGTTGGGCCTGCCGGTCGAGCGCGACCTATACTTCCGTGCCGAGAAGCGCCTGAGCGCCTATGCGCGCGAGGCGCGCCTGGCTGGACGGATTGTGACGTAACAGGCGAGGGCAGGGCGCCGCCGGGCGGTGCCCGCCGGCTGCATTCAATCCGACGGAACTTCCTGCACGGCGGCCAGTTCGCGCTGCACGCGCGCGAGCAGCTTGTCCGCACCTCTGGCGTCGAGCCCATAGGTCAAGGCCAGCAGCGTCAGCGGATGCACCTGCATCACCTCGCACAGCTCGTCCACCTTGCTGAGCGTCGGATTCTTGAGGCCCCGTTCCAACGAACTCATGTACGTGCGGCTCGATACCTCCGAAAACGCTTCCTGGCTCAGGCCACGGGATTTTCGGAGGGTACGGAGGGCAGCGGGAAATGAGTTCTTCGCAGTCATCAATGGACTTGGGACAAGTCCAAGATGACATCGCATGGACACCTATAGGGCTACAATCTATAGGGCTCATTTTCGCGGGTTGACCCTCTTGCAATCCCGCTGGCCCGCTTTATGCTGCCTCTTGAATCCACCACATGATGGTTCCGACCAGACGTCGTCCGGCAACCGCTGCAGGCACGCAGCGGCCAGCCGCCGTTGCGCCGCTTCCCGGCGGGCGTTCCGCCCGGAGAGGGTGTCGGTGACCGCGCTTCTCACCGAGGAGCAGCGCCGCCAGCTGCTCGACAATGGCAATGCCGCTGCCTGCGGCTCTCTCGCCGATCCCTGGCCGGTGGTCAAGCTGTTCACCCCCGATGCGCACGCCACCTGGCTGCTGGTGCAGCTCGATCCGCGCGACGAAGACACGGCCTACGGCCTGTGCGACCTCGGGATGGGAGCGCCGCGATTGGACCACGTGCGCCTCTCGGACCTCCAGGGCATCCGCGGCCCGCGCGATCTGCCGGTGCTGCGCGACACGTACTTCGTGCCGCAGCGCCCGCTCTCCGAATACGTGCGCCGCGCAGAGGCCGACGGCTCGATCAACGACTGAAGCGCGCGGCCGTCGGCGTAGCGGAACCGCAGGTTCTTGGAGGATTGACGCTGCCTTTATCATGGCTGTAGCGGCGCAAGGGCGGCCGCACGCGGCATCGCCTGCCACCCCTCACAGACGTCGAACACCGAGACAAGCACGCTACCGCATTGACTGGACAGCTGCCCATGGCGCCACCTCGAACGAGGAGGTTTCGACATGGGCGCACGTGCGAATGACTGGCTTCCTTCGGCCGCGTATCTCTACGCGCTGACGCTGGACGGGCCTGCACTGGCTTGGGAATACCTGCGGCGCAACCCGCACTACCGCGCCGTGTACGGCCGGCACGTGCTCGGCAGCGATGACGAAACCGCGTACGCGGCTTGCTGGGGCCTGCGCTTGCTGGAAGACCCCACGCGCGACGCCCGGTGCGCGCAGCCGGTGTGGCTGCCTGACCCCGCCGGCCTGCCGCAACTGCACCCGGACGCTGCCGCGGAGCCGGATGCGCCGATCTTCGCCCTGTGGGACATGCCTGGGCGCAAGCAACTCGCCCATGACGGGCAGCGTGTGCTGCTGACTGCCTATCGGCCCGAGGGCCCACTGCGCGCGGCGTTCTCGCCCACCCTCGAACACGGCATCGCCTATGCCCATGGCGTGGCAGCCGGCGCACGGCTGCGCGAGCGCTGGCGCGCCGCAGCGGCCACGATGGAGCGCTTCGACAGCTACTACGGCCGCAATGCAACGCGATCCGAGGATGCGCGCGCACACGCCCATGCACATGGCCGGCCTGATCGAATCGCGCTAATGCACATGCGCAGCCTGCAGACGCTCGACGGCCTGGCCGCGGGCGCCACGCACCGCGAAGTTGCCCAGGCGCTCTTCGGCGCAGCCATGGTCGCTGAGCGCTGGCACGACCTGGGCGAGCTGCGCGCCCAGGTGCGCCGGCTCGCGCACCGTGGCCGGGCGCTCGTGGAAGGCGGCTACCGGCGCCTATTACAGATCGAAGCGGTCAGGGACGGACGTTTGAACTGACGCCTGAACGTCCGTCCCCAGGACGCTGGGCTTTCCTGAGACTGGCTCTGTCCGGCGGCGCTTCGCCCGCCGGCGATCAGCACCGACGGAGGCCCATCCCATGAGACCCGCTGCGCTGCGGCCGCAGGCCGCACCTTCTTCAACGCCCCAGCCAGAGCCGAGAGACACGACCAGCTCGACCGCCTCGTCGCAGCCGCTCTACCTCACCAACGACGAAGCTGCCATGTTCCTGCGGCTCTCGCCGCGCACGCTGGAGAAACACCGCGTGATCGGTGGCGGTCCGCGCTTTCGCAAGTTCGGCCGGCGCGTCATGTACGCGCGGTCCGACTTGGAGGCCTGGGCCGATGCGCGCAGCTTCGAGGCCACCTGCGACCCCGAGTATGTCGAGCTGCGCGCAGGACACCGCCCTGTCCGCCGCGACGGCGGGCGCTGAAGATCATGGATACCGCAGCCGATGGCCGCCCCGCGCGATCCGCAGCGCGAGCAGCTCGAACTGTTCCATGCCCTACCAGGCGAGATGCCCGCGCGCGACGTGCAGGACCTGATGGCCTACCCGTTCTTCTCGCTGGCCAAGAGCCGGCGCACGGTGCCGATCGACTTCCGCGCGGGGCCGGTGACCGTGCGAGTGGAGGGAACGGCCGAGCACGGCATCGCGACGATCTGGGATGCCGACATCCTGATCTGGGCCGCCAGTCAGATCATCGAGGCGCGCGACGCCGGCCTGCGCAGCTCGCGGCTGATGGCCGCGACACCGCACGAGATCCTGCGCTTCGTGGGCCGCGGCACGTCGCTGCGCGACTACCAGCGCCTGAAGGCCGCGCTCGACCGCCTGCAGTCCACCAGCGTGGCCACCTCCATACGCCAGGCCAACGCGCGGCGGCTGCACCGCTTCTCGTGGATCAACGAGTGGAAGGAGCGCGCGGATGGGCAGGGCAGGCCGCTGGGCATCGAGCTGATCCTGCCCGACTGGTTCTACGCGGGCGTGATGGACGACAGCCTGGTGCTCACCATCGACGCGAACTACTTCCGTCTGTCGGGCGGCATCGAGCGCTGGCTGTACCGCCTGGTGCGCAAGCACGCGGGCTGGCAGCCGGAGGGCTGGCGCTTCGATTTCGCCCACCTGCACCGCAAGTCAGGCAGCCTGGCCCGCTTCGCGGACTTCGCCTGCGACCTGCGGCGCATCGTCGCGCGCCAGCCGCTGCCGGGCTACGCACTCGCCATCCGGCGCCCAAGGCGTGGGCCGGAAGTGCTGGCCTTCCGTCCGGTGTCGTCCACGGCACCGCTGCGCCCCGGCGGCAGCTTCAGCGACGGTGCATGGCCTGTGGACAGTCGGTGAATGGGCTCGTGCTATCAGGCGTGCCCCGACTCGTGCTATCAGGCGCACCGGACTCGTGCTATCAGGCGTGTCGATGGTCGAAAAATCCTTGCACCGCGCGGACTTGCGCGCCGCCTAACGTATCTAACGTATTTAATAAAAACCTAACGATAGTAGGAGCCCGCACGCTGTGGAAAAGCCGCAGCGGCGCACGGCACGCATCCGGCACGCACCGCGCGAAGGATGCCGCAAGGCTCATGAGCACGAAGGCAGAAGACAGGTCTGCCAACATGCTTGCGAGGAGCGCGCCATGATCATCGCGCTGCTCAACCAGAAAGGCGGGGTCGGCAAGACGACGCTCGCCACGCACTTGGCCGGCGAGCTGGCCTTGCTTGGCAGCAGCGTGCTGCTGCTCGATGCGGACCCGCAGGGTTCGGCATTGGACTGGACGCAGCGGCGCAGCCAGAGCGGCCTGCCGCGCCTGTTCGGCGCCGTCGGCCTGGCGCGCGAGACGCTGCACCAGGAAGCGCCAGAACTCGCCCGGCGCGCCGATCACGTCGTCATCGACGGGCCGCCCCGCATCGCGGCGCTCGCGCGCTCCGCGCTGCTCGCCGCCGACCTCGTGCTGATCCCGGTGCAGCCTAGTCCCTACGACGTGTGGGCCAGTGCGGAGATGGTCTCGCTGATCCGTGAGGCGCAGGTCTTCCGGCCGGCGCTTCGCGCGGCCTTCGTCATCAACCGGCGCGTCAGCACGACGGTGATCGGCCGCGAAGCGCGTGGCGCGCTGGCCGACCAGCCGCTGCCCGCGCTGTCGTCCGAGGTGCGCCAGCGCATCGTTTTCGCCGACAGCGTGGCGGCCGGCCGGCTGGTGCGCGAGATCGACGACGACAGCCCGGCCGCGCGCGAAATCGCCGCGCTGGCCGTCGAAGTGCTGCGAGGTGGCCCGCCATGAAGAACGGCAAGCGCGTGCAGCGCGTACCCATTGGCGCACGGCCGCCCGCCAACCCGCAGGCCGAAGCCTGGGTGCGTGTCGGTGAAGCCAGCGATCTCGACGCGCTCGCGCGTGGCGAGGTCTACACCGCGCGGCTCACGTTGGACGTCACGCCTGCGCTGCGCGGGCGCATCAAGGTCGCGGCGTTCACGCGCGGCATCACGGTGGCCGACATGCTGCGCGCGCTGTTGGAGCACGAGTTCCCGGAGCAACGACCATGAACGCACTGCCATCGACCATTCGACCGGCCGACGCCTCACCGGCGATCGTGCCATCGGGCGTGTCTGCGGACACGCCGATGGACTCGCCGCCGCAACTGTCGGTGGCATCCGCCGCCGATCCGGGCGATCCACCGCTCACGCGCGTCTCGCTGGCCTACGTCGAGCACCGGATCAACCTGTATCTGCGCTTCGGCCGGCCGCTGCGCGAGCTGCGCCTGGACCGCTGGCGGCGCTGCGCGAGCTTTGCGCCCGGCGCGGTCTTCTGCCGCGTGCGCTGGGAATCCAACGACTACGGCACGACGCGCTGGCAGCTCATGGTGCTGCAGGCCTGCACGCCGGGCGAGCGCATGCAGCGCATCGCCGGCGTTCGTCCCGGCGCGCAGCTGCTGCTGCGCGCCGAAGGGGAAACCGCGGTGCAGGCCGTGCTGCAGCGGATCGACGCGATCGAAGCGCTCGCCATCGACCCGTCGCAGGCCGCGCCCGCGTACTGGTGCACGCTCGGCAACCGCCTCGTTGCACGCCAACCGTTGCCGGCCTACGGCGCCGTGCGGCATGCGGCCTGGCTTCGCGGGGAGGGCTTGCGATGAGGACTTCTGCGCATCGCATCCTGCTCGCGCTGTGCGCAACCTTCGGCATCGCTGCGCTCGCCGCACCAGCGCTGCACGCGCCCGCTGTGCGCTGGGTCTACAACCCCAGCGACAGCGTGCCGCGCGGCTGGTATCGCATCGGATCGGCGGGAACGGTGGCCGATGCGCTGCACGTCGGCGACATCGTGCTGGCCCGCCTGCCGCCCGAGGCCGCCGTGCTCGCTGCGCAGCGCGGCTACCTGCCCGAGCGCATCCCGCTGCTCAAGCGCATCGGCGCGATGGCGCCGCAGCGGGTGTGCATGGCGCAGCGCACCGTCTACGTCGATGACGTGCCGGTGGCGCTCGCGCGCGAGGCCGACGGCCTGGGCCGCGGCCTCCCGCTGTGGTCTCACTGCCGCGCGCTGCGCGCCGGCGAGCTGTTCCTGCTCAGCGCGACGAATCCGGCGTCGTTCGACAGCCGGTATTTTGGTCCCATCGACACGGCGGCCGTGCTCGGCCGCGCGCAGCCGATGTGGACCTGGGGCATGCGATGACGGCCGCCATCCATGCATCGGCGCTGCCGATCCACGTGCTGCCGGCATGCACGCGCCTTGCCGCGCCGCCTGCGGCCGGTGCGCTTCGTCCGTGCAGACGATCGCCGCCCGACCGTCGGGGCCGGTCGCGCCAGCGATCGGCAAAGACGGAGGGCAAGATAGAAGGGCGCGGCACGCGCGGGTGCCGTGGGCCTTGTCTGCACGAGGGGTGGCGCGGCACGGCCTGGGGCCGGCCGCGTGCCGCGAGCGGCGCGAAGTCCGCGTCGGCGTTCGCGTTCTCGCGTGCCGCCTATGCTCCGTTGCGCTTGGCTGCGCCGGAGCCTGCGCGATGACTTCGCGCGACGACGACCGCTTCCGCATCCGGCCGGGGCCGCCGAAGGCGCGCCAATCGAGCGGCGGCCAGCGCTTCGTCAACCGTGTGCTGCGCGAGGCGAACAAGGCTGGCGCGAAGCCTTCGACCAAGCCGTCGCGGGTCGGTGCGCGCAGCGCCGCCAAGCTCGGTCGCGGCCACGTCGCGGCGCAGACAGCCGGCCGGAAGCTCGGCCCCGGCGCGCGCCGCGTCGTCATCAAGGCCCGCTACGTGATGCTCAAGCAGGCCGGTGCGCGCTCGGTGGAGACGCACCTACGCTACATCGAACGCGAGGGTGTGGACCGCGATGGCGGCAAGGGCCATGCCTATGGCCCGACCACCGACCACGCGGACTTGGCTGAGTTCGAGGAGCACGGCCGCGGCGACCGGCATCAGTTCCGTTTCATCGTCTCGCCGGAAGATGCGCAGCAACTCGAAGACCTGCGCGGCTACACGCGCCACCTGATGACCCGGATGGAGGGCGACCTGGGTAGCTCGCTTGACTGGGTGGCCGTCGATCACTGGAACACCGACAACCCGCACACCCACATCGTGCTGCGTGGCCGCGACCAGACGGGGCACGACCTCATCATCGCGCGCGACTACATCGCGCACGGCATGCGGCTGCGCGCGAGCGAACTGGCAACCGAATGGCTAGGACCGCGCACCGAGCGCGAGATCCGCGAGGGCCTGCTGCGCGAAGTGGACCAGGAGCGCTGGACCAGCCTGGATCGCGGCCTGCAGCAGCAGGCCCACCAGTCGCACGAAGGCGTGGTGGATTTGACGGCCGGCGACGCCACGCGCCAGCCCCGCACGCTGCTAATCGGCCGGCTGCAGCGACTCACCACCTTGGGCCTGGCCGAGCCGAACGGCATCAACCGTTGGCGGCTGCGGCCGGACATCGAGCCCACGCTGCGCGCCATGGGCGAGCGCGGCGACATCGTGCGGACCATGCAACGCGTGCTCGGCGCGCAGCAGCGCGAGATGGCCGTCTTCACGTCGGGCGAGGCCGCGCAGCCCGTGGTCGGCCGCGTGGTCGGCAAGGGCTTGGCTGACGAGCTGCAGGAGCGCGGCTACCTCGTGGTGGACGGCATCGACGGCCGCGCGCATTACGTCGGGCTGCCGGCCGGCACCGAACTCGAGCAGTTCCCGGCGGGCGCCGTGGTCGAGGCACGCGGCGCGGCCGAGGGGCGGGCCGTGGACAAGACCATCGCCGGGCTCGCCGAGGGTGGCCTGTACCGCACCGACCATCACCTCGCGTTGCTGCGGGCGCAGCCCGTTCGCGG
This sequence comes from Pseudomonadota bacterium, assembly GCA_018241185.1. Classification (GTDB taxonomy): domain Bacteria; phylum Pseudomonadota; class Gammaproteobacteria; order Burkholderiales; family Burkholderiaceae_C; genus Xenophilus. The sequence goes on along the minus strand of JAFEEH010000231.1, from coordinate 98,443 downwards.
CGATCCGCAGGAGACCGTCGCTGCGCACGTGCGCCACCTGGAAGCGCTGCGCCGCGCCGGCTTGGTCGAGCGCGTGGCCGAGGGTGCCTGGCGCGCGCCGGCTGACCTGCCCGAGCGGGCACGTCAGTACGACGCGCAGCGCCTGGCCGGCGGTAGCGTGACGCTGCTCTCGCACCTGCCCATCGAGCGGCAGGCGCGCGTGATCGGCGCGACCTGGCTGGACCGACAGTTGATCGGCGGCGCGGCCGGCATCGCCGACAAGGGCTTCGGCGGCGAACTGCGCGAGGCGCTGCGCCAGCGCAGCGACTTCCTCGTCGAGCAGGGCCTGGCCGAGCGGCGCGGCACGCGCGTGGTGCTCGCGCGCAACCTGCTGGGCAGCTTGCGCCAGCGCGACCTCGAAGCGGCCGCGCGTGGCATCACTGGCAAGACCGGCCTGTCATACCGACCGGCGGTGGACGGCGAGCGCGTGTCCGGCGTTTACCGCCGAAACGTGCTGCTGGCCAGCGGGCGCTTCGCGATGCTCGACGACGGCATGGGCTTCACGCTTGTGCCTTGGAAACCCGCGATTGAGCAACGCCTGGGCCGAAGCATGACCGCGATCGTGCGCGGGAGCGCTGCAATCTGGGGATTGGGCCGGGTGCGAGGGCCTGGAATTTGAGTTGAACACGGTTCCTGCGTCCGGTACTTGGCAAGTACAGCCGGTCTCTGTTGCCATGTATGCATGTGCCCTCCGGGGGGACGTCGCAAATGTGCCGCGGAGCGTAAGGTGCATGCGTACACGTGTTCATTGGCACGATGGCGAACGTCAAGTCGTGCCGTCACCCATCAGTCGTCTACCGTGCGCTGCGCAAGGCGATCCTCAGCGGCACGTTCCTGCCTGGCCAAGTGCTACGCCAGGAGGAGGTCGCGTCCCAGTTGGGGGTCAGCCGCAGCCCGCCGCGGGAGGCCTTGCCACGCCTGGAGGCCGAAGGCATCGTCGTGTTGAATCCGCGCCGCGGATATTCAGTCGCGACGCTGGACCCCGAGGAGATCATCGAGGCCTTCGATCTGCGCTGCCTGCTGGAGACTGAACTGGGGCGCCGATCGATCGAGCGGCGCACTGCGGCGGATATCGCACGTGTCTACAGGGTGGTCAGCGACATGGCGGAGCAGGCCGCCTTGGCCGAGGAGGCTGATCGCTGGCAATGGTTCGAGTTGAACACCCAGTTTCACAATGCGCTGTTGATGCCGGCCGACTGTCCGCACCATATGCGCGCTTTGGAGAACACGCGTGGCCTGATCGAAGCCTACATCCGCACCGAGGTGAGGCTCACGGGAGACTTGCACCAGGCACAACTCGAGCACTCGCAGCTCGCGCAAGCCTTTGTTGCGGGAGACACGGCCTTGTTCCTGAAACTCACGCGCGAGCATTCCATGCACACGCGCGACCGCTTGCTAACGGGGCTGGCGAAGAGCCAGCCCACAAGCTGAACCGTTGCGACCCGTGAGCTGTGCTATACGCAATCGCAGCGCGCGTGTTTGTGCCCGCGTCAATCTGTTTGGCAGAGTTCCTGCCGGCGCACCCTTTGCATGCTGACGAAGGCGTCCACCGGTGCATCCACGGCAATGAACTCTGGGATGTTCCAATTACACAAGAACAAGGCCGCGCGTTTGGCACGTCGCACCGGGAAAGGGGTACCGCCAGGAAATGGGCGCTATAAGAAGCGGGCCGTACGCTTCTCTATGAATGCGGTCACCGCCTCGCGATGGTCCGCCGTCTTGTGTGCGATGGCCTGGTAGCCGGCCGACAGCTCCAGCAGCGATTCGAGCGAGGCGTGCTCGCCCTCGCGCAGCAGGCGCTTGGTCATGCGCATCACGGCGCCGGGGTTGGCGGCGATCTTTTCCGCCAGGGCACGGGCTGTCGGCAGCAGTTCGCCGGCCGGCACCACGCGGCTGACCAGCCCGCAGGCCAGGGCCTCCCGCGCATCGATGGCCTCGCCGGTGAAGGCCATCTCGCTGGCCTTGGCCATGCCCACCGCGCGCGGCAGCAACCAGGCGCCGCCGTCGCCCGGCACGATGCCCACGCGCACGAAGCTCTCGGCGAAGCTGGCCGCCTCGCTGGCGATGCGGATGTCGCACATGCAGGCCAGGTCCAGCCCGGCGCCGATGGCCGGTCCGTTGACGGCGCAAATCACCGGCACGTCCAGGTGGTACAGCGCCCGCGGGATGCGCTGGATGCCCTGGCGGTATTCCTCGCGGATGAGGTCGGGCGTGAGCGCCTCGTCGAAGAAGCGCTTCATGTCCTTGACGTTGCCGCCGGAACTGAAGACCGGCCCTTTGGCGGTGAGGATCACGGCCTTGACCGAGGCGTCGCGCCGGATCGCGTCGCAGGCCTGGACGAACTCGTCGACCGCCGTGTTGCCCGTCAGCGCGTTGCGCGTCTCGGGCTGGTTCATGGTCAGGGTGAGGATGGCGCCGTCGCGCTGGATGTTCAGGAAAGCCATGTCGGTTGTCTCCAAATCAGGTGGTGATGTCGGTGGTGGCGCGCACCAGGTCGAGCGTGCTGCCCTGGTGTGCGTCGACGAGCGCGACGCCGGCCACGGCGTGCCAGTAGGACTCGGAGCCGGCCGTCTGCCGCCAGGCATGCAGGCGCCGGGTGAACAGCTGCAGGTCGTATTCCTCGGTGAAGCCGATGGCGCCGTGGATGGCGTGGCCGGCCTCGGCCACCGCCAGCGCCGCCTGGCTGCACCGGGCCTTCGCCACGGCCACGCGCAGGCGGTCGGGCAGCGTGCCCTCGCCCGCGCAGCCCAGCTGCGCCGCCATGCGCGCGGCGAAGACGTGCTCGCTCATGACGGCCAGCTGGTGCTGGATGGCCTGGAACTTGCCGATCGGCCGGCCGAACTGGGTGCGCTCGTTGGCGTACTGCAGGGTGCGCTGGAACACGTCCATGAGCGCGCCGGCGAGTTGCGCCGCGGTGAGGCAGGCCTGCATCGTGCGCAGGTCGAGCCCCGCCGGCAAGGCGATGCGCAGCGAGGGCGCGGCGGCGACCTGCTCCGCGGACCAGCGCGAGCGCGTGTCCAGGCAGAAGGCCGCCGGCTCGGACGCGGCCTGCGCGGCGGGCAGCAACTGCCAGCCGGCGCCGTGCTGCACCAGCACGGCATCGGCCACGCGGCCCAGCCGCACCACGGGGCAGGTCAACGCGCCGTCGTCGTGCAGCTGGCCTTCGGCCAGCGTGATGGACCCGGCGGGCCGCTCGTCGCCCGCCCGGGCCAGCAGCGCACGCGCCACTATCGTCTCGGCCAGCGGCACGGGCAGCGCGTATGTGCCGCACAGCGTCCACACGCCGAACACCTGCGCCAGCCCCAGCCCCGCACCGTCCTGCGCCTCGGGCACCAGGGCGTCGGCGAAGCCGGCTTCCTCCAGCTGGTTCCACAGCGCCTGCGGCGAGCCGCCGGACTCGATGGCGCGCACCGCCTGCGGCGTGCACTGGTCGCCCAGCAGCTGGCGGGCGGCGTCTGCGAACAGGTCGTCTTCCATGTCTCTTGCTCCTTGCGCGCTTTTCAGCGCAGGCCCAGGCCGCGCGCGATCATGCCGCGCAGGATGTCGCGCGTGCCGCCCCGCAGCGAGAACGAGGGCGCGACCTCGGTGGTGTAGTTCAGCGTGCGCAGCAGCTCCAGCGGCACGTCGGCGAGGTCCCGCCCGTGCAAGTCGTCGGCGATGGCGGCGGGAATGGACTGCTCCAGCGTGGTGCCCAGCTCCTTGACCAGCGCGGCCTCGACGATGGGACTCTCGCCGCGGGCAAGCTTCTCCTGCACGGCCACGGACATCGCGCGCAGCGGCGCCAGCTCGGTGAACACGCGCCCGGCCAGCCGCAGCGCGCTTTCGCTCCGGCCTCGCGGCGTGCGCACCCAGGCCAGCCACTCGTCGAACAGCACGATGCTGGAGAACAGCCGCTCGGGCCCGCTGCGCTCGAAGGCCAGTTCGGCCGTCACCTGCTCCCAGCCCTGGCCCTCGGCACCGATCAGCGCGTCGGGCGCGAGCTGCACGTTCTCGAAGAAGACCTCGCAGAAGTGGGCATCGCCCGACAGGTCGGTGATCGGCCGCACGGTGACGCCGGGCAGCGACAGGTCCACGATCACCTGCGACAGGCCCTTGTGCCGGTCGGCCGCCTCGCCCGAGGTGCGCACCAGCGCGATCATGTACTGGCAGTGGTGGGCGTTGGTGGTCCAGATCTTCTGGCCGTTGAGCAGGAAGCCCCCGTCGTTCGGCACGGCGCGCGTCTTCACGCTCGCCAGGTCGGAGCCGGCGTTGGGTTCGCTCATGCCGATGCAGAAGAAGGCCTCGCCCCGGCACACGCGCGGGATGTAGAAGCGCTTCTGCGCCTCGGTGCCGTACTTGAGGATCAGCGGCGCGCTCTGGCGGTCGGCGATCCAGTGTGAACCCACCGGCGCGCCGCAGGCCAGGTATTCCTCCACCAGCACGTAGCGGGTGAAGGCGCTGCGCCCGCCGCCGCCGTATTCCGTGGGCAGCGTGACGCCGATCCAGCCCATGGCGCCGAGCTGGCGGCTCAATTCGGCGCTGTAGCCGCCCCACGAGCGCGCGCGCACGTGCGGCGGCAGGTCGCGGATGGCCTCGGCGAGAAAGGCGCGCACCTCGGCGCGCAGGGCCTCGTCCTCGGGCGGGATACGCGTGGGGGCCAGGGAGTCAAGCACGTTCATCCCAACACTCCTTTTCGTTTGAGTTCGTCGATGGCCTCTGGCGAAAGGCCGAGCCGCTCGCCCAGCACCTCGCCGGTGTGCTGGCCCAGCTGCGGCGGCCCGTCACGGTACTGCACCGGCGTGTCGGACAGGCGCATGGGGCTGGCCACCAGCGGCACGCTGCCGGCCTGCGGGTGCGTCATGGCGAGCTGCATGCCCCGCGCGCGCACCTGCTCGTCGGCGAACACGTCGGCCACCGTGTTGATGGGACCGCAGGGCACGGCGTGCTGCTCCAGCAGCGCGATCCACTCGCGCGTGCCGCGCTGCACGGTGACTTCGCGCAGCAGGGGCACCAGCACCTCGCGGTGCGCCAGGCGCGCGGCATTGGTGGCGAAGCGCTCGTCCGTGGCCCATTCGGGGCGGCCCACCGCGCGGCAGAAGCGCGCGAACTGCCCGTCGTTGCCGATGGCCAGGATCATGTGGCCGTCGGCCGTGGGGAAGTCCTGGTAGGGCACGGTATTGGGGTGCGCGTTGCCCATGCGCCGGGGCACCTGCCCGCCGTACAGGTAGTTCATGCCCTGGTTGGCGAGGCAGGCCACCTGCACGTCGAGCAGCGCCAGGTCGATGTGCTGGCCGCGGCCGGTGCGCTCGCGCGCCTGCAGCGCGGCGAGGATGGCGATGCTGGCGTACAGGCCCGTCAGGATGTCGGTGAGCGCCACACCAACCTTGGCCGGGCCACCGCCAGGCGCGCCGTCGGGCTGGCCGGTGACGCTCATCAGCCCGCCCATGCCCTGGATCAGGAAGTCGTAGCCTGCGCGGTGCGCATAGGGCCCCGTCTGGCCGAAGCCGGTGACCGAGCAGTACACCAGGCGCGGGTTCAGCGCCGAGAGGCTGGCGTAGTCGAGCCCGTAGGCCTCCAGGCCGCCGGTCTTGAAGTTCTCGATCAATACGTCGCTGTGCTGCGCCAGCCCGCGCACCAGCGCCTGGCCCTCGGCCTGCGTGAAGTCGATGGCCACCGAGCGCTTGTTGCGGTTGGCGCACATGTAGTAGGCCGACTCGCCCGTGGACCGGCCCTGCCCGTCCTGCACGAAGGGCGGGCCCCAGGCGCGCGTGTCGTCGCCCGTGCCGGGGCGCTCCACCTTGACGACCTCGGCGCCCAGGTCGCCCAGCGTCTGCCCGGCCCAGGGGCCGGCCAGCACGCGCGAGAGGTCGAGCACCTTCACGCCCGCGAGCGCGCCCGGCGGCAGGGCGGTCTGGACGCTCATTGCAGCGGCACCTTGGCCTGCTGCACGATGCGCTTCCACAGCGCGATCTCCTTCTTCTGGAACTCGCGCATCTGCGCGGGCCCGCCGGTCATCGGTGTGGCGCCCAGGCGCTCGTAGAAGGCACGCGTCTCGTCCATCTTCGAGATCGCGGTGAACAGCTCGGCCAGCTTCGCCGTCTCGGCCGCGGGCGTCTTGCTGCCGACCATGGCGCCCACCCAGGTGTAGGCCTCGAAGCCGGGCAGCCCCGCCTCGGTGAAGGTGGGCACGTCGGGCGAGGTGCCGACGCGCTTGTCGGAGGCCACGGCGAACACCTTCACGCGACCGCCTCGGGCGAGTTCCTGCACGGCGGTGACTTCGGCGAAGGTGTAGTCGACCGTGCCGCCGGCCACCGCGGTCATCGTCTCGCCGGCGCCCTTGAACGGCACGTGCACGGTCTGCACCTGCGCCGCGTCGTTGAGCAGTTCGCCCATCAGCTGGTAGCCGGCGGAGCCCGCGCCGAAGTTCACCTTGCCGGGGTGGGCCTTGGCATACGCCAGCAGGCCCTTGAGGTCCTGGTACGGCGCGCCGGGCGTGATGGCCAGCATGGCCGGCGAGCGCATCATCATCGTCAACGGCGCGAAATCGGCCACCGGGTCGTAGGGCAGCTCCTTGAACAGCGCGGCGTTCACCGCCAGCGTGGAGTTGCTGCCGATGAAGACGGTGTAGCCGTCGGCCGGCGCCGCGAGCACCTGCTTGACGGCCAGGAAGCCGTTGGCGCCGGGCTTGTTCTCCACCACCACGGGCTGGCCGGCGAGGTCCTGCAGCTTCCGGGCGAAGTAGCGCGCCGAGGTGTCGGTGCCGCTGCCGGGCCCGAAGGGCACGACGAACTTGATGGTCCTGGAAGGGAAGGGCGCCTGGGCCTGCACGGCGGCAGGGCTGGCCAAGGTCAGCAGCGCGACGGCGACGGCGAGCGCGCCGGTCATGGTTCTGCGGGCGGTTTGCATGGGCATGGGTGTTGTCTCCTGTGTGGTCCAAGCCTGCTCCAGAGCTCGTGGGGCACTGTAGGGAGCCAGAAGCCATGCTGTCTAATATTAAAAATTGAGAAATCGATATGGATTGAGTATTGCCAATGAACCTAAGACAACTGCGCCAGTTCGTCACGCTGGCCGAGACGGGCAACTTTCACCGCGCGGCCGAGTTGCTGCACATGGCCCAGCCACCGCTGTCGGTGTCGGTGCGCAAGCTGGAGGAGGAACTGGGCAGCCGCCTGTTCGAGCGCCACACCACCGGCGTGCGGCTCACGCCCGGGGGCGAGGCCATGCTGGCCGATGCGCGGCTCGCGCTGCACCATGCCGAGCGCTGCCGCCAGGCAGTGGCCGACGCGCGCGACGGCTTGGGCGGCGTGCTGCGCCTGGGCATCATCGGGTCCGCCACCTATGCGCTGCTGCCCGAACTGATCCCCTCGGTGCGCGCGCGCTACCCGCAGATCGACATGGAAATCACCGAGGCCACGTCGGCCGAGATCCTCGACGGCCTCGTCTCGCGCCGGTTCGACGCAGGTCTGGTGCGCTATCCGGTGCTGGACCCCAGCGTCTTCGAACTGTTGCCGATGGATCGTGACGAGTTCGTCCTGGCCGTCTCCGACTCCAGCCCGCTCGCCGCGCGCGGCGCTATCGCGCTGTCGGAAGCCGCGCAAGAGCCCTTTGTGATGTACCCGCGGGACAAAGTGCCTGGCCTGTCGGCTCTGGCCATGCTGCGCTGCCAGTTCTCCGGCTTCGCACCGCACGTGGCGCAGGAGGCCCTACAGGTGCAAACCATCATGAGCCTGGTGGCCTCGGGCCTGGGCGTCGGGCTGGTGGCGGGCGTGGCGCGGCGCGCTGTGCCGCGCGGCGTGAAGTGCCTGACGCTCACCGACAACCCGTCGGGATTCCACGTCGGCATCGCGCTCGCACGGCTGGCAGGCGGCACGAGCCGCCTGGTGGAGCGATTCGCGGAACATGCGATCCAGTTCGTGCGGGCGCAGCGCGATTCAGGCGACGGCTGAGCTCTTAGATGCCCGTGCACCTCCTGCGGAAGGATCTCTGGTTCTCCGATGATGACCTCATCTTTTCCAACGAGGGGAACGTCCGCGACACGGGTGGACGGCGGCTGCGGCAGCGGAGGGCGTAGCGCCAGAGCAGGCTGCGCATCGTGAATTTCGTTCATTCATAGACTGAACATTGCGACGTTGACATGCAGGATGTGCATGACCAAACTTGGTGGCTGCGCCGGTTGCTACCGGTTTGGATCCCGCTTCGGAGACTTTAGAGAATGTCTGTATACGCTGCTCCCGTGCGGGACATGCTGTTCGCAATGCATGAAATCGGAGGGCTTGAGTCCATCTGCTCCCAACTGGAGCATGAAGACCTCAGTACCTCGCTCGTGGAGGCCGTTCTGAATGAGGCGGCACGCTACGCTGCCGATGTTCTGGATCCACTCAATCGGAGCGGCGACGCCGAAGGCGCTTGCTGGCACACGGGCGAAGTGACAACGCCCCACGGGTTTCGCGATGCTTGGAAGAGCTTCACTGCGAACGGATGGAATGCGATGCCCGCGCCAAAGGTTTGGGGCGGACAAGGGCTCCCTGTCCTGGTTTCGACCGCCGTGCTCGAAATTTGGAAGTCCGCCAATGTGGCATTCAGCCTTTGCCAGATGCTGACACTGGGCGCCATCGAGGCCATTCAACACCATGCGAGTGAAGGGCTCAAGCGGCGCTTTTTGCCGCCCATGGTCGAGGGGCGCTGGACGGGCACCATGAATTTGACGGAGCCTCAGGCAGGCTCGGACGTGGCTGCAATACGAACACGTGCCGTGCCGGAGGGCGAGTTCTATCGCATCACCGGCAACAAGATATTCATCAGTTGGGGCGAGCACGACCTTGCCGAGAATATCGTCCATCTCGTTCTGGCGCGGCTACCCGACGCTCCTGCGGGCATCAAGGGCATATCACTGTTCCTTTGCCCGAAATTCCTCGTCAACGGCGACGGGTCCCTTGGAGCGCGCAATGACCTCGCCTGCACCGCGATCGAGCACAAAATGGGTATACACGCGAGTCCAACGGCATCTATGGCGTTCGGCGACAGCGGTGGCGCTCTCGGGTATTTGATAGGCGAGCCACACCAGGGCATGGCATGCATGTTCACGATGATGAACCATGCAAGGCTCAACGTCGGTCTCGAAGGCGTGGGGCTGTCCGAGCGCGCCTATCAGCACGCGCGTTCCTATGCTCTGCAGCGCGTACAAGGTACACCATTGCTTCCGGGCAGGGGAACAATCGCTGGGCATCCCGATGTGCGCCGAATGCTTGTGGGCATGAAGGCGCGCACTGAAGCGGCTCGCGCCCTGGCCTATTTCTGCGCCGGACAGATGGACCGTGCCGCAAGCCATAGCGACTTGAAGGAGAGATCGGACGCCGCAGCGCTTGTTGCGCTGCTCACACCTATCGTCAAAGGTTGGTGCACCGAGATTGCGAATGCGGTCGCGTCCGATGGGATCCAGGTGCATGGTGGCATGGGTTACGTGGAGGAATCGGGCGCTGCACAGTACCTGCGCGACGCCCGCATCACGACCATTTATGAGGGAACGACCGGCATCCAAGCGAACGACTTGCTCGGGCGAAAAGTTGCTCGCGACGGGGGACGCGCGATTCGCGCGCTCATTGGACGCATGCGGGCCGATGCGGCCCGGCTGCACGAGATCAAAGGCGATCCTACGCTGGCGGTGGTGAGCCAAGCGCTGGGCGATGCTGTGAACGCCTTGGATGAGAGTGTTGCCTGGATCCTGGACAACAGCGCTGAGTATCCTGAAAGGTGTGCCGCGGGTGCGGTGGATTTTCTGCGCTTGTCTGGCACCGTCATCGCCGGATGGCTTCACGCGCGTTTGGCGGAAGCCGCACTCGCCCAGATCCACGCAAAGTCGCAGGACACAGATTTTCTGTCAGCCAAGCCTTTGCTGGCGCTTCATTTCGCGACCCAGGACCTCGTTGCTGCGTCCGCGTTGCGCGACACCATGCGCAACGCTTGGTCGGCGGTATCGTCGCTGAGCGAAGAGCAGCTATGAGCATGAACGCAGTCCCAGGGTAGCTTTTTCGCGTTGCCCAAGAGGTCCTGCCGTCGTAGGCCGAGCGGTAGCATTCAAGAATGACCATCAATCTGCGAAGTGTTGATCTCAACCTGCTGGTCGTTCTGGAGGCGCTGGTCGAGGAGCGAAGCGTCGCGAGGGCTGCAGCGAGGATCGGCCTGACGCCCTCGGCCGTGAGCCATGCGCTCCGGCGCCTGCGCGTGACAGTGGGGGACGAACTTCTCGTGCGGCGCGGCCCGGTATTCGAGCCCACGCCACATGCAGCCAAGCTGCTTGCCACACTGGGACCCGCGCTGGACCAGATCGCGAGCGCCTTGGAGCTGCCACGGGATTTCGATCCATCCACCGCGCACCGGAATTTCCCTCTCGGTGTACCCGACTACGCCGGCGAGTTTCTCCTTCCCAGGCTGTGCAGCTACCTCGGCGAGGTCGCCCCCGATGTGAGTCTGTCCATTCTGCCGTTGGACGATCGCAAGGCCGCTGACGTAGTTGCCTACGAGGGGGTCGAACTCTATCTGTCGATCTATGGCGAAGCTGGCATCGCCCGACCCGTGCAGACCCAGCGGCTCATCGAAGACACCTTCATGATCCTGATGCGGCGCGGTCATCCTTTTGCTGGCAGGAATCTCACGCTCGATGACTACCTGAGTCTGCGCCACATCAAAGTCACCGGGCTGGGAAGCGCGATCGACAACAAGCTCGCGGAAATGGGATTGGTCCGGCGGGTAATGGTGAAGATTCCCAGTTGGCAGGGTGTGCTGTCAATCGTCGAGTCCACAGACTTGGTGGCCTTGATTCCCAAGCACTGGACACGTCGCTCGCAATTCCAGGACCGGTTTGTGAGCACGCCGCTGCCGCTGGAGAATTTCTTCCTGTCTATTGATGCGATCTGGCACCCGAGAAACGAGCACGATTCGGGACATCGCTGGTTTCGGGGCGTGATCAAGGATTTGTTCGGCGAGCTAGAGGCTGACCACTGAGCCGACAGGCCCAACGGCGGTGCCATTGCCGGCGCGTGGGCCTGCTGCCTCCTGACCAGGAAGCCGCACCGGCGTGGGACCGCCGGTTGCGCAAGCTGATTGGCGGTCGATCGGCTTGTCCCACCCGTCAGCGTCGCGCGTTGCCTTGAAAGTCCCGCACTTGCTTCCTCGGACCGGAAAGTCGTCGCTTCCCTGCGAGATTCAGGGTCAACGGCGGCCCGCACTGCCGCACTGTGCCGTCATGCGGCTTCTTGCGATCGGGGGAATGACCGCCCACACCCGCGGTCCTACCCATCGGTGCTGAATGGAATTCATGTGTAGCCTGATGAACATTCGTTTGTCTTGCGTGAAGTTCATCCGCAAACTCACGGTCAAGCGCGCACTCTGGGTCGAAGTTCTTGGCGGTAGATCTGCCTGGTACTCCAGTTCGACGCGCCTGACAGGAGACACAGATGGCGTTCTGGAAAGCATTCGAAGATGAAGCTGCGGTGGAAGGATTTCGGGAGTTCACCCGCGCGCATGTGAAGCCGGTGGCGGCAGAGATCGATCGCGAGGACCGCTATCCCGCAGACCTCGTGAAACTGGCAGCCGAGCGCGGATTGAACGCGCTGATCGTTCCGAAGAACTATTGCGGCGCCGGCTGCACGTTCCGGCGCGTCGTCTCCTTCTTCGAGGAAGTGGGGGCAGGCAGCGCTTCGGTAGGCATCTCCCTGAACTCCAATTTTCAGGCGCAGAACGCCATTCTCAGATCCGGGTCGGAATCTCTGCGGCAACGCTACCTGCCCCAATTCGCACGTGGCCTCGCAGCCGCATACGCACTCACCGAACGCAACCACGGCAGCGACATCCGCTCGTTGGACACCACGGCCGTGCGCCAAGGCGATGAATGGGTGCTCAATGGCCAGAAGTCCTTCATCACATCGGGCAGCGGCGCAGGGTTGTTCATCATCCTGGTGCAGACCCCCGATGGGCTGGGTGTGTTTGCCGTTCCTCGCGAGGTCGAAGGCGTGAGTACCTTCGCCAGCGACCGGAGCGAGACCTTCGGCCTGCGCAACGGGCCGCACGTTGAACTGGTGCTCAAAGATGTGCGCGTACCGTTCGACCACTTGATCGGCGATGTCGGCACGGGCTTGAAGGTGGTCCTGCGCAACCTGAACTTCTCGCGCACGCTCAATGCGGCCATGGCCATCGGCCTGGCACGCGCCGCCTTCGACGATTCGCTGAACTACGTCAGGCAGCGCAAGGCGTTTGACCAGTTCGTCTTCGACTTCCAGGGCATCCAGTGGTACTTCGCCGAGATGCTGACCGAGATCGACGCGGCTCGACTGCTGCTGTATTCGGCCGCGGATGCTCTGGACCAGGGGCACGAGGTAGAGCGGCATTCGAGCGAAGCCAAGCTCATGTGCTGCGCAGTGGCCAATCGTGTGACGGCGCACGCGATCCAGGTCTGCGGCGCCTACGGAACGATGGTCAATTCGCCCTTCAATCGCTATTGGCGGGATGCGAAGACCTTCGAGATCGGAGGCGGCTCCATGGAGATTCTTAAAAACACCATCGGCCGCTTTCTCAGCCGGCTTGAGATCGCCGAGCCGTTGGCCTAAGCGCGGTGCAACTGTCCCGGCCTTCGAATGCCAGCTCAGGGCCACCCAGACAACGAGATCACCAAGACCATCCGGAGACAAAGACCATGAAAACCACACGTAGAACCCTTCTCTGCGCCAGCGCCGCGGGGTGCGCCGCCTTGATGTCCGCTCCGCTGCGGGCGCAAACCTATCCCTCGAAGCCCATCCGCCTGGTCGTTCCCTTCGCACCGGGCGGCAACATCGACGTCGCGGCACGCGCACTTGCACCCGCGCTCGAGGCCGTGCTCAAGCAGCCGCTGGTGATCGACAACCGACCCGGCGCCGGCGGCGCCATCGGAATGGCCATGACGACCGGAGCTGCGGCCGACGGCTACACCCTTGTGCTAGGTGTTCCAAGCATGGTGACCACGCTGCCACTGATCCAGTCAGCCCAGTACACGATGGCCGATGTCGCGCCTGTGTCGCTGGTCAGCCAAACCTCCGTCGTCCTGGTGACCCGCAAAAGTGATGCGAGGTTTGGCAGTTTGGCCGATTTGGCCGCGCTGTCGCGCAAACAGCCCGGCGCCCTCTCGGCGGGTCACCCTTCACCCGGGTCGCCCAATCACCTCGCGTTGCTGCAGACGGAGACGGCGGTCGGCTCGTCGTTCAATGTGATCCCCTACAAGGGCAGCGCGCCGGCGCTGGTGGACCTGATCGGCGGTCAACTGGACATGTACTTCGATCAATTGCCCAGCGCTTTGCCATACATCAAGTCCGGTCAACTGCGTGCGTTGGCGGTCTGCAGCCTGTCGCCCGACCAGATGCTTCCCGACGTCAAGACCGTGGGACAGCAGGGACTGCGGGGCTTCGATGCCACTACATACGCTGGCGTTTTTGCGCCGGCAAAGACGCCGGCCCAAGTTCTTGACACCCTGGAGCAGGCCATCGCCCAAGCCACGCGTGATGAACGTATGCAGAGCGTCCTGCGCAATCTCGGCAGCACTGCCAAGTCCTCCACGCAACGGGACTTCGCGCAACTGCTGCAGGCCGAGGCCTCGCTGGCCAAGCGCTTTCTTGCAGAGGGCCGACTCAAGAAAGATGCCTAGCCCCCGGAAGTCTCGACTCATTCAACAGCCCGCCCCCCGTGTCATGTCCCTTTTCAGTGCTCGAACCACCAACCTCGCCCAGCTCGTCGTCGGCGCCGCCGAGCGCTCTCCGCGTGCCCCCTTCGGCACGGACGCCACCTCAGCGCCGCTCGCGCAGGTCCTGGAGAAGGCCCGGGAGCTCAGTCGCCAGATGGGATCGGCAGGGTTGCGCAAGGGCTCTGTCGTCGCGTTCGTAGGGGTCACCAGCGAGAACTACCTCATCCTCTGGATGGCCGCCCAGCTGATGGGCCTGCGCACCGCGCTCATCAACCCGCACTACCCGCAGGAGCTGCTGCGTGACATGCTCAACGACCTTCGTCCCGAAGCCGTCGCGTACTTCGACGAGGCCTTCGCGGTGCCGACCGACAAGGACTGGGGCCTGCTCGATGCCCGCGAAGCCTGGGCTGGTCGCGTGACGCTGACGCCCGCAGAATCGGGCGCGCAAGCATCGGCCATGACAGGTGATCCGGCAGAGTGGGGCCTGGCCTGCGATGGCGCCGAGATCGCCTGCTACATGCATACCTCAGGTACTTCGGGCCAGCCGAAATTCTGTGCGCAGAGCCACGCCTACTTCCTGAAGCTCGGACGATACATCGCGGACTCGCTCGGCTATACACGGTTCGATCTCGTCTACGCGCCGTTGCCCATGTTCCACATCAATCCGCTGGGCTACGGATTGGTGGCCGGCCTGACTGCAGGCGCCGGTGTGCTCGGTGCCCGTCGATTTTCGGCGGCCGAGTTCTGGCCCACGGTCAAGCGCATTGGCGCGACCGCGCTGGTCCTGCATGGCACGCCGATGAAGCTGCTGCTCAAGGACACAGGCCCAGGCGACAGCGCGGGCCATGGCGTGCGCGCGGTCTTCTTTGCCTCTGCCGAGTTTCTGGAGCGCTTCGACATTCCCGTAGGAGCGACCGTCTACGGTTCCACCGAGGCGGGTGGACTGTGCCATCTATGGCATGTCCGCCCGGGCGATCGCGAAATGGCCCCCGAAGGCCAGACCCACTACGCGGGCCGCGCGCGATTCGACGTCGAGGCGACGGTTTCGGAAGACGGCGAGATTCTCGTGCGGGAGCGTTCTCCCCAGACGCTCTTCTCGGGCTATCTGCGCGACGGGGTGGTCGACCGTTCGGTCGACGAAAACGGCTGGTTCCACACCGGCGACCGGGGCCGCCTGGACGAGCTGGGAAACCTGGTTTTCATCGAGCGGATGAGCGAATCCATCCGCGTCAACGGCGAATATGTGCCCATCGACTTCGTCGAGCGCCGCCTGGAGGTGGACGCGGGTCTGTCGGAATTTGCCATCTGGAGCCGGCCGGACCCGATCAGCGGCCAGCGTGTGGTGCTTTGGGTTACCGATCCGGAGCTTGACGTTGCGCGCACGACCGAGGTGATCCGAAGCCTTCCAAAGATCATGCGGCCCGTGGAGATCGTCCGCGTCGAAAAGCTGCCGCGGGATACCGGCGTCAACAAGGTCCAGCGCCGCCGCTTGATGGGCGAATCCGTGCTCTGGCGCCATGCCGTCAGTTCCGACTGACCGGCCGCAACGAGGCATACGATGACGACGGCAACCGTCACCTGCACCCTGGACGGCCATGTGGCCACTGTTCGATTGGACGCCCCGCCGCATAACTTCTTGAGCGCCGCGTTGTTGGGCGAGCTGGCCGACCAGCTCGAAGCGCTGGACACGCAGGTGCGGTGCCGAGCCATTGTGCTGACCAGCAGCGGCAAGGTGTTCTCTGCCGGCGCCGAGTTCAGCAGCGGCGCTGACGCGGCGGTCGATCCTCGTCCCATCTATGCCCAGGCGATGCGGCTGTTCGACACGCGAAAGCCGATGGTGGCCGCTGTGCAAGGTGCGGCGATCGGTGCTGGGCTTGGTCTGGCGCTGACGGCCGACTTTCGCATCGGTTGTGCCCAGACGCGCTTCGCCGCCAACTTCACGCGTCTGGGCTTTCAT
The DNA here is from genome assembly GCA_018241185.1 of Pseudomonadota bacterium. Lineage (GTDB taxonomy): Bacteria > Pseudomonadota > Gammaproteobacteria > Burkholderiales > Burkholderiaceae_C > Xenophilus. Next base: position 82,763 of record JAFEEH010000231.1, on the reverse strand, counting down.
CCGGGCTTCGGTCTGAGCCATACGCTGCCCAGGCTGATAGGCATCCAGATGGCTTCACGCATGTTCTACACCGGCGAGCGCATCGGCGGCGAGCAGGCCCTCTCGATCGGCCTGCTGGATGAGCTGGTGCCGCAGGACGAGCTCGCGCAGCGCGCCCAAGCCTTCGCGCGTGACATCTCGCACTCGGCGCCAGTGGCGGTCCAAACCACGCGCCAGACCCTGCGCGCGAACCTGGCACAGCAGGTTCGCATCGCGAACGAGCGCGAATGCTCTCTGCAGCTCAAACAGTTCGCCCATGCCGACTTTCGTGAGGGCGTTGCAGCGGGTGCCGAGCGCAGGCTGCCCGTCTTCGAAGACCGCCAGCTTGCCCGGCGGCAACCCTGAACCTTCGCGCAAGAGAACGCCGAGAAACATCGGCACCACAACAGCCGGCGTCGCAGCCGCAGTTCATAGAAGGAGACAAGGAATGCGGGAGATCACCAAAGTAGGCGGGCGGGGCGGCACAGCGTTCAGCCGGCGCCGCGTTCTGGCGGCGTTCGGGGGCGCCGCACTGGGCTGCGGCATGGTTGCCAGCGCTTTCGGCCAGGATGCGGCCTTTCCGAGTCGCCCGATTCGGTTCGTGATGCCATTTCCATCCGCGGGTGCCGCCGACCTCATCGGCCGCCTGTACACCAAGGCGCTGGCAGAGATGACAGGCCAGGCGGTCGTTCCCGACAACAAGCCAGGCGCGAACGGCTTGATCGGCGTGCAGAACGTCCAAAGATCCCCGCGGGATGGCTATAGCGTGCTCATCGGCAGCAGTTCGACGCTCGCCTTCAATGCAGCAACCTACAAGAAGCTGCCCTATGACCCGGTCAAGGACTTTGTGCCCGTCGCTCTGCTGGCCACGTTGCCCGTGGTGCTGGTAACGTCTTCGCGATCGCCAATACAGTCTTTTGCAGACTTGGTCCGACGCGCCAGAGGGCGGCCAGGGGCACTGAACTACGGCACGGGATCCACGGCACTCCAGTTGCAGGCTGCGTGGATGAACGAGATGGCGGGCATCACTACCACGGTGATCACCTTCAAAGGCGGCGGCGAGGCGGTGAGCGCAGTTCTGTCCAACACGGTCGACGTGGCTCTCTTGGACCTGTCCGCTGCCAGTGCGCTCATCCGTAGCGGCCAGCTGCGCGGACTGGCGCTGGGCGCCTCCGAAGCCTATGCGTCGCTGCCCGGCGTGCCCACGACCGCTCAGCTGGGACTGAGCGGCTACACGGGCGAGTTGTGGGTCATCGCCGCGGTGGCCACCGGGACACCCCAGGTAATTGTCGACTACTACGCAACGCAGTTTGCCAAGGCGGCCGAGCAGCCCTACGTGCGCGAATGGCTGCGGGAGCGGGACCTCGGCTACACGCGCAAGTCGGTGGCTGAATTGAGATCTACCATTGCCGGCGACATCGAACGCACCAACAAGCTTGTCGACCGTCTCGGCCTAGAACGGACCTGAAGCACCCATGCTGACGCTGGACCGCAAGGTTCTTCTTGCCGGCCGATACGCCCAGGTCTTCGGCGTGCCGCTTCGCGCGCAATTGGGCTCGGATTGGCACTTCGACGCGTGGGAAGCCCGAGACGGGATGGAGGCGCTGATCGTGCGTGCGAGCCAGGCAGAGGTGATCATCGGCTCATCAGAGTGGGCGCGCGAGAGGGGAGGCTCGCGAGCGAAGGCCTCCTTCGAGGCCGCAAGGAAGCTGCGCCTGGTCATCATCCCCTTCTCCGGGATGGATTGGCTTCAGCCGTCCTGGGTGCCGCCGGAATGCGCGGTCTGCAACATCAACAGCGGCATCGATCCGATTGCAGAGTACGTGATGTGCGCCATGCTCAATCACGAGATCCGCTTGCAGGAAATGGACGCTGAGCTGCGTCAAAGCCGCTGGACTTATGGCGGCGGCACAGTCATGGGTCGACCGCACGGCGAACTACAGGGCAAGACGGTCGGACTCGTTGGCTTCGGCCGTATCGGCCAACGCGTGGCGCAGTTGTGCAGCGCATTCCGCATGAAGGCCGTGGCCGTCAGCCGCACGCCGTCCAAGTCGTCCGACCTTGTTTGGTGGCGCAGCATGGACGGCCTCTCGGAGTTGCTCGCACTGAGCGACTACGTGCTCCTGACCGTGCCGGGTGGAGACGAGACCGTAGACCTCATCGGCGGGCCCGAGATCTCCCGAATGAAGTCGACGGCGGTGCTCATCAACGTCGCGCGCGGTAGCGTGGTCAACGAGGAGGCCCTGTACAGCGCGTTGCGCGGCCAGCGTATCGGTGGTGCCATCATCGACACTTGGTACACCTATCCGACGCAGGAGCATCCCATCGGCGCTCCAAGTCGCTTGCCGTTCGCGGCACTGAAAAACGTCGTGATGACGCCCCATGCGGCAGGTTGGACGGACGCGCTCGAAACGCGGCGGATCGCTGCCGTCCTCGACCAGGTGCGCTGCTACCTGGACGGACAGCTGATCGAAGACGTCGTGTTCGACACCCGTCGATCCGCTGTGCTCTCCCCCCAATTCTGATTAAGGTCGCCACATGAAGGTCGTAACCGCCTGCCATCCGCCCCCAGCTACCTACACCGCTCCCAGCATCGCCATGCCGGCATGGGCGTGCGATTCCCACTGTCATGTGACGCCGGCCGACCATGCCAATGTCACGGCAGACGCGAGCTACCAGCCGGCGCCAGCTCCTCCCGAGGAGTTGGACCGGATGCGCAAGGCGATTGGGTTGCAGCGATCCGTCGTGGTCCAAGCCAGCGTCTACGGACTCGACAATCGGGGAGTAGAAGCCGCACTCAAACGAGACCCTCGCAACGTGCGAGGTGTTGTAGTCGCCGGTCGCGATGTGAGCGATCGGCAGCTGGACATCTGGCACACGCTGGGTGTTCGGGGCATGCGGTTCATCATGGCCGGGCAACTTGGCGGTACGGTCGGCATGGACGATCTGGAAAGCTTGGCGCCCCGACTCGCCCCGCGCGGGTGGCATGCCGAAATCATGCTCCGACCGGAGCAATGGAGTCTTCTGTTACCGGCCCTCCGAAGCCTTCCATGCAATCTGGTGATAGATCATTTGGGTGGAGTGCCTGCAGACGACAACGACTCGGTACCGGACGCCGCCATACTTTCGCTCCTGGACGAAGGAAACACCTGGCTCAAGCTGATTGGCTATCGCCTTAGCAGGGATCTCCTGCACCCGCGCTTGATCGCTCGCGCCCGGAGCTTTTATGAGGCGGCACCCACGCGCATGGTTTGGGGAACGGACTGGCCGCACGTTGGAATGGCCGACCGCCACGATGCCGGCGTGCTGCTGAATGCCTTCATGCAATGGTTTGATGGCGACAGCGAAGTGCTGGAGAAAGTGCTTGCCTCGAATCCCAAGAAGCTCTTCGATTTCGAAACGCCTGTGGCATCTGCGGGATAAAGGATGTTCGCAGCAGGTGATTCGCTCAGCGCCCGTCGCACTAGCGGGAAGTGCGGGGGCATCCTAACTCACCCGACGAGCGGATTCATCCACAAAAGAACAAACGTTTGGAACGAGTGTATTGTAGAATAACGCGCTGCCGCCATGAGGTTGGCGGCAGATCAGATTGGAGACAACTATGCGTCGAGTATTCGCCGTTCCGGCGAGGCTTCTCGTTCTGTTGGCACTGGCGCCTGCGCTGGCTTTTGCGCAGTGGCCGGATCGGCCAATCCGTATCGTGCTGGGGACCTCTCCTGGTGGACCTCCCGACACCTTCGCGCGCATCTACGCAGAACAATTCTCCCTGGCACTTGGGGTTCCTGTAGTCGTGGAAAACCGGACAGGCGCGACCGGCAACATCGCACAAGATATGGTGGCGAGAGCCGCACCTGACGGCTACACAATGCTCTACGCCATCGAAAACGCCTTCACCACGCATCCTTTCCTGTTCTCGAAGTTGCCCTTTAATTCTGATCGCGACTTCGCGCCGGTCGCGCCGGTCATTGCGCAGTCTTATTTCCTTGTCGTGGGCAACCAGTTTCCAGCGAAGAATTTGGCCGAGCTCATCGCGCTTGTCCGGGCCAAGCCCGGTTCAATTGCCTATGCGTCCTATGGCCAAGGCGGCTTTCCCCATCTGTTCATGGAGCTGCTTGCCGACAGCGAAAAGCTGACATTGACGCACGTTCCCTATCGAGCGTCCGCCATCCCGGACATCATGGGCAACCAAGTCCCGATGGTGGTTGAGCCGGCCACGTCTGCCATCCCGATGATCAAGGCGGGAAAAGTTCGCGCGATCGCGTTCACAGGAAACCAGCGGCATCCAGCGCTTCCAGACGTCCCTACGTTCTCAGAGACGCACAAGAACCTGGTGCTGACGGCATGGCAGGGCTTCTGGGTTCCAGCGGGCACGCCCTCGAATGTCATTGCCCGCCTCAACCGCGAGGTGACGGCAGCCAGTCGTCGCCCGGAAGTTCAGAAGCGAATCCGCGACCTATGCTGTGAGCCGATCGAGGGGACATCTGAAGAGATGGCGGCCATGATCAAACGGGATCAGGCGAAGTGGAGTGCGCTCATCAAGTCCAAGGATATCAAGTTGGACTGAGGCGCGATCATCTTCAGCTCGGGAAGACCACCATGGGCTGACCATCAGCGCAATGAACTCCTTAGTCGGAAGTTGCAAGGCAAGGATGGCCACTTGCGCACTTGTCCATGTGAAGCTGGCCGCTGCACCTGTGCGTGGCGCGCCATGCAATAGCCTTCGTGCACCGGCAGCCTCCCAGCCGAACTTGGTCGAACGGCCTGAATGCCGATCCTGCTGATCAACGACCGGCCCTGGCCGATTGCTAGGTTAAAAGGGCGCTGTATTCCGGCGTTCCTCAATCCAGTTTAAAGATTGCGCCAGTAGGCCCTGCGCTGGCGAGCACTGATTGTTTGATGAAGTGCCTGTCAACCCTGAGGGTGGCATTGAGGTCGCGTTCAATGGCTTTCTAGAATCATTCCGCTACAAGATCCTTCAGCAGGATCGACGTGTCTGCAAGCGCGCGCGGATCGGCGCTCGTTCTGGCAAGGACCAACTTGCGCCCTTGCACATAGTCCGTAGTTGCATTCACGCAATCCAGAGCGATGACCTTCTCATCCTTGAGATAAATTGCCGTGAAGCTGCGTTTCGTGGGATCGCCGCGCAACACTTCGCGGTCGTGGCCAATGGCGATGCCTACCGTCTGAAGGCGCAGGTCGTATTGATTGGACCAAAACCACGGCACCGCATGGTAGGGCCGCGACTCGCCCATCATGACCTTCGCCACATGCGTCGCCATGTCGTTCGCGTTCTGAACCGACTCGATCCTCAGCGGCGAAACAGAGGCGAAATCATTTTCGTGCAAAGCGCAATCCCCAACCGCGAAGACATTGGGTAGGGAAGTGCGCCCTTGCCGGTCGACCACTACACCGTTCTCGCCCTTGGCACCAGCTGCCAACAGAGCGTCGACAGCTGCGACGATGCCGACTCCGACAATCAATAGATCTACTTCCATCTCCTCGCCCGACGAAAGGAGCAGGCCTGTCACTCGCCCGTTCTGGCCCTGAAGTCGCTCGACAGTGCAACTCAAACGAAAATCCACGCTGTGCTGGCGATGCTCGCGCTCGAAGAAGCGTGAGATCTCGCGGCCGCACACACGGGCGAGCAATCGCTCTTGAGCTTCAAGAACAACCACTCTTTTGCCCATGGCGGAGATGGCCGCCGCACACTCGAGCCCGATGAACCCGCCGCCTACGATTGCCACACGGGACGCTGTGCCCAACTCGGAGTGCAATGCGTCGACATCTCGCCGTGTTCGCACCACATGGACTCCGTCAAGGTCGTGTCCTGTGCATTGGAGCCGCCTCGCGTACCCACCAGTTGCCCATACGAGCTGTCCGTAACGAAGCTCACTCGCGTCGTCCAAAGTGACGGACTGCGCATTTGCATCCACCGCATCCACGCGCCTTCCAGGCAGAATCTGAATGCGGCGGTCCAGCCAGAACGCTGCATCGCGAAGAAGCATGCGCTCGAAGGATTTCTTGCCCGTCAAGTACTCTTTTGACAACGCGGGCCGCTCGTACGGCAATTCGGCCTCCTCGCCGACCATCCCGATAGAGCCGCCGAAGCCTTGTTGGCGAAGCGCCGCCGCGGTTTGCGCGCCGGCGTGCCCGGCACCAACGATGAGGACGTCAAAATGCGTCATGCTCTCAATCTTCCGGAGCGATGGTTACACCCATGCCGTCCAACGAATCGTCGAACGGGACCTGGCAGGCAAGACGCGAAAGCGGCGACTTGTGCGAAGAGCTCTCGAGCAGCTCGCGCTCATCCGACTCGGGCGGTGGGAGGCGATCCAACGCGGCCGAATCCACATAGACGTGGCAGGTCGCGCAAGCGCAGCAGCCGCCGCAGAGTGCCTGCATCTCGTCAAAGCCGGCGCCTCTGAGGATCTCCATGAGCGTTAGGCCGGAGCGGGCTTCGACGCGATGCGAAACGCCTTCGCGCGTGGTGACCATGAGTTGTCCCATCTCTGCGTCAGCTGGTAAGTTTCGCGAGAATGCGCCGCGCGAGAATGCCGCCTCGGTCGGACTCCAGAATTGCCGGCTGCAGCGAGTAGAACTCCTTGCCGCCCATTAGCCGATAGCACTCCTCGATCATCGGGGCGTCTTCCTGGACGAAGGTCTGGTAGCTCAGCTTGCCCATCGCCTCGGTCTTCGATGCATCGTCGATTGCAGCGCTGCGCGCCACGGCGTAGAAGTAGTGAGCCGTATCCTGGGTTTCCGGCACAACGAGGTGGGCGCCCGGGATCAGTACAGCATCGTCGGTCGGTTCCTCGATAGGTCGCTTCGGCGAACCGTGCGGCACAACGCTCAGATCGAGCAGCATCGACGACGGCGGAAACCAGCTCAGGTATGAGTAGATGTCGCCCAAGGGTTCCTTGAACAAGTTGAGGAACTGTGGGGTAGGGGGCACGTTGCTAAGAAAGCGTTCCGACCGAATCACGTTGCCTTCGCTGCGAACCGTGTACTTGACGGTAGCCGCAATGTCGGGCGGAAGGCCCACCGTCGTCGTGTGGATGTACGCGGAGTGGGTGAGGTCGAGCAAATTGTCGTTGAGGAGCTGGTAGTTGGCCTTCACGTGGAAGTACCCGGTCACAACCGCATAACGTTCATCTTCGATGAAAGGCAACGAGATGATGGCTTCCGGGTCAGCCGCCGCGGGGTCGCCCATCCAAACCCAAACCGCTCCATACTTTTCCTCGGCGCGGTAGGACTTGATGGCGGCGCGCGGTGGAATCACTTTTTGACCGTGCGGATTGAGCACGCACATCCCGGAACGGTCGAATTCGAGACCGTGGTAGGGACATTGAATCACGTTGCCCATCACACGACCTTGCGAAAGCGGCGCGAAGCGGTGCGGGCAACGATTCTCCAGCACCACAGCGCGACCGTCGGCGTCTCGGAATAGCACGATCTCTTCCCCGCAGATCGTGATGGCGCGCGGCTTCTCGGTAACGTCCTTCTTCCACCCGGCGCAGTACCAACCGTCTTTAAGAAATGTCATTTGATTTTTCTCCTTTCAAACTCATGGGAGTTCACGAAAACACAGATGAGAGCGGCGAACGGAATGTTTCTGATCTTTCGCATCCAGCGTCGCAAGATCCACTCCATACGACGACCGTTTGAAAAAGATGTTCGTTTGAAGCCATCGCTACGTTGGTAGACCTAAATAGTGTCGAATCTGTCCTCCGACGAGCAAGGAAAGTGGTTTTGCGCCGGTAAGACGCGCTTTCTAGAAGCAGGTCTGCATGCCCTGTCTGCGCCCAATTCCAGAGTCGGCGCCAGTGACGGTTGCCCCTAGCTTCTTGTCCACTGCCCCATCCTCGATAGCAGACGGTGGATCAGTCCGGCGAAGCCTTCTGGCATGACGAGCATGAGAAGGATGGTGACTGCTCCGTAGATCAATGCGGGCGCGCCCTGCCACAGGTTCTCGGCGTAGTTCGGCATCATGACGACGAAGATTCCGCCGATCAGAGCACCGTAGACGCTCTTGAATCCGCCCACGACGGCGCCGATCAGTAGGGTCACGGAGACGAAGAAGGCGTAGCTTTCCGGGGAAACGAACTGGGTGGTGAGGGCGCCCAGCGCGCCGGCGACGCCGGTGAAAAACGAGCTCACACCGAAGCAGGCGATCTTGTACGTGCGGCTGTTGATCCCCATTGCATCGGCCGAGATAGGCTGATCCCTGATGGCCTCAAGGGCCCGCCCCACACGGCCCATCACGAGGTTGTCTGCCGCGACGAAACACACCAGCACGACGAGAAAGACGATCGCGTAGAGGGTTTGGTCGGAGTTCAGCCCGATCGCTGTCCATGCCTCCGGTTTGCCCACTTCAAGGCCCTGCACCCCGCCCGTCCAATGGGAGACGAGCTTGTTCTTCGCGAGCTGTGGAACCGCGACCGCGAGCGCGAAAGTCGCCAGGGCCAGATAAAGGAGTTCCAGTCGCAGCGCCGGAACGCCGACCACGAGGCCCACCATCATGCTGATCAGACCCGCCAAGGGAATCGCTGCCCAGTAGGGAACCCCGAACTTGGCCATTAGGATGGCCGTTGCGTAACCGCCTATCGCAAGGAAGGCACTGTGGCCCAGGGAGATCTGTCCGTTGTAGCCAGACAGCAGGTTGAGTCCCAGGATGGCGAGCGAGAACGAAAGCACGCTTGTCGCGAGCAGGATCTGGTATCCGGCAAGAACGAAAGGGACCGAGACGCCGACCAGGATGAACAGGGCCAGGGGCAGCCTCGAAGCGAACTTCATCGGAGGGGACGGAGCGGAGGGGCTTGTTTGTGCAAGGGTGTTCATGTGATTGCAATCAGACGCGATGAACCAACCGCCGGCCGAAAAGCCCATTGGGTGCGAGTGTCAGTACGGCCACGATGACGGCCAGCACGAAGGCGAGCTTCAGGTCGCTTCCAATGAGGTAGGCGCCGACCAGGTTTTCGGCGACGCCCAGCATCAGGCCACCGGCCACCGCACCCCACGGGTTCGAGATTCCACCCAGCACAGCCCCCGCAAACGAGTAGAGAATCACGCTGAGCATCATGTTGGGGTCCAGAAAGACCACGGGCGCCGTCATTACGCCGCCGATTGCGCCGATGGCAGCTGCGAGCCCCCACCCGAGCGCCAGGATCCAGCCGACATCGATGCCGACAAACTGGCTTGACAGCGGATTGGCCGCTGCGCCCCGCATGGCAAGTCCGAGCTTGGTGGACTTGAAGAAGGCATAGACGAAGAAGAGGACGATCAGCGTGACGAGCCCCACGCCCGCTTCATGCGGAGACATGAAGCCCGTCTTCAGCCAGGCGATGGAGTCGAAGGGGCTGTCGAACCTGCGCACCTCGTATCCGAAGGCAAACCCAGCGATGCCGTTGAACAAGATCATCATGCCCACCATAACGATCACTATGGTGATGACCGGCTTGCCCGAGAAGCGCCGCATCAGCAGCCGTTCGACCGCGACCCCGAACAGAAAGGACACGACCAGGGTGATGGCGAACGCTGCCCAGTACGACATCCCCTTGGAGATGAGCACCAAGACGAGATAGGTGGAAAGCACCGCCATCTCTCCCTGCGCGAAGTTCACGAGGTGGGTGGTCTGGTAGATCATCACCAGTGCCAGCGCGACGAGCGCATAGACGCAGCCGGTCGTCAGTCCGGTAATCAACTGCTGTATGAAAGCGGAATCTGTCATTGGAGTCTCTCAATAGCCCAAATACACCTTGCGGACGGTTTCATCGCCCTGTAGTTCCTCGGCAGGACCGCTGCGTATGACCTCTCCCGTCTCGATGAGACAAACGTGGGAGGCCACACTCAGGGCGATCTTCGCGTTCTGTTCGACCAGGAGCAGGCTGACGCCGGCCTGGTTGATGTTCTTCAGAGTCTTGAAGATCTCCGCAACGATCTGCGGCGCCAATCCAAAGGACGGCTCGTCCAGAAGGATCAGCTTCGGGTTGGGCATCAGCGCCCGGCCGATGGCGAGCATCTGTTGTTCTCCCCCTGAAAGCGTGCCCGCTTGCTGGCGGGAGCGCTCCTTGAGCCGGGGGAAGAGGTCATACACCCGGCTCATCCCCTTCCTGACAAGTGCGCTCGAACCCAGTGTGTAGCCGCCAAGGAGCAGGTTGTCTTCGACAGACAGCTGCGCGAACGTTCCACGCCCATCCGGAACATGGGTGATGCCCAGGCGCACGACCTGCGGTGTTCGCAAGTGGGTGATGTCTTCCCCCTCGAACTGCACACGCCCTTGCCGGCGAACGAGGACGTTGAAGATCGTCCGCAGCATGGTCGTCTTCCCCGCGCCGTTGGCACCGAGGATGGCGGTGATGCCACCCAGCGAGACCTGCAGATTGACACGAGACAGCACGCCGACGTCCCCATACGACGCGGAGACCTCATCGAGTTTCAGTAGAACGGTCATGCTTCCGTTCCCAGATAGGCGCGGATCACATCGGCATTGCCGCGGACCTCGCCGGGCAGGCCATCAGCGATCTTCTTGCCGAAGTTCAGTACAACGACCTTGTCGGACACCCGCATGACGAGATTCATGTGGTGTTCGACTAGCAGCACCGTGATGCCATCCTGGTCTCTGATCTGCTGGATCTCGCCCGCCAGGCGTTCGACTTCCACGTGGTTGAGGCCGGCCGCCGGTTCGTCCAGGATCAGCACCTTGGGGCGGCTGGCCATCGCCCTGGCCATTTCAACGCGCTTCTGGACAGGAAAGGGCAAGCTGCTCACCGGCGTATCTGCGATGTCTGCCAGCCCAAAGCGCTCCAGAATGCGGTCGGTGCGTTCCCCGGTTTCCTCTTCACTGCGCCTGACGGAGGGCAACGCCAGCATGCTCTTGATGAAGCCGGCGCCCTCGCTTCCATGGGCGCCGACCATGACGTTTCGCTTCACTGACATTGAAGGGAACAAGGCGAGGTTCTGGAACGTGCGTCCGATCCCAAGATGGGCGATCTGGTGGCGGGGCACTGCAGTCAGCTCGCGCCCGCCGAACCGGATGCTCCCGCCTTGAGGCCGGTAGAGCCCGCTGATGCAGTTGAAGCATGTGGTCTTTCCTGCGCCATTCGGACCGATGAGTCCGCAGATCGACGCACGGTTCACATCGAAGGAGACTTCATCAAGGGCGGTGATGCCGCCGAACTTCACGGTCACCCCATCCAGGCTCAGCATCATGTCGTCGGTCGCGGTCATGCGCCTCATGCCCGCATGAGAGCCCAGCGGGCGCCATCGAACTCCTGCAGGCGCATGGCCGTGAACAACTCCCGCTGCTTCGGGCTGGTGCGCACGCGCAGGCCTGGCAGCACGAGCGGGAGTTCCATGTCAAGGTTCATGGTCTGGTTGATCACGTTCTGTCGCGACAGGTCCTTGCCGCACTGCTTGAGGACCTGCACCGTCGCCATGGCGATGGAAACGCCCAACGCGGCGAGGTTGTCGAGCGGAACCTGGGGCGCGCGCTTCTTCATGAATGCGAGGAAGTCCTTCATCGCAGCGTCGTCAGCCCACGCAGGATCTGCCGGATCCTTCAGATACGCCGTACTGATGACCCCCTTGCACTTGTCCAAGCCTGCTGGCTCGAGAACCTGCGGGATCGAAACCGCGATGCTGGAGATGTAGACCTGCGGCTTCCAGTCGGAGTCGAACGCCCTGCGCAGCGCCTGCGCGGTCGATTTCGGAATGCCGAACACGACCAGCGTGTCTGCTCCAGCCGCCTTGAGGGCCAGGACCTGGGAATCGACGGTCGGATCCGTGGCTTCGAAGGATTCCTCCTTAACGATCTGGCCCGCCCGCACGGCTGCCTTGAGCCCCGTCAGGAATCCCTTTCCAGCATCGTCGTTTTGATACAGCACGCCCAGCTTGGCGCCCGGCCTCGCCGTCGCGATGTGCTTGGCGATGACGCTGCCCTCGATTCGGTAGGCTGGCAGCCAGGGCAGGCTCCATGGATATTGTTCGATGTCATTGGTGTAAGTCGGCGCTCCCGACAGCACGAAGATCTGGGGCACCTTGGCGTCGTTCAGGTATTTCCGGGTAGCCAGTGAGGTCGCCGTGCCTGTTTGGCCCACGATCGCCAGCACTTGATCCCGTTCCACAAGCCTGCGGACCTGCTCGAGGCTGCGATTCGGTGCGAAGCCGTCATCCGCGAGAAACACCCGGATCTTGCGACCGTTCACGCCGCCTGCGTCGTTCACCTCTGCGAAGTGGGCCTCGAAGGTGCGGCCCAGAGCGCCGTAGGCCGCTGCCGCGCCGGTGAGCGGAAGTGTCATGCCCAGCCTGATCTCGGAGGAACTGACACCTGGTGTGTCTTGGGCCAGCAAATAGGGCGACGCTGTCGAGGCAACGGCGGCGGCAAGAAGTTCTCTGCGGCGAAGTTTCATGCTTGTCTCTTGAGTGCCGGGAAGAAGGCGCCCCGGGGTTGCGCCAGAAGAGGGAAATGTATCGCAGATACGATCATTTCAAACATGCGTTCAGATTGGTGAATTCCCTAGTGAACGGATGTTCGAAACGTTTGTTCGTTCTGCGTTATGCTCGCCGCTTGCCACCGTTGCCGCCGGTTTGTGGCGACCGGAACTCTCAAGGTCTTGAAATGGAAAACTTCAGTCGTCCGCCGATTCGCAGAGTCGTGACCGGGCTTTCGGAAAGTGGCCTGTCTTGCATTGCTGAGGACGGCCCTTCCCCCGCCGAACTCACCGTGGACACCCGGCCCGGCTACCGGGTCACCAACCTCTGGCGCACGCTCGCGGCGCAGCCGTTCGACGCGCCGGACTCCATCACGGAGCATCAGGGCGTTCAACCTCCTGATGGCGGCACGGTGCTGCGGATCATCGATGTTCCGCCTGAGCCGCAGGATGCCGAGAGCCGGCAGGCGGCTGTCGAGGCCACCTTCAAGGAAATGTTCCCTGACGCGCATCGCCCAAGTGCGACGGCCGACGCGGCACCGCACCCGGGCATGCACAAGACGACGACAGTGGATTTCGCCATCATGCTCGAGGGCGAGCTCACCGCCATCCTCGATGAACAGGAAACCGTCATCCGTGCCGGCGATGTCCTGATCCAGCGGGGCACGAACCACGCCTGGGCCAACCGTTCCGGCAGCCCCGCCAGGATTGCCTTCGTGTTGGTGGATGCGCCGCGTCGTGCCTGAACTTGCAACTGGAGACGCTGACGCCACGTCCTACGACGTCGTCGTGGTCGGCAGCGGTGTTGCAGGGCTGACGGCTGCATTGACGGCGTCGGTCGAAGGTCTTCGCGTGCTCGTGGTCGAGAAGGAGCCGCTGCTGGGCGGCACGAGCGCACTATCCGGAGGAACCGTGTGGATACCGCCTCGAGAAGTCCAAGGAGAGGCGCGCCAACTTTCTTCCAGCGCGCTGGCATATCTCTCGGCCTTGATCGGAGACTCCGCACCGAATGTGCTGCTCCACCGGTTCCTGGAGTGCGGTCAGAACGCCCTTGACTACCTGCGCGACCGGGCAGACATCCGGTTCCTCGTGCGCGATCACTCTCCTGACTACCATCCCGAAATGCCCGGCGGATCGCTGGGTGGGCGCTCTCACAATCCAATGGCGTTCGATGGGCGCCGGCTAGGGAAAGCAGGCTTCAAGCGTCTGCGCCCGCCGATGGAAGCATTCACGCTGCTCGGCGGCATGATGGTCGACCTGCAGGATGTCCAGCATCTGCTACAGGCGCGGCGGTCTCCTCGTTCCTGCGCCCATGGTTTGTCTTTGTTGACCAGATACCTGGGGGACCGGCTTCAGGGTTACGGAAGAGGCACCCGGCTCGTCCTTGGCAACGCCCTGGTCGCGCAATTGCTCGCTGCGCTTGATTCGAGAGCTGTCGCTTGCCTCGTGAACGTTCGGGCGACCGACCTGGTGGTCGACGATGGGCGGGTCATCGGCGTGGAAATCGTGCGGGATGGGAAAGCGCAGGTCCTGCATGCGACAAAGGGCGTTGTGGTCGCCTCTGGCGGCTTTTCTTGGAACGTGCCTCTTCGGCGCAGGCACTCTTCAGAGCCTTCGACATCGTTTTCCGTCGCCGCGCCCGGCAGCAAGGGGGAGGGCATCGAGATGTCGCTCCGCGCCGGTGCCAGCTTGGGTGCGCCGCAGAAGGAGCCTGCCTTCTGGGTTCCGGTCTCGATCCATGGGCGGGACGACGGCAGGGAGGTTCGTTATCCCCACTTCGCCTGGGACCGTGCAAAGCCCGGCCTCATCGCGGTGAACCGGGCAGGTGAGCGCTTCGTGAATGAAGCGAGCTCCTATCACGAGTTCGTTCGCGCAATGCCTCGGCCTGCCGCGCCGGAAGGGTCGCGTACCGCGTTTCTGATCTGCGACAGCAAGTTCATGAGGAAATGGGGTTTGGGACTCGCCCGGCCTGCTGGTTGGCCGCGGCGCCATCTGCTGCGCAGCGGCTACCTCGTCAAGGGTGACACGCTTGAAGGACTGGCGAGGAGCATTGGCGTCGATGCGGGCGGACTTGTCCGCACCGTCGAGCGCATGAACCGCTTCGCATCGAGCGGGAACGATGACGACTTTGGAAAGGGCGCCAGTGCGTACAACCGCCACCTGGGTGACCCGTTGCACTCGCCCAATCCATGCGTTGGCGAACTGCGTCGCGCACCATTTTTCGCGGTCCAGGTGCACCCGGGCGATATCGGCACCACCATCGGCGTCCAGACCGACATCCACGCCCGCGCCGTGAACCACACCGGCGAGCCGATCGCAGGTCTCTATGCGGTCGGGAACGATATGCACTCCATCATGGCCGGCGAGTATCCGGGGCCCGGCATCACCCTCGGCCCTGCGGTCACTTTCGGATGGATCGCGGCCCGCCACCTGGCGACTGCGCCGGTGTGAGAAGAACAGCAAACAGTTTCGGAGACACGTGTTCAACTGCCAACATCTACGCCATGTCCGTCAAGTCCCAGCAGAACATTGATGTACGCAAGAGGATGATCGACTCGGCCATCGCTCTCTTCGCCCGGAAGGGCGTCGATCAAGTATCACTGCGAGAACTCACCACCGACGCGGGGGTCAATCTGGCCGCGGTGAACTACCACTTCGGCTCCAAGGAAGAGTTGGCGAAGATAGTGTTTGAAGAGCTGACGAAGCGCGTGAACCGGGACCGGATCGATCGCCTCCACGAGATCGAGACAACGTGCAAGGCCAGCGGTTCGCTGCCCCGGCTGGAAGACATCATCTTGGCCTTTATCGAGCCCTACACGGGCACTGCGAACGCCGAAGAGGGACTCCTGCTGGCCCGCCTCACCCTGCGGCACCGGACCACGCCGAGCGACATGACGGCCAAGCTGATGCGCAAGCACTTCGATCCCATGGCAAAGCGGTATATCGCGGCGCTCGCGGCTGCGTGTCCGGACGTGCCGGCAGATGAGTTTCCATGGCGCTACACCTTCATGGCCAGTGCCGTTGTACTGACGATCACGGACCGGCGGAAGGACAGCCGGCTGCTCAAGCTCTCGGGCGGCAAGGCCGATCCGAACGATTCCATCTCGCTGAGTGCGGCGCTCGTGCGCTTTCTGGCAAATGGAATGCGCGCGCCCGGGAATCTGCAACCAGTCCTGGAGCCGGAGCCTGCTGGCATTTGAACCTCACACGGAAATTTTTTACAACCAGTTGGATTGGAGGCGACTTTGCAATCACTCGATAGAACCCATGAGCCTGAACTCCGAAGCTGGGTGCCAAACTCAGAGTCTGGCAGTGATTTCCCAATACAGAACCTGCCCTTCGGCAGCTATCGCTCACGCGAACGCGCGACACCCCGCATCGCGGTGGCCATCGGAAACTCCGTCCTGGATCTGCATGATGCGGCCGTGGGTGGTGCATTCGGCAGCACCTGCACCGACCTGATCGTGGCGAGTAATGGCAACTTGCGTCATCTCATGGCCGCGCCACGTGACACCGTTCGCGAGCTTCGCCACGCTTTGAGTGCCGTGTTGTCCGAAGGCCATGCCAAGCAAGGCGTGCTGGAGCGGTGTCTCATCCCGAAGGCATCGGTTGAAATGCTGATTCCGACGCGTCCGCCCGACTACACCGACTTCTTTTCCTCGATACACCATGCGCGCAACGCCGGCGAGATCCGCCGCCCGGGCAATCCGCTGCTCCCCAATTTCCACCACCTCCCGGTGGCCTACCATGGCAGGCCCTCGACCGTGCGGTGCAGCGGCGACTCGTTCGAGCGCCCTTGGGGCCAGGTATTGCCGCAGGGAGAAGATGCCCCTGTCCATTCAAGAACGCAATGGCTGGATTTCGAATGCGAAGTCGCGGTATGGATCGGCCAGCCCAATCGCTGGGGACAGCCCATCGAACTGGCCGACGCAGAGCAGCACATCTTCGGCCTCGGTTTGCTCAACGACTGGTCAGCCCGTGATCTGCAGATGTGGGAGACGCAGCCGCTGGGGCCGTTCCTTTCCAAGAACTTTTTGACGACGGTGTCTCCATGGATCGTCACGCTCGACGCGCTGGCCCCCTTCAGGGTGGGCGCCGTGGCACGCTCGCCGGGCACGCCTGCGATGTTGGCTTACCTCGAGGATGAGGCAGACCAACGCAGCGGTGGCGTCGACCTGAAGCTGTCGGTCCTGCTGGAGACCTCGACCATGCGGCAATCCGGTACGGGGCCAGAAGTCCTGTCGGAGCCAAACTTGCGCGACCAGTACTGGACCATCGCGCAGATGGTGGCGCACCACACCGTCAACGGCTGCGAGATGCTGGCGGGCGATCTTCTGGGCACTGGCACAGTGTCGGGTCCGAGCCCGTCCGAGCTCGGCTGCCTTCTCGAGATGAACAAGTGTGGTCAGGTGCCGATCCGGCTCGCCAATGGCGAATCGCGGATGTGGCTGGAGGACGGCGACCGCGTGATATTGACAGGTCGTTGCGAACGGGATGGCTTCGTTCCGATCTCGTTCGGCAAGGCGTCCGCCATCGTGGCGGACCCGGTGGCTCGCCAGTGACGCTCAAGGCTTGGCTGGTGGCCAGTCCTGAAGTGGTTCAAAGCGGGGGCGTCTGTGGATGCCGGCGCTGGCCGCCGATCGGAAACAGCACAAGCACATTGCTTGTTGAAGGCGGCGGTCGGCGTCGGACAAATACCGGCCGCACTGCCATTTCACGAAATCAGGTTTTGAAGGAAGCCACATGAGCATTCTTTCGGCATTGGGTGGTATCAGCGGTCACGTGGCGTGGGTGACGGGTGCCGGCACCGGCATCGGGCAGAGTATCGCGCTCGCCTTCGCGCAGGAAGGTTGCCGGGTTGCCGTGTCGGGCCGCTCTGCGGAGAAGCTGGCCGAGACCGCGGCACTCGCAAGGGAGTTCGGTTGCGAGGTTCTGGTCGTGCCGGCGAACGTGGCCGACCTGGAGAGCGTGGTCGAGGCCCACCGAGCGATCGCTTCAAGCCTGGGCGAGGTCGACATCCTGGTCAACAACGCCGGCACCAACGTGCCGCGCAGATACTGGCAGCATCTTTCGCCCGAGGACATGGCGACCATCATCGACGTCAACCTGAAGGGCCCCTTCGCCTGCAGCCTCGCGGTCCTGCCGGCCATGCGGTCGCGCCGCCGTGGACTGTTGATCCATATCGTTTCCAACGCAGCGGCCGGCATTTTTCCCGGTGTGGGGCCTTCGTACACCGCGAGCAAGCATGGCGCCCGTGCACTGTCGGCGACGATCAACGCCGAGGAAGGGATCCACGGCATCCGCAGCATCTGCATCAACCCTGGCGCGGTGGCGACCCCATTCCAGAAGTCACGTCCGAACGTACCCTCGGCTGAGGATCTTGCCTCGATGGTGCAACCCGAAGATGTCGCCGCCGCGGCGGTGCTTGCGGCGCGTATGCCCGCCCGCACCTGCCTGGCTGAAATCCTCATTACCCCGACCGACAATCACATCCACCGCGCGACGGCCAAGGCGATCTCTGCCTCGCTGCCGGACGCCTGAGACATGTCGCCGATCCTATGCCTGGACGACTTCGAGGAAGCCGCAAGGGCGTTCCTGCCACCTGTCTTTCAGTACATCGCAGGCGCCGCCGAGACCAACGCCTCGCTCGCTGGGAACCGCAGTTCGTTCGACAGGTACCGATTCGTCCCCAGGGTTCTGGTTGACGTCACGCATCGGTCGACCAGCGCGCCCCTGCTTGGCGAGACCTACGCAGCGCCTTTCGGAATCGCGCCCCTGGGACTGAGCGCACTCTTTGCCTACCGCGGGGACATCGTGATGGCCCAGGCTGCTGCCCAGCACGATGTTCCGATGATCATGAGCGGATCGTCCCTGATTCGCTTGGAAGAAGTGATCACGGTGAATCCCCGGGCCTGGTTTCAGGCCTATCTGCCCGGAGACATGGGGCAGATCGAGGCGCTTCTTGACCGCGTTGCTGCGGCCAGGTTCCAGACCTTGGTCGTCACGGTCGACACCCCCGTCGCGGCGAATCGGGAGAACAACGCCCGAGCCGGCTTCACAACGCCTCTTCGGCCCACGCCCAGGCTGGCGTGGCAGGGAGTCACGCGGCCGCAGTGGCTCTTCGGGACTTTCCTCAAAACGATTGCGCGCCATGGCGTGCCGCATTTCGAGAACAACTACGCCACGCGGGGCGCGCCGATACTGTCCAAACACGTGCTTCGGGATTTCTCGGACCGGGGGCATCTGACCTGGAAGCACTTTTGCGCCATTCGCCGCCACTGGAAGGGCAAATTGGTCATCAAGGGTGTGTTGCACGCCGATGATGCCCGGGCCGCCGCCGACGCGGGGGCGGACGGGATCATCGTGTCCAACCATGGTGGCCGCCAGCTCGACGGAGCCGCGTCGCCGCTCGATGTCCTTCCTTCGATCCTTGCGGTTCGTACGGGGCTTCCAGTGATGCTGGACGGCGGCGTGCGCAGAGGAACCGATGCGCTCAAGGCCCTTGCGCTCGGTGCGAGTTTCGTCTTCGTCGGCCGACCATTCGGCTACGCGACGGCGGTCGGCGGTCTACCCGGCCTGAATGACGCGCTCGGCTTGCTGAAGGAGGAGATCTCGCGCGACATGGCAATGCTCGGCATCCGTGGCCTGGTCATTGACGCCTTGCGCGAACGCGTCATTCAGGCCCATTGAACCGCCGCCGCTGCGCAACCTCACGCAGATTCCGCATCTGCAGCATGCCAATGAATTCTCCCCTCGGTTTCACGTTCGAATTGAAGAATGCGAACGACTGTCTGGGCTTCATCAACCGTCTGCGCCTGCCGGTGAAGGCCACAGGCATTGGGGACACGCGCAGCCTGGTGATTCCGGTGGCGCACACCATCTTCTGGGAAGCGGGTGCCAAAGTGCGTGCCGACATGGGCATCGCCGATGGCATGGTGCGTCTATCGGTGGGACTGGAAGAAGTGGAAGACCTCTGCGCCGACTTGGACCAGGCACTGCAGTGACGGCGCAGTGCTGCCGGGTACAGGGCTTGACGGTCGGAGCGACTTAGGCATTGGCAGGCCTCCTAAGCGGGACCTGACACAGCCGATGCAAGCGGAGCGGGGCGGTCCTCGGCGCAGTCAGATGAACGGCCGATCGATACAATCGTTTCATGCGACCAGCAAAATCAGCCGAAATGCCTCAGCAGCAGCCTCAAGATGTTGACGTCCGCGTACGGATGGTCGAGTCCGCAATCGTTCTCTTCGCAAAGAAGGGCGTAGACGACGTCTCCTTGCGGGAACTCACTACCCATGCAGGGACCAGTTTGGCCGCGGTCAACTATCACTTCGGCACGAAGGAAGCGTTGGCCAAGATTGTGTTTGAAGAGCTATCGAAGCGGGTCAACCAGCGCCGCCTTAGCAGCCTGAGCGAGATCGAGGCGCGGTGTATAGCACTTGGCAAGCCACCTGCGCTCGAGGACGTCATCTCTTCCTTCATCGAACCCTACGTTGGGAGCAGCCATGGCGATGAAGGCCTCCTGCTCGCGAGGTTGATCTTGCGTCACAGGACGACCCCGAGCGACATGACGTCCAAGCTCATGCGCAAACATTTTGATCCGATGGCCAAGCGGTACATCGCCGCATTCGCCGCGGCGTGTCCAGACGTTCCCGCCGACGAGTTTCCGTGGCGATATACCTTCATGGTGAGCACCGTGGTTCTGACAATCACGGACCGAACCAAGGACAGTCGGCTGGCCAAGCTTTCTGACGGGCAGGCCGATCCCACCGACGCTCGGGCGCTGAGGGGGGCCCTCGTGCGCTTTCTCAATGGCGGTATGCGTGCCCCTTTCTCGAAGACATGACCATCTTCGGAGTCGGGGCGCTGCAGGCTGTTTAACGGATTGCAACCGGGTTTATGAGTGCCTGAACCGAGCCGGTGATGCGTGCGATGCCGAGGACAAACAGGAACTCCCAGGCCTTGCCGGCCAAAGGTGCTGTGTTCATGCCCTCGAGAATGTAGACACCGTGGCGCGCAAGTATGGTCTGGTGTAATTCAAACGCTCCCGCGCCCTTTTCGAACGGGATCACCTCTAATCTCGCAGGCCAGAAGGCACGCCGCATTTTCGCCAAGGATTTGCTTCCGCTCTACCTCCGAGATGTTGGGGACCGCGGCGAGGAACGCATGCACGTCGTACTGCCCCATGTCGAAGGGATAGTCCGTTCCGACCACCAACTGCGAGGCACCGACCGTATCGATCAGATGCCGAACGATGCCTGGATCGTGGACCACGATGTCGTACCAGATCCGGCGCAGGTAGACCGAGGGTGAGTGCGCCAGACCTGCGCCGGCCTCCGGGCGCACAAGGCTGCCATGCTCCGTCCGTCCCATGTACGAAGGCAAATACCCGCCGCCGTGCGCCGCGATGAGCTTGATGTCGGGATGACGGTCGAGCACACCGTCGAAGATCAGCTTACTGAGCGCGATAGTGGTCTCCAGTGGCTGCCCAATCAGGTTGGAGAGGTAGTGGGTATTGACGCGCTCGCCAAGCGAGGTGCCCAAGGGGTGGAGAAAGACGATGCATCCCAGAGTATTCACGGCTCGCCAAAAGGGCCCCAGCCGCGGATCGGCAAGCTCCATACCACCGGCGTTGCTCGATATCTCGATACCGCGCAATCCGAGTTTTCGAACCGCGAATTCCGCCTGCGCAGCCGCAAGCAGCGGATGCTGCAGCGATACGGTTCCCAGGCCTTGGAGACGGCTTGGCGCGAAAGCGCAGAGGGTCGCGATGTTCTCGTTCTGGACCCGGACGATCTCCTCGGCCAGTGCCTCCTCCGCCCAGTAATAGTATTGCGACGGCGAAGGGCTGACGACCTGGAGATCAACCCCCATGGCGTCCATGTCGCTCAAACGATCCTCGACCGTGGTCATCCTTCGCAGCACTGGTGGGATGAGGACGTCCTGGTTGTGACGCAGCGACGCGGCGCCGAGCAGTCTCTCCTGTAGCGCGCGTTCACCGCGCTTTTGAGGCGTGCCCGCCACGAGTGCTTCCACGCCGGGCGTTAGCGCATGGCAATGGAAGTCCACGGTGAAGTGCCGCTGACTATCTGCGCGCGGACGTGGTACCGACGGTTCGTGTCGGCAGTAGGGCGTGCAGGTGTGCAGCACGCTCAGTCCAGCTTGATGTTGCGGGACTTGATCACCGCGCTCCAAGTTGCCTGGTCCCGCTTTACCATGGCCGCCATGGCCTCGGGCGTTCCCTCCAGCGGTTCGCAGTAGAGATCGCGGATGCGCTTCTGGACATCCGGGCGGCGGCTGGCCGTCGTCAGCTCGCGATTGAGGCGCGCAATGACGTTCGCCGGCGTCCCTGCGGGTGCCCAAAAGCCATGCCACGCCGTCAGCACCAGGTTCTTGTGCGTCTCGGAGAACGTGGGTACGTCCGGTAGCGCAGGGTGCCGCTTCTCCGCCGTGAACGCGATCGCGCGAACTTTTCCCGCCTTGATCATTGGGATGGCAGACGCGGCCGGCTCGATCACCATAGGCACTTGGTTGCCAATGACGTCTGGAATTGCCGAAGTGCGATAGGGCACATGCGTCATGCGCAGCTTCTCACTGTCGATGAGCATTTCCATGAAAAGGTGTGGAAAGCCTCCCTGGCCGTAGGACGCATATGCCACCGTGTCGGGCTTGGCGCGGACAAGCGCGATGAGTTCCGCGAGATTCTTCGCCGGAAATTCATTGTTCACCACGAGAAACAAGCCTTGTGAAACGACCGGGGCGATGGGAGCGAAATCTCGGTCGGAGTTGAAAGGCAGCTTGGTAAACAGGTAAGGATGCGTGGTAAAGGAATTGGCGATGGCATACAACAGTGTGTTGCCGTCGCTCGCAGCCTTCGCCACCGCATCCTGTGCGATGTTGCCGGTTGCGCCCGTCCGATTCTCAACGACGATGGGAACTCCGAGCGTCTGGGAAAGCTGCTCCGCATAGATGCGTGCGAACGCGTCCGGCGGCCCCCCCGCAGAGCCGCCCAGAACGACACGTATGGGCCGGTCCGGCCACTGTGCGAATGCTAGCGTGGGCACCAATGTCAGCAGGAGAAGAAGCCCCCGCAGAGCGCAGCCGATTTGACCCATGGTTGTCTCCATTTGATTGTTTGTCGCCCTCCGAGTGCCAAAAAAGGAGGTTATGTTGGTTATGATACACTAGTTCAAAACAGTTGTTCAATCAGTTACCCGATGCCGGGTAAGGAGAGTCTCAATGGAGGTTTTGCGAAGCCGTTGGTCTTCAAATGAAGAGAACCATCGATTCGTCGTCGAAGAAAGCACGACGGGTCGGCCGCTGTCGGTCATTCAGGGGGGTGGCCACCAGGAAGTTGATGCGGCCGTTCGCGCGGCGCATGCCGCGTTCGGAGAGTGGAGAAAGCTCAGTGGAGCAGAGCGAGCCAAGTACCTGCGCAAAGCCGCCGCAGTGCTCGCGGAGGAAGCCAACGACCTCGCCCGCCTGCTCGCCAGGGAGAATGGAAAGCCGGCCCGAGATGCACTTCAGGGCGATCTCGCCAGCTTGGTCTGGTCGTTCGAGTTCTTCGCGGGTCAGGCGGAGCGCCTGTCAGGCTCTTTTTCGGATGGGGGCGACATGTACACCGCCACCGTCAGAGAACCCTACGGTGTCGTCGCCGGAATTCTCCCGTTCAATTGGCCACCGGTCCACCTCGGCGCCAAGGCGGCGCCTGCGCTTGCCGCCGGGAACACTATTGTGTTCAAGCCGGGCGAGCAGGCGCCGCTTACCGCCATGCGCATCGTCGACATCTTGACGGACATTCTTCCGAACGACGTCATCCACATCGTTCCTGGCAGAGGTCCGGAGGTGGGCATCGCCCTCACAACGCACCCGCTGGTGCGAAAGATATCGTTTACGGGATCTCCTGGTGCGGGCACCGCTGTCCTGCAAGCTGCGGCGGCAAGACACACGCCTGTTCTCTTGGAACTGGGCGGCAAGAATCCAGTGCTGGTCTTCGAAGACGCCGATCTGGATCGTGTAGTAGCAGATTGCGTGGAGGCGAGCTACTTCAACAAGGGGGAAGCGTGCACAGCGGCATCGCGCCTGCTTGTCCACGCCTCCTTGGCCGAGGCATTCATCGAGAAGTTCTCCGCTGCCGTAAAGAAGTTGAATGTCGGGTGTCCGCTCGATCCGAATACCGACGTCGGCCCCCTGGTCAGTCGAGCCCAAAAGGACCGCGTGCTGGCACACATCGAACGAGCCCAAGCGGACGGCGCTACCGTGGCCGCGCAAGCAAAGCTTCCCGCCGCGCCTGAAAATCTGGACGGCTTCTTTGTCGCACCGACGATCCTGATTGGAGTGGCCCCGCACATGGCGGCCTTCAAAGAAGAAATCTTTGGTCCCGTCGCCTGCGTGACGACCTTCGCCAGCGAATCCGAAGGCGTCCAACTGGCCAATGGAACGGACTTCGGCCTAGTGGCGGCGGTCTATACACGCGATCAGCAGCGTGCTCTGCGGGTCGCTCGCGAAATCGAAGCCGGCATCGTCTATATCAACAACTACCGCAGGCGCATGGCTGGGACCCCGTTCGGCGGCACAAAAGCGAGTGGCTACGGTCGCGAACACTCGGCGCAGACCATGGATGAATATAGCTATAGCAAGGCCTTGCGTATTCCATCTGGAAGCACAGAAATCCGGCCGACCTGGCCACCGTCGCGGTAGCGCGTTCGGTGAAGACGAGGTATCGCAAAGTGATCGAACTGAGACATTTTCGGTACTTCATCGCCGTCGCCGAGGATCTGAATTTTCGCCGCGCTGCTGAGCGAATCCACATCGATCAAACCTCGCTGTCGCGCTCTGTCCGTGATCTTGAGGAGCAGTTGGGTGCGCCCTTGTTCGTTCGGCTGCCACGCACGCTGCAACTGACGCCGGCTGGAGTGAGGTTGCTGAGAGAGGCACGTAAGCTCTTGATCCGGCTTGAGCGCGTCAAGCGAAATGTCCGCCAGACACATGCTTTGTACCAACCGCCGCTGCGCGTCGGCGTTGCAGATGGCATTGCTCAACCCAAGCTATCCGAGTGCCTCAGCGGTTGGCATAGCGTTGCGCCTCAAGTGCCACTGGAGTTGTTGGAATTGCGGGCCGGCGAACTGCTCGGCGCACTTAAGAGCGAAGAGGTCGATATCGGCTTTTCCTTCGGTGTTGCCGACGACGATGCCATCGCTCAAGCGCCTGCATGGCGCTATCGGCTCATGGCCGTGCTGCCGCATAGCCATCAATTGGTAAATCGGAAGGTCGTCTCCCTGTCAGACTTGCTGGCGTTTCCCCTGCTGTCCTGCAACCAGGAGCGCCTGCCTGGCCTGCTTTGGCAGATGCGGACCATCGTACGGAAGTACATCGATCGCGTTACTTTCGCGGGCGAGGCATGCACCCTGTCGGGCTACGTGACCCGTATAGCGGCCGGCGCGGGCGTTGGGCTGGGTGACGAAGGGCACGCACAGACATTGCGGCGCAGTGACGTGCTCGCACTCCCGCTCGCTGAGGAAGAGCACATCACCACCTTCGTTTTGCACAAACACCAGCGCTTCGGTCTCTCTGAGCCGCTGCAGCGCTTTCTTGCCTACGTCCGCACATTGTCCTGATCTTGCAGGCATGGGCCAGTGCATGCTGCTTCTTTGGTGAGCGATGAGTTCAGCGGCCTCGCGTACGTCATATGTGCCAACCATCGCCGCGACGCTAAGCAGTTATCAGCCATCTCGCAGTTACAGGGGTCGCGCAGCTGGCTGCTGCGTACATAGTCGTGGACGAGCTGCGCAAACATTGGCGGGGGAATCACCTGGCCGCGCGGAACGCTTTTTGTCCCGTCATCACTTGTCATGATCGTTACGCGCATCGGATTCGCTGCATGCGTGGTCTGCATCATCGCCCTTGGACACCGGCGCCTGGGTTGCGGATGCTTATGGGTCGAGATGCTGGGGCTTCTTGGCCTCGGCCACTGGAATTCCGGTAGCAAACCTGCGTTCTCGTACGAAGTCTCCGCCAGCCTTCGCTGAGCTACGCTGACGTGGGTGTACCGCGCGGCACATCGATTCCAGACTCGTGTCATGCGCGCCATGGGGGTGCGCGGACGCATGGCGCAGCTGCGCTGAAGGGAACCTGGGAGATGGCTCTTCGAAACGGAACAGGTGAAGGTGCTGGATCGAACATCCAAACAGGCATCCTGCTCGGCCAGATCGCGGCGGTCCTGTGCGTGACCTTGGGCGGTGTGTGGGGCGCTACCCAGTGGACCGCCCATGCGCTTGGTTATCAGGGACGACTGGGGTCTGCGTGGGCCAATTTGGCAGGCCTCCCGGTCTACGCCCCCTGGAAGCTGTTCGAGTGGTGGTACTGGTACGACGCCTACGCACCGGACATCTTCTTTCGGGGCGGCGCCATCGCCGGGGGAAGCGGGCTGCTCGCAACGGGGGTGGCCATCGGCATGGCGATATGGCGCTCGCGCTTGTCGCGCCGCGTCACCACCTACGGCTCCGCGCGTTGGGCCGAGGACGACGAGACCCGCAAGGCCGGCCTGCACGAACCCGCCGGCGTCTTCCTCGGCGGGAAAGATGAGCGCTACCTGCGGCACGCCGGCCCCGAACACGTGATGGCCTTCGCGCCGACGCGCTCGGGCAAGGGCGTGGGTCTGGTGGTACCGACCCTGCTGTCCTGGCCGGGCTCGGCCGTGATCCACGACATCAAGGGCGAGAACTGGACGCTCACGGCTGGCTGGCGCGCCCGCTACTCCCATTGCCTGCTGTTCAACCCCACCGATCCGAGGTCGGCCGCCTACAACCCGCTGCTCGAAGTCCGCCGCGGCACGCACGAGGTGCGCGACGTGCAGAACATCGCGGACATCCTGGTCGATCCCGAGGGCGCGTTGGAGCGGCGCAACCATTGGGAGAAGACCAGCCACGCGCTGCTGGTGGGCGCCATCCTGCACGTGCTCTACGCCGGCGAGGACAAGACCCTGCGCGGCGTCGCGAACTTCCTGTCTGACCCGGCATGCCCCTTCGAGGTGACGCTGCACCGGATGATGACGACGCGGCACCTCGTGAACGAAGAGGGTGGGGCACCGCATCCCGTCGTCGCCTCGGCCGCACGCGAAGTGCTCAACAAGAGCGAGAACGAGCGCTCGGGCGTGCTGTCCACTGCCATGTCCTTCCTCGGCCTCTACCGTGACCCCACGGTGGCCGAGGTGACCTCGCGCTGCGACTGGCGCATCGCCGACCTGATCTCGGCTGCGCACCCGGTGTCGCTGTACCTGGTCGTGCCGCCCTCGGACATCAGCCGCACCAAGCCGCTGATCCGCCTGATCCTCAACCAGGTCGGCCGGCGCCTGACCGAATCGCTTGATGGCTCCGATGGCATCGCGCGCAGGCACAAGCTGCTGCTGATGCTCGACGAGTTCCCGGCGCTCGGGCGCCTGGACTTCTTCGAGTCGGCCCTGGCCTTCATGGCGGGCTATGGCCTGCGCGCCTTCCTGATCGCCCAGTCCCTCAATCAGATCGACAAGGCCTACGGCCAGAACCACTCGATTCTGGACAACTGCCACGTCCGCATCGCGTTCGCGAGCAACGACGAACGCACGGCCAAGCGCATCTCCGATGCGCTGGGTACGGCCACCGAGCTGCGCGCGCAGCGCAACTATGCCGGGCACCGGCTCGCACCATGGCTGGGCCACCTGATGGTGTCGCGCCAGGAGACGGCGCGCCCGCTGCTCACGCCCGGCGAAGTGATGCAACTGCCGCCCGACGATGCCGTGGTGATGGTCTCGGGCCATCCGCCCATCCGTGCCCGCAAGATTCGCTACTACCTCGACCGCAACTTCACGCAGCGCGTGAAGAAGGCCCCGGTGCTCGCCACGGGCGGGCGCTACGCAGATGCGCCGCCAGTGCGGGACGACGACTGGAGTGGGCTGGCGCCGCTGGCCGCGCCCATCCTCGACATGGCGCTTGCCGGCCAGGTCGTCGCCGTGGATGACGGCGGCCGGCAGCAGCAGCCCGAGCTGGACGAGGTGAGCTACGTGCCGCAGCCCGAACCCGGCACCGACGACCTCGGCATGCTCGATGACGACGACGCGCCGCTGCTTTTGCCGACGCAGCTCGATCCGCGCCTGCAGCGCGCCGCGCGGCTGGCCGCGCTCGACCCTGACGACGGGATCGCGCTATGAGCCGCGCCCGACTGAACATCTTCATCGAGCGGGACCACGCGCGCCGGCTCGATGAGCTGGCCGCGATGAAGGGCCTGTCCAAGTCCTCGATCATCGCCGCCGCGCTGTCGTCGTTCCTCTCGCCCGACAGCGGCGACCAGCGCGAGGCCGCCATCGGCAAGCGCCTGGACCGCCTCTCGCGCCAGCTCGACAAGCTCGAACGCGACCAGAACATCCTGATCGAGACCGTGGCGCTGTTCGTGCGCTACTTCCTGACCGTCAGCACGCCGGTGCCCGAGGCGCACCAGGAGGCGGCGCGCGCGCAGGGACGCGCGCGCTTCGAGCAGTTCATCGAACAGCTCGGCCGCCACCTGCTGCGCGGGCGCAGCCTGGTCAAGGACGTGTACGAGGAGATCCAACCGGAGGACGGGCAGTTCTTCGGGCTCGATGCTTCCGCGGGAGACCATCGGCCGGCGACCCCGGCCGACAGCAAACCGGAGACTGCGCCATGACCGAGCCGCTGCCCAAGCCCGCGGCCCCGGCCTCGCTGGCGCTGGATCGCCGCATCCGGATGCTGCGCACGGCGATGGGGCCGGAGATCGCGCAGGCGCTCGCCGACCCCGACGTGGTCGAGGTGCTGCTCAATCCCGACGGCTCGCTGTGGCTGGACCGGCTGGGCACCGGCCGCGCGCCGATGGGCGTCACGCTCTCGCCCGCGGACGGTGAACGCATCATCCGCCTGATCGCTGCGCACGTGCGCGCCGAAGTGCACGCGGGCAAGCCGCTGCTGACCGCGGAACTGCCCGAGACCGGCGAACGCTTCGAGGGTGCGCTGCCGCCCGTCACGCCGGGCCCGGTCTTCGCCCTGCGCAAACGCGCCGTCGCGCTGATCCGCCTGGAGGACTACGTGGTCGACGGCATCCTGACGGCCGACCAGGCTGCGTTCCTGCGCACGGCCGTGCGTGATCGCCAGAACATCCTGATCGCCGGAGGCACCAGCACCGGCAAGACCACGCTCGCCAACGCGCTGCTCGACGAGGTGGCCGCCACCGGCGACCGCGTGATCGTGCTCGAAGACACGGTGGAGCTGCAGTGCACGGCACACGACCACGTGCCGCTGCGCACCCGTCCCGGCGTCGTCAGCATGACCGAGCTGGTGCGCTCCACGCTGCGCCTGCGGCCGGACCGCATCGTCGTCGGCGAGGTGCGCGGCCCCGAGGCGCTGGACCTGCTCAAGGCCTGGGGCACCGGCCACCCCGGCGGCATCGCCACCGTGCATGCGGGCTCGCCCGTCGGCGCGCTGACGCGGCTCGAACAGCTCGTGCAGGAGGTGTCGATGAACGTGCCGCGCGCACTCATTGCCGAGACCGTCAACGTCATCGTCTTCATCGCCGGGCGTGGCCGCACGCGGCGTGTCGAGGCCATCGCGCGCGTCACCGGCCTCGACGGGAACAGCTACCGGCTCGACCACGAGCTGGCGCCCACCCCGCTGCCATCGCTTCCTTCGCCCCCTTCACCGTCCGTTCCAGGAGAAACGCCATGACGACTTCGTTCCTTTCCGCAAATCTTCCTGTGCACCAGTCCGTGCGAGCGGCGCGCGCACGTCTGGCGCTGCAGGTGTTGCTGATGGTGGCATTGCTGCTCGCGGTCGCGCTGCCCGCGCACGCTGCCGGTTCCAGCATGCCCTGGGAGGCGCCGCTGGAATCCATCCTCGAGTCCATCCAAGGGCCGGTGGCGCGCATCGTGGCGGTGATCATCATCATCGCCACAGGCCTGACGCTCGCGTTCGGCGACACATCGGGCGGGTTCCGCAAGCTGGTGCAGATCGTCTTCGGACTGTCCATCGCATTCGCCGCATCGAGCTTCTTCCTGTCGTTCTTCTCGTTTTCGGGCGGGGCCGTACTGGCATGAGCGCGAACAACGTACCGGGATTCGAGGTGCAGGGCTTCGAAGTTCCTCTTCACCGCTCGCTCACCGAGCCCATCCTGCTCGGCGGCGCGCCGCGTACCGTGGCGATCGCCAACGGCACGCTCGCCGCGGCGGTTGGCCTCGGGCTGCAGCTCTGGATTCCCGGCCTCGTCTTGTGGCTGGTCGGCCATTCGCTCGCGGTCTGGGGTGCCCGCGCCGACCCGCAGTTCATGCAGGTCTTCGCGCGCCACATCAAGCAGCGCGCGCTGCTCGACGTGTAGGGGCATGCCATGCTGAACCTCGCTGAATACCGCCAACGTCCCGCGCTGCTGGCCGACTGGTTGCCCTGG
Source organism: Pseudomonadota bacterium (assembly GCA_018241185.1). Classification (GTDB taxonomy): domain Bacteria; phylum Pseudomonadota; class Gammaproteobacteria; order Burkholderiales; family Burkholderiaceae_C; genus Xenophilus. The sequence continues at coordinate 52,899 of JAFEEH010000231.1, read as the reverse complement.
GCCGGGCTGGTCGCGCCCGGCGTGGTGCTGAACAAGGACGGCTCGTTCCAGCGCACGGCGCGCTTCCGGGGTCCGGACCTGGACAGTGCGACGCAGGGTGAACTGGTCGCCGTCACCGCGCGCCTGAATAACGCGCTGCGTCGGCTCGGCTCGGGCTGGGCGCTGTTCATCGAGGCCGAGCGCCTGCCTGCGGCGGACTACCCGCACTCGGAGTTTCCCGAGCCGCTGTCCTGGCTGGTGGAGGAGGAGCGGCGTGCCGCCTTCGAGGAGTCGGCCAGCCACTTCGAGAGCCGCTACCACCTGACCTTGCAGTACCTGCCGCCGGAGGAGTCCCGCGCCCGTGCGGCGGGCCTGCTGTACGAGAACCGGACCAGCGAAGGCGTGGACTGGCACGAGCGCCTGACGGCCTTCATGGCAGAGACCGACCGGGTGCTCGACCTGCTCGATGGCGTGATGCCCGAGATCGTCCGGCTGGATGATGCCGGGACGCTCACCTACCTGCACGGCACGGTGTCCACGCGCCGTCACCCCGTCGCGGTGCCCGAGGTGCCCATGCACCTGGATGCGCTGCTGGCCGACGCTCCGCTGGTCGGCGGACTCGCGCCCATGCTGGGCGAGCAGCACCTGCGGGTGCTGACCGTGCGCGGCTTCCCGACCTCGACCTGGCCGGGCATTCTGGATGACCTGAACCGCCTGGGCTTTGCCTACCGCTGGTCCACGCGCTTCCTGTGCATGGACAAGGCCGAGGCGGAGAAGGAGCTGACGCGCCTGCGCCGGCAGTGGTTCGCCAAGCGCAAGAACATCGTGGCGCTGCTGCGCGAGACCATCTTCCAGCAGGAGAGCGTGCTGGTGGACACCGACGCGAGCAACAAGGCGGCGGATGCCGACGCGGCACTGCAGGCATTGGGCAGCGACCAGGTGGCCTTCGGCTACCTCACCGCGACGGTGGTGGTGATGGACGCCAACACCGCTGCGGCCGACGAGAAGCTACGACAGGCCGAGCGGGCAATCCAGGGCCGGGGTTTCGTGACCATCCCGGAGACCTTGAACGCCGTGGAGGCCTGGCTGTCCTCCATTCCCGGGAACGCCTACGCGAACGTGCGCCAGCCCATCGTCTCGACGCTGGGGCTCGCACACATGATGCCGGTGTCCGCAGTGTGGGCCGGGCAGGAGCGCAATGCGCACCTCGACGGCCCGCCGCTGATCGTGACGCGCACGGACGGCGCGACGCCCTTCAGGTTCGTCACGCACATCGGCGACGTGGGCAACACGCTGGTGGTGGGACCGATCGGCATGGGCAAGTCGGTGTTGCTGGCGACGATGGCGCTGCAGTTCCGCCGCTACGCGGGCTCGCGCATCTTCGCGTTCGACTGGGGGCGCTCGATCCGCGCGACGGTCCTGGGCCTGGGCGGCGAACACTACGACCTCGGCCGCGCGGACGACGAAGGCAACGGCGAGAACGCCATTGCCTTTCAGCCGCTGGCGCGCATCGACCGCGAGGGCTACCGCACCTGGGCCGCCGAGTGGATCGAGGGCCGGCTGGTCCAGGAGGGCGTGGTGGTCGGCCCCGAGGAGCGCGAGGCGGTCTGGTCGGCGCTCGGCAGCCTGGCCAGTGCCCCGGTGGAGCAGCGCACCCTCACGGGCCTGTCGGTGCTGCTGCAGTCCAACGCGCTGCGCCAGGCGCTCGCGCCCTATGTCCTGGGCGGCGCGCACGGGCGGCTGCTGGACGCCGACCACGACCGGCTGGGTACTGCCGACATCCAGGGCTTCGAGATGGAGGAGCTGATGGCCAGCCGCGCTGCGGCGCTGGCCGTGCTGCGCTACCTGTTCGCACGCTTCGAGGAGCGGCTGGACGGTGCGCCCACGCTGCTGATCCTCGACGAGGCCTGGCTCTTCCTCGACGACCCGGTGTTCGCGGCGCGCATCCGCCAGTGGCTCAAGACCCTGCGCAAGAAGAACGTCAGCGTCGTCTTCGCCACGCAGAGCCTGGCGGACATCGAGGGCTCGGCCATCGCGCCCGCCATCGTGGAGAGCTGCGCCAGTCGCGTCTTCTTGCCCAACCCGCAGGCCACCGAGCCGCAGATCCGCAAGGTCTACGAGAGCTTCGGTTTGAACACGCGGCAGATCGGCATCGTCGCGCAGGCGCAGCCCAAGCAGGACTACTACTACCAGTCGCGGCTCGGGAACCGGGTCTTCGACCTGGACCTGGGGCCCGTGGCGCTGGCATTTGCGGGCGCCTCGACGCCGCAGCACCAGCGCGACATCGATGCCGTGCTCGCCGCGCAAGGAGCCCAGCACTTCGCGGCGCACTGGCTGCGGCACTGCGGCCTGGACTGGGCCGCCGACCTCATCAATCCACCAACACCCGAAGGAGTTCCGCCATGACCCGCATCGTTTCGTTCAAACCCCGCCTCACCGCGCTGGCCGTCGCTGGTGTGCTGACCCTCGGGGCCGTGCAGCCGGCCCACGCCATCTTCGGCATCGGGGACACCGTATTCGACGCCTCCAACTTCATGCAGAACATGATGACGGCGGCCAACACCCTGGAGCAGATCAACAACCAGGTCCAGCAGTTGCAGAACGAGGCGCAAATGCTGATGAATCAGGCGCGCAACCTGGCCAGCCTGCCATCCAGCGTGCTGGGGGACCTTCGCGCCACGCTGGACGCGACCAACCAACTCATCCAGCAGGCGCAAGGGCTGGCTTTCACCGTCTCGCAGATGGAGACGGAGTTCCGGCGCCTCTATCCCGACTCTTACACTGCCGCGATTTCGGGTACGCAGATGGGGCTCGACGCGCGCACGCGCTGGCGCAACTCGCTCGAGGCGCTGCGCACGGCCACCAAGGTGCAGTCGCAGGCCGTGCAGAACTTCGCGGCCGACGAGCGCGCGTTGACCGACCTAGTGAACCGCAGCCAGTCGGCTACGGGCGCGCTGCAGGCGATGCAGACCACCAACCAGTTGCTCGCGCTGCAGTCGCGCCAGGCGATCCAGGCGCAGCAGCTGCAGATCACGCAGGACCGCGCTGCCGCGTTGGAGCAGGCCCGGCAGGTCGCTGTGCAGGAGCGTGCCCGCGAGGTGCGCCGTCGTTTCCAGGGCGACGGCACGCCGTACACGCCCGCCGCCGTCAACTTCTACGGCAACTGAGGGAGAAGCCGCCATGCGACGAATCCTCATCATCAGCCTGTGCGTAGTGGCGCTTGCCGCTTGCGAGAAGAAGCCCGCGCCCATCGAGTCCGTCGAATCGCTGGTCGCCAATCCGCAGCGCTTGAAGGAACTGCGCGAAGCCTGCAAGGCCGACCACGCCAAGGTCGGCGATGCGCAGTGCAACGCCGTGTCCGAGGCCACGCGGCGACGCTTTCTCGGCAGCGGCCAGTCGCCATACACCAGTGAGCCGGTGAAGCCGCCCGCGCCGTCGGCCGCCGAGTCGGCGCCTTCTGCCAGCTCGGCGGCCAAGGACTGAAGCCGTGAACGACGTTGGCGTCATCGACCGCTTCCTCGATGTCTTCTCGCGCTACATCGACTCGGGCTTCGGCCTGCTGGGCGGGGAGGTGGCGTTCCTGACCGCTACGCTGGTTCTGATCGACATGACCCTGGCCGGCATGTTCTGGGCCATGAGCAACGCGGGCGGCGGTGGCGGCGACGAGGTAATCGCCAAGCTGATCAAGAAGGTGCTCTACGTGGGGGCCTTCGCTTACATCATCGGCAACTTCAACACGCTGGCCGGCATCGTCTTCCGGTCCTTCGCGGGCCTGGGCCTGACCGCTTCCGGCTCGGCACTGACGCAGGCACAGCTGCTGCAGCCGGGCCGGCTCGCGCAGGTCGGCATCGATGCTGCGCGGCCGATCATGACGCAGATCGGCGACCTGACGGGCTTCCCCGAGGTGTTCGCCAACCTCGACCTGATCGGGGTGCTAGGGCTGGCCTGGCTTGTGGTGATCGTGAGCTTCTTCGTGCTCGCGGTGCAATTGTTCGTCACTCTGATCGAGTTCAAGTTGACGACCCTGGCCGGCTTCGTTCTCGTGCCCTTCGCACTATGGAACAAGACATCGTTCCTCGCAGAGCGGGTACTGGGCAACGTAGTGTCCTCGGGCATCAAGGTGTTAGTGCTGGCCGTGATCGTCGGCATTGGCACCGGGCTGTTCGGCGAGTTCACCGCGCCGACCGGGACCGAGCCGAGCATCGACCATGCGCTGACGATCATGCTGGCCTCGATTGCGCTGTTCGGCCTGGGCATCTTCGGTCCGGGCATCGCCACCGGCCTGGTAGCTGGCGCGCCGCAGCTCAGTGCGGGCGCGGCGGCCGGGACGGTGGTGGGCGGGGCAGGGTTGGCCGTCGCCGGTGGCGCTGCGGTTGCGGGCGCAGGCGCGGCAGTCGCGGCCGGCGCCCGCATGGCGCCCGGCGCTGCGCGCAGCGTCATCGGCGGGGCGGCAGCTGCTGGCCGCACGGTCGACTCGCTCGCTGGCAGCGCCCGCTCGGCCTATACGGCCGGCGCCGCGGCCTCGGGTGGCAGCGGCTTGCGCGCCGCGGGTGCGGGGCTGGCCAACGTTGCGCGCACCGGCGCCGGTGCGGTCGGCGACCGCGTTGCCTCGGGCGCCAAGGCCACGCGCGACCGCGTGGCGAACTTCGTTGCCGAGGCCGCCGCGCCGCCGGCTGTTGCAGCCACGGTATCCACAGACACGGCATCCACAGACACGGCGCCCACTCCCAGCGCGCCGCCCGCCTGGGCGCAGCGGCTGCAGCGACACCAGCGCCTCGCGCATGGAGCGACCGTCGCAGCCCACACCCTGCGTTCGGGCGACAGCGGGGGCAGCGGGGCCAGCCCCAGCCTCCGCGATGACAGCTAAGGAGAACCTTTCATGCGATTCAAACGACCCCAGGTGCGCTATTCCGACACGCCGGTGCCCGTCACACCGTACCAAGCCGCCGCGCAGGTGTGGGACGAACGCATTGGATCAGCCCGCGTGCAGGCCAGGAACTGGCGACTGATGGCCTTCGGCTCGCTCACCCTCGCGCTGCTGATGGCCGGCGGCCTTGTCTGGCGCTCGGCGCAGTCCATCGTCACGCCCTACGTCGTCGAGGTGGACCAGACCGGCCAGGTGCGTGCGGTCGGCGAGGCCGCCACGCCGTACCGCCCGGGCGACGCGCAGATCGCGCACCACCTTGCGCGCTTCATCAACGACGTGCGCTCGCTTTCCATCGACCCCATCGTCGTGCGGCGTAACTGGCTCGAAGCCTACGACTACGCCACCGACCGGGGCGCGGCCACGCTCAACGACTACGCGCGCACGAACGACCCGTTCTCGCGCATCGGGCAGAACTCGGTGGCCGTCGAGGTGACCAGCGTTGTGCGCGCCAGCGATTCGTCATTTCAGGTGCGCTGGGTAGAGCGCGCATTCGTGAACGGCGCGCCGGCCGGCACCGAGCGCTGGACCGCGGTGCTGTCCATCGTGCTGCAGCCGCCGCGCAGCGAAGAGAAATTGCGCAAGAACCCCCTGGGCATCTACGTCAACGGTTTGTCGTGGAGCCGCGAACTCGATGCCACCGAAGGAGCGAAGAAGCCATGAATCGACAATTCCGCCTTTACGTCTCGCCGGCAGTGTTCATTGCGGGCCTGGCCGGCTGCGCGTCGCAGGGCATGCCGCCGCCTGCCATCACGCTGGACGAACCTGTGCAGGCGCAGCGTCTGCCAGACCCACCTGCGCCAGTCGAAGTGGTTGAGGTGCCCCAGCCCTTGCCGCTGCCGGCGCAGATGAAAGCGCTGCCGGCCACCGAGACGCCGCCGCCGGCGCCCGAGCCCACCGATGAGAAGCTGCGCGTGTCCAAGGCCAACGACGAGGCGCGCGTCGCGCCTTCGCGCGAGGGCTACGTCAACGCGATCCAGGTCTGGCCTTTCACCGACGGTGCGCTGTACCAGGTCTACACGAGCCCGGGCCGCGTCACCGTCATCGTGCTGCAGGAGGGCGAGGAACTGGTGACGGTCTCGGCGGGCGACACGGTGCGCTGGATCGTCGGCGACACCACCAGCGGCACGGGGCCGGCCCAGCGCGTCAACGTGATGGTCAAGCCCACACGCACGGGCTTGAAGACCAACATGGTCATCACGACCAACCGGCGCACCTACCTGCTCGAGCTGTCCTCGACGCCGCAGGCCTGGATGGCCTCGGTGTCCTGGGACTACCCGCGCGACCGCATGGTGGCCCTGCAGAAGCAGACGCGCGAGGCGCAGGTCGCGGCGCCGGTGGATGCGGGCCTGTCGCTGGAGAGCCTTCGCTTCCGTTACGCGATCAGCGGCGACAGTCCGCCGTGGAAGCCGCTGCGTGCCTTCGACGACGGGCAGAAGGTCTACATCCAGTTCCCGGGCGGCATCGCACAGGGCGAGCTGCCGCCGCTGTTCGTGATCGGTCCGCAGGGCGATGGCCAGCTCGTGAACTACCGCTTCCGCGCGCCGTACTACATCGTGGACCGGCTGTTCGGCGCGGCCGAATTGCGCCTGGGCGGCGGCAAGGGGACCACGGGCGAGGTGGTCCGCATCGAGCGCACCGATGGCGTGCCGCGTGCATCGGGTGGCAGTGTGGGGAGCAGCGGATCATGAGCGAGGCTGCCGTTCAGCCCAAGGCCGATCCCGAGGCGATGGCGTTGCGCGCTTCGCCGCGCCCGGTGGTCCGGCTCAACCGACGCATGCTGGCCGTGATCGCCGGCACGCTGGCCGCCGTGGTGCTGGGCGCGACGCTGTGGTCGCTGCAGCCGCACCGGCGCGAGCGCAACCCGGCCGCCGAGCTGTACAACGTCGACCGCATCGCCAAGGCCGAGAGCCTGGACCGGCTGCCCAAGGACTACGCCGGCGTGGTGCGGCCGGCGCCGCCTGCGGTGCCGCAGCTGGGAGAGCCGCTGCCGGGCGACCTGGGGCCGGCCATCGTCCGGTCGCAGCAACCGGTGGAGGCGCGCGCCCACGGCGCCGATCCCGCGCACGCGGCGCGCCTGGCGGCCGAGGAAGCGGCGCGCTCGGGCGTGTTCTTTCGTGCGACGGGTGGCAGTCCGGTCGGCACGAAGCCGGCTCAGGCACCAGTAGCTGAGGCGCGCAGCGCGCAGCCATTCGACGCGCTGGCAGGCGCGCTTGCGCCTGCCACTGCGCAGCCAGCCGATCCGACGGCCGTGCAGAACCGCCAGGAGCAGAAGGAAGCGTTCCTGAATACCGGCTCTGCGCAGACCCGCAATTCCGGCAACCTGCAGCTGCCGGCTTCGCCGTACCAGGTGATGGCCGGCACGGTGATCCCAGCGGCGTTGGTTACGGGCATCAAGTCCGACCTGCCGGGCGACGTGATCGCCACGGTGACGGAGCCGGTCTACGACACGGCCACCGGCAAGTACCTGCTGATCCCGCAGGGCTCGCGCATCCTGGGCAAGTACAACAGCCAGGTGAGCTACGAGCAGAGCCGGGTGCAGGTGGTGTGGAACCGAGTGATCCTGCCGGACACGTCTTCGTTCAAGCTGGACAACCTGGTGGGCACCGACCCGGCCGGCTACGCGGGCCTGGAGGATGGCGTCGATTGGCACTGGGATCGCATCTTCGCGGGCGCGGCACTGACCACGCTGCTGGGCATCGGCGCCGAACTGGCCGCGCCGGAGAACCGCCAGGACGGCAACCGCGTGGTCATCGCCGGGCGAGACAGCGTGCAGGACAGCGTGAACCAGATCGGGCAGGAGATGACACGGCGGAACATGAGCATCCAGCCCACGCTGACCGAGCGTCCTGGGTTGCCGGTGCGGGTCATCGTCAACCGCGACCTGGTGCTGCGGCCCTACCAGCCCTTGTTCTTCCAGCGGCAGGATGTCCAATGAGCTCAACCTCGAAACTTCGCCTGGGACCGCTTCCTCGGCAGGAAGTGGTCAAGTTGACCTTCGCGTGCCCAGCTAGCACGAAGGCGGATCTCGATCGCTATGCCGCGCTGCATGCGCAGATCTATGGTGAAACCGTCGATACGCTGCAGCTCATCCCGTACATGCTGGAAGCGTTTATGGCGCGGGACCGTGCTTTCCGTAGAGGTAAAGAGATCCGATAGCGAGTGCATCAGTTTCGATCAGCTGGGTCGGGCGTCAAGGTGCTAATGACACGCAGCCCACTGGAACTCGCGTCCGCTATGCTCCGAGGTCAGTGGCCTAGGTTGTGGATGGCATGATGTACAGAACTGAGTGAAGGTCGGGCCAAGGACAAAGGGAAAAATGGAATGAGGCTGAATCGATGGCTGCTCTCGCTGCTGCTTTCCATGTGCTCGCTATGGACATTTGCTGAGACACAGACTCCCCCAGCTGTTTCTCCTCCAATGCGTGCGCCGAGTGCCATTGTGGCTCCTGGCCAAACAGTGGCTGGCACGGTGGACGATCAGATGATCTTGTCAAACCTCAAGACCATTGCTACGTCGATAGAGGCGATCAAGTCCAAGCCGCCAGACTACGTTCCAGCCTATCTTGCCTTTGGGAGCGGTTTGCTGGGTACATTGGTTGGAAGCCTTGTCAGTTGGTCTACACAGTCCCGCTCATTGAAGTCTCAAGCGCTGCAAGCGGAAAGAGCTGCGGAGCATGCGCGCCAGCTCGCCGAAGCGAGGGCGAAGCTTGAGATCGGAAATAGCTTTGTGCAATGGCGCCTGAAGCAACTCTCGGAGCTATATGGGCCGCTTCACGCGCTGTTGCGCCAATCCAATGCACTCTATCGATTGATGAACGAAGCTCTGATAAGTGCAGCCCGAGATCAATTTCGACTTGTACAGGGCGGCCCCAGCGATGACTTTGACGGCAAAGTATTCGAGATCGCGACTGGCAATGACCAGTGGGAGAGATTTCGCACAGTGCTGCACTTGTCGAGAGTCTATGGAGCTGGAAAGGGCATTGAGGACTACTTCGACGAACTGGTTGAAATCGGTCGACGCATTGTCGAAATCATTGAAGGAAAAGCTGGGCTTGCAAGGGAGGATCAGCATCAAGATCTGATGCCTGTTTTTGGGCGTTACCTCGCTCACTATCGAGTGTTCAAGCAGCTTCATGCGCATGCCAAGAAATCGCAGGGGGAAGGGAAGGGCGCGCAGGTTGATAGCGGCGCGATGCCGGTGGGTGGAGCGGCGGTGTTTCCAAAAGAAATTCAGGGCCTTGTAGATGAAGGGTACAAAAATTTGGTTTCTGAGTTGAATGCCTGGCGCGCAAAAGCGGGCTAGGACGCGCATCGCATGACCGGTACGACGTAATGGGTATGAATTCCCAAGGCCACAGCGGGACGGACGACTACTATGAGAAGCATGCGCTCGAATACTTTGAGCGCACCGTGGGGGCAGACATGTCGCCCCTGTACGACTCTTTTTTAGCCCTAGTGCCGCCGGGGGGGCGGATTCTCGACGCTGGGGCTGGATCGGGGAGAGATCTTCGCGAGTTTGTGCGGCGCGGCTATCGGTGCCGTGGGATTGATGCGTCGCCATCGCTTGCGCGGCTGGCGCACGAATATTCATCCGCTCCATGCGACGTACAACGAATTGAGGAACTTGACGAGTCGGCTGCCTACGATGGCATCTGGGCTTGTGCTTCGCTACTTCACTTGCCCAAGATGACGCTCGTTGAGGCGCTCGCTCGTCTCCACAAAGCGCTTGTACCGCTCGGCGCCCTGTTCGCATCTGTACAGGAGGGCGAGGGGGAGCAGTTTGATCGTAGCGGTAGATTTTTTGCGCTGTACACCCCCAGCGAATTCCTTGAGGCAGCGGCTGCCGCCGGTTTCGCGATCGTCCGAAGTTGGAGATCTGAGGACGTTCTTCGCGATCACGTAGGTCCGAGGTGGATCAACGTGCTGGCCAGGGCAGGACTAAGCGCGCCACGTTAGTCGTGACGGCGCGCTGCGCCGCCTCCGCAGTTTAGAGTCGGCTGGTTTCCATCCGATCGGGCCCCACCCGCGCCTTCACAAGCGCACATTCCGTTGGTGTTACTCTCTGTAGCATTCGGGGCAATTGCTGTCCTTGCACTGTTGACCTTCTGCGTCTCGCGAGGCCGGCATGGAGAATCCGCTTGACGGAGGAGCAACGCGATGAGTACGCCGTTTCAAGGCGAAGGTGGGCTCGGGGCACCACCAGCCAGCGCATGGGTCAAGTTCCTGCGCAGCTATGGCCCTACGCCGAACAACCTGACGATGTTTGATGAGTACGTGGCGAACGCGCTCGGGAGGGCGAAGGTGGCGCCTATCAGCCTGTCGACACCGTTGCTGGACGCGATGGTTCATCACTTTGAGTCGAAAGCTCCAGGCTCGATACTGATCGCAGGGACTGCGGGTGATGGCAAGACCTACCACTGCCGAGCCTTGTGGACGCGCATTGGAGGTGATCCCAGAGAGTGGGCGAGCAAGGGAAATGTGAAGGAGCTGCGCCTGGCCGATGGTCGCTTAGCAGTCTTCATCAAAGACCTTTCCGAATTCAATGGCGAAGAGAGCGATCTGCCGCTACAGCGACTGGAGAAGTCGGTTCTAGGCGGCGACGATTCGGAAGTTGTGATCCTGGCGGCCAACCATGGTCAGCTTCTCGATCGCCTGCGCGACTTGGGTAAGCGGCAGGATCGCACGCATCCCCTTCGCAAGCCCTTGCAGGAGTGCTTCCTGCAAGCCGGACCTGCGCCTCAGCGCCTGGCCGTCTTTGACCTCAGCCGTTCCACCAGTCGAAAGACGCTCGACGAAGTCGCCCAGGCGGTGGCCGGGCATCCTGAGTGGGCAAACTGTGCGCATTGTTCTTTGAAGGCCGACGGGAAGGTCTGCCCGATCGATGAGAATCGCCGCCGCCTGCTCGGCGAATCCGATGGAAGGCAGCTCGCGCGTCGTCTCGGCGACCTCGTCGAGATCGCCCGCCTCAACGGACTCCACCTCCCAGTGCGTGACCTGCTGGCTCTCTGCTCCAACATGGTACTTGGCTACGCTGATGCCAAGGGGGCCAAAGAGAACCTCATGACTTGCGCAGACGTGCTCAAGATCCAAGAGGGCGGGCACATCGGCAAAGCCAGCATCTACGCTAACGCCTTCGGAGCAAACTTACCCAAGCGTCGGGCGTCCGACCGCCCCGTCTTCAAAGCCATGGCGAGCTTTAGTGTAGGCGAAGAAACGACCAATGCGGCCGATGGTTTGCTGGTCTACGGCAAGGACGATTCGCGTCTGCAGGCCGATTTTGCGCGCCTAGTGGCTGTCGACCCGATCTATGGCGCGACGGCGGAATTCCGCTCGGCCCAAGATGCCTACCTTGAAGGTCATGAGGGAGCTCGCTTGGAAGGCGGCTCCGCCGAGTTCATGGAGATGCTGGAAGACCAGCGCCGCCGGCTCTATTTCGCGCTGCCCGAGGCCGAGCCCGGATACCCACGCTGGTCGATGACGGCCTTCCGCTTTGCGGGCGACTACTTGGACATCATCGAATCGCTGAAGGCGAAGAGGCCTGTGAGCGATGGCACGCGCGGGCGCATCGCCCGCGGCCTCAATCGAGTCATGACCGGCCTACTCTTGGAGAATGTCGATCGCATCTTCATCGCCAGCTCCGGCGGCTTCACGCAGAGCCGTGTGAGCGTGCTCTGCGATCACGAGACACCCTCCCGCAGGCAAGGCGGCGTGGGCATGGCCATCAAGCTCGACGAGGAGACCGGCCGCCCCCAGCTCGACGTGTCGCTCTCGCCAGGGCCCGGCAATTCGGTCGCGTTCGACCTCACACCTATCCGGCATGAGTTCCTCGCTCGCGTGGCCGAAGGCGCACTGCCGGCGAGCTTCTCTAATGAATGTCTCGAAGACCTGCTGGCCTTCAAGGCGAAGCTCCTGCGGAAGGCCGAGATCGTCCGCAAGGTGGGCTTTGCCGGCGACGATGACGAGGTCGGCGGGGAAGCCTCCGCGCTGACGCTGAATTTCATCGACATTGAGCCTGGAGGCCGCGGCTTTGCCCGCCCCGTGACCGTAAGGGTCCTAGCATGAGCGAGATCTTCAAACGGCCCGAGATCAAGAACGTCGATTTCTGCGTCGACGAGAACATCTGGGGGCATCGCCTCTACGACGAGCAGCTTCCGCATTTGACGGTGCTCGAGTTTCTCGGTGCCCTGGGCTCTAACCTTGACAAGCCGCTGCGCCCTCATGAAGGGTTGGGCGGGGCCTTCAAGTTCCAGCCTCAGCGTCAGATTCGCCTTCGCGGCCTGATCTTCAACAACCCCTACGTCGAGTCCATCTCCGAGAGCGCGCAGCCCGACGAGGAAAAGTGGCGGCAGTGGTTCGAGCGCTTTAGCCAGGGCGCGACGGGCAACGGCGACAGTGTCGGCGACATGGCCTACCTGCGCCACTCGTTTACGAGCTTCGACGACTTCGCGAAGGCCGTCGAGCTGCTGCGCTCTTCTTCCTTTGAGTCGCGCAGCAACAAGCGATGGAGCTCCAAGTTCGTCTTCCCCTTCGGTCCTGACGCTCTCTACGAGGACTTGGAGATCGACTCCAAGAGAAAAATGAGCAACGACCGGCGCTTCTTTGCACGCACCGGCGAGCTGCTCTACATGATGCTCACGCGGGCCAAGCGCGGTGCCGAATTGGGCGACTTGTTGGCCAAGCGGTTGTTCGACCGTGAGGCCGCAATGAACCGCCTCGCCCGCGCGATGCAGGGTGTGCCCCAACGGGCTGACGACTTCCGACAGTCGGGCTATCTGCCCGAGGCGACCAACCCGCGTTTCGATCAGATCTGCGAAGACTGGCTAGCGATCCTGGCTACGGACATGCCGATCTATGACGCGCTGGAGCATCTGATCGCCATTTCGGGTCTCAACATGCTGCTCTACTTCCTCGAGCGAGCGAAGCGCGTGGCCGGCGACGATGATCCGGTCGAGATCGTCTGCGAGATTGTCTCCAAGGAACGCACGAAGGTCCGAGCGCTCTCCGGGGACAGCTATCAGCTCAACCAAGGCTTGCCCTCCAAGGCGGTGCGTGCACATGTCGAGTCGATCCGCATGGACGCAGGCTGGGCCAAGGCCGCTTCTGGCGACTTCCCCGACGCTGAGCGCGTGAAACTGATGCGCGAACGTTTCCAGTGGCCCTCGGTTGATGGCGATGACGAGGAGGACTATTCGGGCGAGAGCCCTGACGCCTTGGTGGGTAAGCTCGCCGAGCTTGCCCTCGCGCGCCACGAGCAGCACGTTGGCAAAATCCACGCCTCCTGGTCAAGGGCGATTGGGCTCAGCTCCCGTCGACTCTCGCGGCGCACCCGCTATGCCCCCAATGATCGGTTGTTGAAGTCGATCGTGGTCGCCATCGTCGACGATCGTATGCAGTTCGACGAATTTTTAGCGGAGGCCAAGAAGCGTTATGGCTTGATCCTCGGCGACGCCGAAGGCGTTCGCCTGGTCGACGCGAAGCTTGTCGACCAAGAGGAGCTTAGCGAGAACCGGGACAACCTCGAAGCCCGACTTGTGGGGTTGGGCCTGGTCCGCAGGCTCTCCGACTCCTGCTCGTTCGTCGAAAACCCGTTCGCGTTCAAGGTAGAGGCAGCATGCTGACCGACCGCATCATTGGGCGCGTCGGCGCGAACATCCTCGCCAAGCGTATTTCCAACCCTGGCCACCCCGGAGACTCCGCTGCGCTGTTCCGGCTCGACAAGCTCTCGTCCAGCCAAATCGCAGCCGTGGCGCGCGCGATCCTCGCCAATCCGGACCTGTTCGCCCTCGTGGATCTCATGATCCCCGAGGCATTGGTCGACGGCCAAGGCCTGCCCCCCGAGATCTTGATATCGCACAACGCCGGCTACGTCCGCAACAACGCGACGACTGCCAAGGCGGCGATCCTCACCGCCAACGGCAACGAGCACAACTTGGCCGACACGCTGGGCCACGTCATGGCGATCGGCGCCAAGGAGATGCGCGCCGACCCCGAACCGTGGGTCGAGGCAGCATTGCACGCGGGAGGGATCTCGCCCGTGCCGGATGACCGCTTGGTATTTCAAGCGGCACTGGGCGGTCTCCTGACTTCCTCCGAGCTCTCGCTTGTCCAACTCGGCGAGTTCTGCTCCGAGATCGTCGAGGGCATGTCCACCCGCGGGCTTGCTATTCGCAATGCGGTTGGCTTTGCCATGCCGCGCGCCGGCCTGCCTCGCGACAGCTCGCATTTCTCGAACGCCAAGAGCTTCGGCTCCTTGCGTAAGCCCTGGCAGAAGGATTTCGCAAAGCTTTTCACCCAGCGTGCACCGCTGCTCAAGAAGCAACGTCAGAACGGTCAACCGCTCGACCCCGAGGAGCTCGCCGAGCGGATCGAGGCCAACGCGGCGGAAATCGATGAAAGCGCTCGCCTGGCTCTTGACGCCTTCGCGGTCGCTCCGGCGGGCGACCAGGAGGCAGCGTCAGCGCTCGCCCAGTTCGAGTGGGAGAGCGATGGTGTCTACCTGGCCTTCGACAAGCCGAAGGAGAAGCAACTTGGGTTGGCCGATGCGACGGTCCGCTTCTTCGATCACGACTGCGACCAGGAGAACTCGCTTGACATCGAGGGTCGCAAGCTCTTGGAGGACTTGAAGTCGCGCGAGCGCCGCTCCGACTTCACCGAGGACGACGAGCAATTCTTCGTCAAGCACCGCCGGCTGCTCGAGCAAGATGTCAAGCTCTGCGCCCGCTGGGAGAAGGCCCTCTATGGCAAGCCCATCGAGTGCAATGACTTCTTCGACGGCTTCGCCCGCGTGGTCAACAGCCTGCATGCGGGACTGCGCGATGCCGATGGCGATCGGATCCTGCGCTTCACCGTGGCCAAGGGCCGCAAGGAGTGGCGCGAGCGCTTCAACTACGACGCCGGTAGCTACTTCTCGGCGATGTATCGCGGGTTGAAGGAGCTCATGGGCTCTAAGGCCGAATGGAAGGTGGAGCGCCTGGGCAACGCGAGCCTGCCGGACCCGCTGTTCGACTACGAGGCCTTCTTCGCCAAGGAGAAGGAGCTTCGCAACGACAAAAAGAACAAGGTCCGGCCGAATTCGTCGCTCTCTCGCATCGCCCTGCAGATCAAGTTCGACGTGGCCCTGGTCCAGGTATCCAAGGACAAGGAGACGGTGCTCGCCAAGACCCAGCTTCTATGGAGCTACAAGCCCACCTCCATCGGCCTGTCAATGGTCGCCGACATGCGCCGCCTGTTGGAGAAGGGAGCGGTCGGCTGCACAGAGGTCCCGCGCCGCCTGGTGAGCAAGAAGGGCGGGGTGCAGAACGTCTCCCTGCTCGACACCGGCACCTTGGAGGCCACCTACTCCACCGACGCTGGCTCGCTCGTGCCCGCCGCCAACAAGCTGCGCAGCCTGCGGGCCGACATCAAGTCCCGGATCAAGGATCTGGCGGAGGGCGGCTACTTGACCCCGCCGCAGCGCGACGAGGTCAAGGCGTCCTGGGACAAGTTCGAGGAGGACTACATCAAGGCGATGGAGGACTTCGTCTCGATCGGGCTGCACGGCGAGGCCGTCATGCGCCAGGCCGAGTCCTTCGGCGCGTTGATGTTGACCCTCATGTCGCAGGCTCGCGGCGACGTTTGTCGCTCGCGCCTGGTCTCGGAGATCCTGTCGGTCGGCACGGCTCGCGTGGCCGGCGACAACCCCGCGCTAATCATCCCGCCGTGGCACCCCGAGCGCATGAAGGCGCTGGCGGTGAAGTCCCGCCGCGTGGCGGGCTTCGCCACCCATCTGCTGTCGAGCGGCAGCATCCTTTACGGCGACCGCGAGATCTTCATGCGCGAGCTCTCCGACGAGATCGCCCACCCGTTCTATCCGGAGATCGCCGTGCTCAACCGGGCCGGCGCGCCGACTCTGGTCTCGGAGAGCAGCACGGTCAACGGATACAGCCTCTTGGAGTCGCCCACGCGCGGCGCGGAGGACGCCATGACCGACGTGGATCCGGCCGCTGCCGCTAAGCAGGCGCGCGAGCTCTTGGAGCGCTATGTCGGTTTGCAGCCCCATGAGGCGTCCAACCTCAGCGTGGTGCTCTACAACGCCGACGCGGCCGAACTGCCGCTGGCGACGGTGCGCGAGCTTTCTTCGTTCCACGAAGACGGGAAGTTGCAATGCAGCGTGTCCGTGCGCCACTCGGACCCTGTGAAGCTTCGCAGCGTCTACGGCGAGCTAGTCAACAAGGCCGGCGATGACCCAGATCTGCCCGTGGTCAGCGAGACGAGCGACAATTTCATCTCGAAGCTGCGCATCTCGGTCACGCCGATATCGGCTACTCCTGGCGGGAGCGCCCAGGGCTTCAAGGCCTTCGACGTGGCCTTTCTGCATGACGTGGTCTCGCGTGCCGCCCAGTCCGAATGGCTCTCAGTGCCTTGGACGAATGACCGACCGAACCTCGAGCACGCCCCCTCGCGATGGTCCTACCGCAGCGTTTCGGGCGAAAACGAGCTCAAATCCACGACGTTTCTGGCCTGCCCCTGGCAGACAGCCTCCGGCTGGGCTTACGTGTCCGCCGTGGCCGCCGTCTGCCGCCAGCTCGACGCGTTGCCTGGCGAGCGCTATTTGCCCGCCCGGCGCATTTCGCTGCAAAGCCCCGCCCTGGCGGGGATGATCAAGGACGCCCACGACCTGGCCGAATGGGTCGCCACCTACGACGAGCTGCTCGACAAACGCCAACTCCAGCACAATGACATCACGGTCGTCCGCTACCGCCGCGGTTCCACCAACGGCCGCAACATGATCGTGAGCTCGACATCCGAGCTGCGCCTGCTGGGTGTGCTGGTGCGCCGCCGGCTGGATGAGTTGAATTTGCAGCTCGACGCGTCGGAGGTCCAAGCCGCCGCCGACAAAGCCAAGCGCGATGCGCTCTCGGTCTCTGGCGACATCGTGCTGCGGGCGGCCAAGCGCGGTGTCTCCGCGGGTGAAATGATCGGCCTGGTGCTCAGCCGTCATCTGCTCGCCGAGGAGTTCAGGGCTGCGGCGGGCGAGGGCCAGGTCTTGACCGCCTACTTCCTGCTTGACGACTACGCGAGCTGGCTCTCGCAGCCTGAGAGCCGCATCGCCGACATCCTCGCCCTCAATGTCGAGGAGCCGGAGGAGGGCGTCCGCGTGGTCATCTCGATCGTCGAATCGAAATACGTCGCCGCCGATAACCTGTCCAAGGCGCGGCGCGATTCCAAGGATCAGCTTCTGGCCACGCTGGGCATGTTCCGCGAGGCGCTCTTTGGCGACCCTGGCCGGCTCGACCGCGACGTTTGGCTCGCCCGCCTGGCCGACATGCTCATCGACGCGGACATACCGCCGGGGATGACCGGCCTGATGGAGCGCGCCCGCGCGAAGCTTCGCGAAGGCGACGTGAAGATTTCGCTCCGCGGCTACTCGCACGTCTACGTCCACACCTCGGATGCCGGCTCAGCCTCGGCCTCCGACCAGGAGCTCTTGGAGGAGTCCGATGGGGTGAAGGCCTGGCAGGAGGTCTTCGACCGCCCAGACCTTCGCAAGCTCGCCGAGGCCTATGCCAAGGGCGCGGGCGGGCTAGACGCCCGCGCGGGACTGGGCGCCCATCAACCCTGGGACGGTTATGGCTTCAAGAAGCCAGCTCCTCGCGTCCCCTGGCTCGCCGCCATGGGGCAGCTCGCCAGCGGCGTTGCTGACGCCGTTGTCGAGGCCGCCCCGGAGCCCGAGGGGGCCGTCGCGATGTCTCCGGCCAGCAGCCCGGCGCAAGAGCCTGCGGCTCCTGTGCAAAGCCCGGCCCAGGCCGACGCCGCGGCGCCCGCTTCGGCCCAGGGGTCAGCGCCCGCGCCAGCCCCGCCCGCGAACCTCGGCGCCGCGCTCTCCGAACTCGTCGCTTCCAAGTTCGCTGGCTGCGCCCAGTCGGATGCCGACCGCGAGGAGTGGGCTCAGGAAGTCACCAAGAAACTCAAGGCCGCCCTCAACAGCTACGGGCTGCAGGCCGCGATCCTCGGGACGCGGCTGACGCCCAATGGCTGCCTGGTGCGCCTGGCAGGCTCCGACCGGCTGCGCGTCGAGGACATCGAAAACAAGCGCACGCAGCTCCTGACCACGCACGCGATCAACCTCGTCACGGTCCAGCCCAAGCCGGGCGAAATCGTGGTGACGGTCGCCGGCTCCAAGCGCCAGGCCGTGTCGCTCTGGGAGCTGTGGTCGCGCCGCGAGGTCAACCGCAACGTCGCCGGCATCAACACATCTTTCCTCTTGGGCCTTCAAGAGATCAACGGCGCGCTGCTGTATCTGAACCTCGGCGCGGAGTTCGGCGGGCTCTCGTCCCACGAGCCGCATTCATTGGTGGCCGGCGCGACCGGCAGCGGCAAGTCGGTTCTGATCCAAGCGTTGATTTTGGACATCGCCGCGACGAACTCCAAAAACCTGGCCCAGCTCATCTTGATCGATCCCAAGATGGGCGTCGACTACGCCCCGCTGGCGGACTTGCCGCACATGCGCGACGAGATCGTCACCACCAAGGAGAAGGCCGGCGAAGTGCTCGAAGCGCTTGTGCAGGAGATGGAGGACCGCTACCGCGCGTTCGCCAAGGCCCGCGCGCGCGATCTGCCGACCTACAACGCCAAGGTCTCGGCCGAAGAACGCCTGCCAATGGTCTTCCTGGTCCACGACGAGTTTGCGGACTGGATGCTCGACGACGCCTACAAGGGCGCGGTGGGGGCGGCGGTGCAGCGGCTGGGCGTGAAGGCGCGCGCGGCCGGCATCCATCTGATCTTCGCGGCGCAGCGCCCCGACAAGGACGTGATGCCAATGCAGCTTCGCGAGAACCTGGGCAACCGGTTGATCTTGAAGGTCTCCAGCGAGGCGACTTCCAAAATCGCGCTGGATCGGCCGGGAGCCGAACTGCTGCTGGGCAGAGGGCATCTAGCCGCCAAGCTCAATGGCGAGCAGGGCTTGGTCTTCGCGCAGGCCCCGTTCCTGTCGGATCAGGAGATCGATGCCGCTGTGGCAGCGATCCGTGCTGACAACGATTCGCCGGTTTGAGTCGCGCAGCTACGAGCCAACAATAGAAGAGGAATATGAAGATCAAACAGCACAACTGGACGGTTTCTAAGCTGGTTGCGGACCGGCCGGGCATCAACCTGAATCCGACATGGCAACGGGGCGCTGCATGGAAAGATCACAGGAAGATCCTGCTGATCGACTCGATCTTGCGCGGTATGGACATCCCCAAGGTCTATCTGCGAAAGCTGCCCGCCAATGGGGCTCACAAGCACGACGCGGTTGACGGGCAGCAGCGGATCCGCGCCATCTGGGATTTCAGGGCAGGTGTTTTCTCCCTCAACCATCCGGATCCGCTCCCGGCGGTCGGCGATCACCCCATCCACGGGCTCAAGTTCTCTCAGCTCCACAAGAGCTTGCGCGATCAGTTCGACGCCTTCCAGATCAGCGTCGCCGAGATCACTTTGGCGGACAACGATGAGATCACGAATCTTTTTGCTCGGCTGCAGCTTGGCGTCGCGCTCAATCCTGCGGAGCTCCGCAATGCGATGTTGGCTCCGGCTCGGCACATCATCGATTCGATTGCGACTGGCCATCCTTTCTTCGATTCGACCAAGATCTCAGACACGCGATACAAGCGGCAGGACTACGTCGCTCACGTCTTCGCGATGGCCGCATACAAGGGCCAAAGGAACATCAAGGCTCCTGACCTCAAGAAGATGATCCTTGAATTCGGTCCCGACAAAGCTCCGGATCTCTTGGTCATTTCATCGGCGGTGAACGATGCCCTCACTGTACTTGAGGAGGTCGATGGGCAGTTGAGGCGTCGGATCACGCAAAAGTGGCTCTTTGTCGATCTGGTCTGGCTGATCGTTCAGCAGCAGACCGCTGGGCTTGAAGTCAATGCCGACGACCTGGCCGAGAGCTTCATGGAGTTCGATGACCTGCGCAGGAAATACACGAGCAAGCCGGAGGACTTGTTGCAGGCCGATGGGACGGCGAAGCAGGTTCGCCTCAACAAGGCCCTGTATGACTACATCATGGCCTTCCGCGCACAAGGCGCGACCCATGCAAACTTGAAGACTCGGAACACCGCGCTTCGAGCCTACTGTCTATAAGGAGGTTCGACATGGCATTTGATCCAAACAGGATTCCTGAGGCGCTGCGGCAAGCGTATGGCGCTGGGCGTTGCGCGGTTCTGGTTGGCGCTGGCGCTTCAAAAGGGGCGGGGTTGCCCCTTTGGGGAGAGCTGCTCACCAGGATGATTGACTCGGCCGTCGCTCACAAGGTGATCACGCCTGATCGAGAGGCTGAATATCGACAGCTCGCGACTCGAACAGACAAGTTTCTGATGGTGGCCTCGGGCCTCAAGGATGATCTGCGGAGCCATTTCGATCAGTTCATCGAGGAGACGTTTATCGCGCCCAAACCAGCGCCTACCGCTTTGCATCAGGCATTGGTCGCGTTGGACAAGCTCCAATTTGTCTTGACGACCAACTACGACACGCTGCTCGAGCGTGCGTATCGGAAGCGGGATGACGATGTCGCCGTTTGTTCGTTCACTGATGCTGGCGAAGTGCAACGCCGGCTGTCGAGGCGCGAGTTCTTTATTCTTAAGGCTCACGGAGACGCGACAAAAATAGGTAATAAGATCGTCTTGACGGACGTGGACTATCGCAACCTGCTCTTCGGACAACGCGCCTATCAGAGCCTCCTCTCAGCCATGTTCACGATGTTCACCATCATCTTCGTGGGCGCATCTATGGCTGACCCAGAGGTCTCACTTTTGCTGAGCTACATCGCAGATTCCTTTTCACCAAATGCTGGGCCGACCCACTACGCATTGATGGCGGCCGAGGATGTGACGCAGGTGGAGAAAGATCGCTGGTTTAGGGATTTCAAGATCCAATTGATCACCGTCAGCAAGCAGGACAACTACGCTGAACTCACGGAGTTTCTACACGAACTGGGTGCCCCTCCTGCCGCCGCCGCTCCGGCGGCAGCGCACTAGGAGTCAATTTGTCGGACGCAAGCAGTCTGACGCAAAAGCTGCACGAGTTCGTGATGGCACAGCCATGCGCGCAAGAGCGACATGACCCATTTGTGATCGGGGAGGAAACCTCGGAACGCGGAAGCATGGTCTTCGGTTATGTCCGCACTAGCTCGCATCAACTGGATGGCTGCGGCGGGCGGACTGACGTTCATGACGTGTTTTCGCTACTTTGGGCATGCGCGATGCGAGCTCTGGGAGCAGCGTCTTCAAGCTTGTTCAGCGAAGGCGGTTTTGCCGGGATAGAAGAGGAGATATACGCGAGGTGGCTGGTTTTTGAGCAGATCGGCGAGTTCAACGATGGCAGTACTGCCACGCAGCGCTTGCTCGCTCATGCAGCTCACGCCTTTCACGTTCTGGATGATGTCCTTGGTTGGGAGCGCATCAAGTATCCAGAGGCGACGTGGAACGATCAACATGGGGAGGCCGATGGAGTTGTCGAGCTGCTGAACGCCGCAGGCGACGCCAAAGACTTCGGTGAGATGGCGGGAAGAAGAGAATGCCCGGACTGGCTCTACGCCAAGTCTCACAAGGCACGGATCAGTGTTGTCGTCTTCCCCGTCGCAAGCATGTTCGCATTCCGTGGCGCTCTTCTCGCCTACTCACCGAGTTCGACTGAGGGGCGGGTCCGAACATCACTCGTAGCCGGTGGATTGAAAAACGCGATTTCGAAGAAGGTGGTGTCGACCGGTCTCAAATACATTCGCGCAATTGAGAATGATGAGTATCAGCTTCCGTGGCGAGGACTCGACACTTCGCCCCTTGATCCGGCAATTGTCGCCATCCCGTTAGAGTCCCATTGCGTATTCTTAGGCGCCCAAACTCTCGTGGCAGTGGAGAGCGAATGCGGCCTTCGACAATTCGAGGCTGAGCGAACTAAATTTCTTGAGCGTCGGGCCAAGGAAAACGCTGTCTTCGCTGCGGACTACCTATTTCACTGGCCGCATAAGTTCGACGGCTCGAAGTTCGAAGACCTGATTTATGCGCTCCTTGAAAGAGAGCCAGGGGTGATGTGGATCAGACAGGCTAGTCCGACAAATGAGCGGGATGGCGGAAGAGATTTCATCGCGCGTTGGGTAGTTCCATTCGGAGACGGGCTTTCGGCGGCCGAGACGGGCTCTTTGGAGACTGGAGTTCCGACGCCTGCGAAGGCACTGAGCGTTGTTGTCCAGGTTAAGGCCATAAATCCATCTGTTGGGAAATCTAAGGTCCAAGACATCCGCGACACCGTGGAACGCCATGAGGCTAATGGATACTTCCTGATTGCCTTCCCTCAGCCAGCAAATTCCCTGGTCGAGCATTTGGTCGCGTTGGGAAAGCGTGGGGTTTGGACCAACTGGTGGGACCGAGCCCAAATCGAGACCAGGCTCAGGAAGCATGTGGATCTTCTGGCGAGGTTCTCCGATCTAGTCAAGGTAGAGGATCGACAGCCCTGAGTCCATCTCATAGCTCAGGCAATCTTTCGTGCATCTACTTGTGGCAAACGGCGCAGGAGCCGTTGCCCTCGTCGACCCCGTAGATGTCGTCGATGTCGTCAGGGCAGGCCTTCACAGGCCGCAGCGGATTGATGGGTATGGCCTTGAGCATGCGGGCCCGGCGGATCCCGTATTCGGCTTGGATCTCCGCGATGCGTTCAGGCTGCTCCATGTCCGAGAGCGACTCGCCCTTGGACCAAGTGAACGGCGAGCCGTGCTCCAAGGCGTCCTTCTCCAAGGCCTTGGCGGCCTCGTAGGCGTCGGGATGCTTCTCCCGCAGGCGCACCCACTCGATCTTCTGCTGGAAGAAGCAGAAGGTGCAGCCGCTGCGCGAACGCCACTCGTAATACTTGGGGTAGCCGACGCCGGAGTTCTCCAAGATATCGATGACACCGGCCTTGTCGATGCCGGCCTCGCGGAACGGTAGCTTCACGAAGAGGTTCTCAGCCTTCGCTGCATAGCCCTCGCGATAGTCCTCATCGGCGCGGATGGCCACATAGGACGTGACCTCGTCGCCGGCCGCGAGCATGGGTCTGACCCATTCTTCGAACGGGGCGAGCTTCAACTTCCTAGTGCACCAGCGCGAATTGGGGTTAGGCAGGAAGTGGTTGTATTGGCGCAGCCAAAATTTGAAGTCGCGGTTGGGGTTCAACCGCAGGATCGGCTTGTGCAGCTTGCCTTCGAGCTTGGCGAGGAACTCGTAGACCTCGGGGAGTTCTTCACCGGTGTCGGTGTAGAAGTAGTCGATATCGAGCTCGGGGTGGTTGGCGGCCATGTAGACGGCGAGCGCCGCGCTGTCCTTTCCGCCCGAGATCCCCAGAACATGCCGCTCAGCCATTGGCCGCCTCCTTGTCGATGGACGCCAGCTTCATCCCGGTCTTGGCCAGGATCGCCAGCAATACGTCAGTTTCCAAGCCTTGACCCTCGAGCATCGAAGCGAGCTCGTCGGCCTTGGCCTCCACGGTCTTGCGATGCCGATCCGAGATCGCGAACGAGCGCGAGATGGTCTTCGTGTCCGCGCCCGCGCCGATGACAACCGCGATGGCTTCGCTGTGCGCCTTGCGGCCCTGCACGGCCGCGAAAACCTCCGACTCACGGAAGCGCCGGGCGAACTTGGCCAGCTCCAACACGGCCGCGTCAATATGGCGGTCCACCCAGTCGCGAGGAGGTCTCTCGGCCGCCAGGGCCAGGATACCTTCAAGGGAAGGGCGTGATCCGTCGTAGTTGGCAAGGCGAGTGGCGAACCCGTCCATTTGGAAATCGCCCGAAATGCCGGAGACCGACTTCGCCCGCTCGCGCAGGGCTTCGAGGTCGTCGCGGCTCGCGTCGAGGGCGGAGAGCATCTTGGCTTCGACTTCCGAGAGCATCTTGTCGTAGGCGCCGGCGAGCTCCTGCAGCGGCGCGCGCAGCGCCTTCACGTAGGCCTTGCCGTCGGCCGCGCCCAGAAGAGACGCCAGGTCGACGAACAAGACCTTGTGCGGGTCGCTGGCCTTCAAGAGCATGTCGCGCATGTCCTTGGCCGTCTGGCCCAGCCGCGAGGTCCGCCGGGCCCATTCCGGCAGGTTGAAGACCATGGCCACCATGCCGCGGGCGGCTTCAAGCGGGTCGGCCGCTCCAGCGTTCTCGCCGATCTCGGCCAGGAGCTTCGAGATGCCTTCGAGGATTCGGTTCTTGTCTTCGTCGATGGCCACCCAGCGCAGCGAGAAGCGGTCAGGGTCTTGCAGGCATTCGTCGATGTCGAAGTCGGTGAGCCTGGGCACGAACATCCCGTCCTTGTAGACGGCGATGTTGGCCTTGTGGGCGAGCAGGAAGGCCGTGAGGATCACCGGTTGGATGCCCAGCTTCATACCGAAAGGAGGAGCGCTCCACAAGGCATAGATCTCGTGCGCGCCCACGCGAGCGTCGGCGTCCGAGAACAGGGCGCGCGTCTCGTCCCACAGATTCTTGAAACCCTCTGCGAACTGGTTGTCGGGCGGCATGCAACGCCAGGCGCCAGATGCGTCTTGGCGATGAAGCCCCGTGCTTTTCAGGAGCGTCTCGTAGAGGCCGCGCTCTGCCGGGAAACGCTCGAAGCCGAGGGCCTCCTGTCCCTCAGCATTGACCATCGCGTGCAGCAGATCGCGGCGGGCCTTCACGCTGTTGCTCGACACGCTGTCGCGGTTGACCAGCTCGCTCCACACTGGGGGCGAGTCGGTGAATAGTTCTTCCGCCAGGCTCGAAGCCACGGGCGAGAGCTTCGAGCCAGGCTCCACAACTTGATCGGACCCGTCGTGCCACTTCGCCAGCGACACGGCTGCTTGCAGTTGGTCTTCCAGGTCGGCGCGGGTGGCTGCCAAGCGGGCATACACCTCGCGGCGTGCCACGGCGTCGCCTGCAAGTTCGTGGCGATCCTTGACTTGCTCCAAGGCCACCAGCTCAGCGGAGAGCTCAGCGATGCGGGCGTGGTTCTCAGGGATGCCGATCATCACCGGCCAGGGGCGAAGCTTGGCGCAGGCCTGCGCGCGTTTCCGCGCGTCCCTGGGCTTCATACCTTTGCTCGGCAGCGCGAGGATGAAGGCGCCGAACTCGCCCTTCTTGGGTTGGAAGTTCGCGGTGATCTTCTCGGCCTGTTCGATGCTGCAAAGCGAGAGCTCCATCCAGCGCATGGAGCCCGTCTCGTGATAGTGCCGCTTGGCCACCACGGGATGCAGGCCCATGAGCTGCGCGAGCCGCGCGTAGTCGATGCCGGGCGAGGCCGCCAAGGCTTGGGCGATGGCCGCGTCGATGTCGAAGTCGCTGCCCTCGAACACCGACCAAGCGCCGGTGTAGCTCTTGAAGAGGGAGACCTTGAGTTCGGAGAGCTTTCTGAGGGCGCCGTCGAGCTCGACGGCCGGCCGCGGGTAGAAGAGCGAGGCGATCACCGCCGAATCAGCCGCCAGACCGGACCCATTGCGGAAGAGGTCGATGACCGCGATGTTCTTGATCATTGACACGAGCAAGGCGTCGCCCGTCTTGACTTCGGCCCGCTCGACCGCTTCGACGGCCTGCGACCAGCGGTGGCCGTCAGGGGAGGCCAGGATCGCAGGCTCCAGGTTTGAGCGCAGGTAGTCCCAGTAATCGCTCGGGCGATACCAGCTCGCCTCGTCCTTGAGCGTCGAGTTCAGGTAGGAGCGGAAGCCATGCGGCTCCACCGACGACAGGAAGCCGAAGGTACTGCGCTCGTTTTGCCCGAACTGCCTCTTGGAGATCGGGCCCAGCAGCGCGGCCATGGCCGGGTGCAGCGGCCAGCAGGCCTCCAAGGCCTTGGCGAAGTTCTTGCCCACGGCGGGGCGGCGCGAGCGGATCGCCTCGGCGATGGCGACCGAAGCCTCGGCCATCCAATCGGGCCGCACTTTGGCTTCGATCGCGCGGCCGATGAGCTCGACGACCTCGTCGCTCGCGGCCACGAAGGGCAGGTCGACATAGCGGCCTTGGACCTTGGCCCAGTCGTCCCGGGTATCGATACCCAAGCGCGCCGAATACTGCGCGAAGGATTGATGCAGCACGCCGATGACTACCAGGCGACCTTCGGAGCGGGCAGCGGCTTCGGCGAGCTCTTGGAAGAAGTAGACGTCGTCCCCGGAGCCGAGGGCGGAGGCTTCCAAGAATTTGCCCATCTCGTCGATGATGACCAACACACCATCATGCGGTCGGTTCTTGGCCTCATCAAGAAGCTCTGCGATCAGCGATTGGGCATTGGGTTTGCTTCGGCCGTCGACGGTTTTTCCCTGTGCGCCGCGAAGCGAGGCATGCAACTCCGCAACGATGCTTCCGCGTCGACCCACCGCCGGGACGAGCAGCCAACCCTTGCGAACGGGGAAGGCTTTGTCGAACGCGGGCATGGAGTCCAGGCGCAAAGCCTCACGCGCCTTGACTCGAAGTTCCTTGTCGGGATGGAGCGCGCTTGCCAATGCCACGGCTAGAGAGCTCTTGCCTCCACCGAAGGGGCCCGTCCAGGTAAAAGAGCGTTGGTTGGTGGCTGCCAGCTGTTTGCACATGCCGTCGACCACTGAAGCTGCGGTTGCGTGGCAGATATAGCCGGATAGGGCATCTGCACGGCCGATATCAGCGTCGACGCGGATAGAGCGTTGATATTGGCGCGAAATCTGGACGATGTCCGACAGAGCTAGTTGCTTCTTGTCAGTCATAGGCGCGCCTGATCATGTTCTTGATGTCGTTCTTCGTCAGGTGCTTGCGATGGACCTGCCGCAGTCCTGCAGAATCGGTCCATTCAAGTTTGCGGCCAGTGGAGTCCGAAAGTGCAATCAACCTTTGGGCAACCGACTCTTCGTCGAGCTTGAAAACGCGGCCCGGAGAGCCTTCCGCATACGCGACAGCTTCGAAGGCTAGTGAGCTTTGGCCAGCAGCCGTGCGGTTCCAAAAATCGACGAGTGCGTAGGAGAAAATGCCATCGTGCAGTGAGGCCTTGGGGCCGCGGCGGAAGGCATATTGGCCTTTATGGACCTCTTGCAACAGGCCCAACTCGCCCAACAACGGCTCGGCAAAGTCCTCGGGAGATCCCCCCGCCGCGCGTGGCGCGTAACTGCGCAGACACGTCTCTAGATCGCGAGAAATCGTTGAGGCAGACAGGCGGTGCTTCGGGTCAAGTTCTCGGGCGTAGCGAGCGAGTGGCTCTTCTAGCTCCTTGCGTGTGAAATCGGGCGCCGTGACATGGTTAAACAGCCAATACCACGTTGTGGACCGGAAGCACCGACCGGCGAGTTGCCAATGGGCTAACCATGCGGTCGAAGGGCTTTCGGCGTATGGGTCGAGTCCACCATCACGGAGGATTTCGCTGGCAAGGCTGCCGACACGGAAGTCACCATCGGACTCATACATGACACCGCAGGCTAAGGCCCAATGCCGGATCGAGGCGACCATGTTCTTGCCAACGCCGAAATTGGCAATGGCGTCCTCATCGGAGAACGTGGATTTACGAATCAATCCACCTCCTAAGGCCTCCTGAAACACCTTCTTGAGCCACATCTGCCGCAAGGGAAACGTCTCATGCCCCGAGAAGTGAACAGGTGTTCGATCGCCTGCGGTGGAGAGAGTCATTGCGCTACAAAATGTGTCAGAGTCCTCGAACTGGAGGATAGTACCAGTTGCTCACCCTGATGAGTTGTCAGAGTGGGTGCTGGAGCAGCAGAAACGCTACAATAAACCTAAGATGATGGGTTTCTATGCTCTGGACGAGTGGCAATGTTGAACTGCGCATCTGGCCGTTGGACCACTGTCCACCGCACGTCACGGCGGTCTGCCGGGCGGCTGGCTGGACTGCCCGCTTCGAGTTTTCGATGGTGATGGATGCCATGTCGCCGTGGGACGTCAAACCCAAGCGCAATGCACCGCTGCTGGGGCTGCTCAACAAGCTGGCTGGTCAGGTGCATCGAAACCGCTGGCGTGTCGGGCGGGTTGGTGGCGGTTGCAGCAGACGGCCTGTCTTGACAACATGCCCGTCAAGCGGAATGGATCGAAGGGCGTGGCACTGTTGCCGAGTGGCGCGGCGGGTAACGGCGTCGTCGTCAAGGGTAGTGGCGTTTATCTGCCAGGCCAGGGCGTGCAGGTCATGGTGAACTGGGGTTCATCGACGACGATGGAATTGCTGAAGGAGGTGTGAACATGGCGGCCAGAATTTCTCGCGAGGACTACGAACAGGCGCTGGTGCGTGGTCGCGAGGCGCTGGAAGAGCCTCACGCCGTATCCGCGCGCTACGTGGCCCGCATGCTGGAGTTGGTGTACAGCAATGGGCTGGTGCTGCGTATCGATCCGAAGGGCGTGCCCGCCTTGAAAGGAGTTGCACGCGCAGCCCTCGCGCAGCCCTACGTGACCCCTGGAGGGGATGGCCTGGTGTTCGGCGATGGCGACGAGGCGGCTGCAGTCGGCATTCCCGGCTTGGTGGCGCGCTTGATCCCGATCGACATAGCCAGACGGACGGTGGCTGCAGCGCGTGGTCGAGTCCGCTCTCCCCACAAGTCGGAAGCGGCGCGTCGCAACGGGGCTAAGGGTGGGCGTCCTGCTAAGACACGCGCGGTTATTCCCGGGTAGGGCGTAAGTCGGGCACAATCACTGCAGGCATCGCCCCGCTCATCGACGTCAAAGCTTTGGCCGGCTCATTGAAATGGCCCAGTAAATGGTGATTTTGGAATGAACCACGGATCATTTCCGTTGTTTTCCAAAACCGTACCCCGGCCCGTACCCTGAAAAATTTGTAACCTCGCGGAAGGTGCATGGATGGGGGGCTGCAGCGATTCTTTCGATTCCGCCCCAGGCCACCAAACAGCAAGGCCCTTGATTCGTCGCCGGATCAAGGGCCTTTTCTCTTGGCTTCATCTGGCAGATTCACGCGGGCCATGACCCGCGTGCCTGCAGGCTCAGAAGTCCACCAGACTCACCCCCACGCTGAACACCGTGCGCTTGCGGTTGTAGTCGACCAGCGTGTCGCCATACCCGTGGAAGAGCTGCGTGTGAAAGCGCAGGTTGCTCTTGGCCGGATCGCCGATGGCGCGCATCCACTCCAGCTTCACCGACCCGCGGCCGGTGCCGCCGATGGCACCGCGCACAGTGGCCGCCAGCGTGTTGTCCTTGTTCACGAACCAGCTGCCGGTGATCTCGCTGTGGCCGAGGTAGTTGGTGATGTCGGGGTTGTCGTCGTCGGCCGCGCTCTCGTGGATGCGCTTCCAGATCTTGGCGGTGATGGCGAACTGGTTGTCCAGCTCCATGCCGCCCATCAGGTACACGCGGTTCCAG
Organism: Pseudomonadota bacterium; assembly: GCA_018241185.1. Classification (GTDB taxonomy): domain Bacteria; phylum Pseudomonadota; class Gammaproteobacteria; order Burkholderiales; family Burkholderiaceae_C; genus Xenophilus. Next base: position 23,711 of record JAFEEH010000231.1, on the reverse strand, counting down.
CTGCGCGACAGCGGCAGGCTCTGCCCGTTCGACTGGTGCACGATGCCCAGACCCGCGTAACGCCAGCGCCAGCCGCCCGGCAGCTTCACGTCGGTGGGGTAGACGTACATCAGTTCCGGCTCGTGGTCCGTGGTGCGGAAGGGCCGCGAGATGTCGCCGTTGAAGAGCTGCCAGGTCGACTGCTGCGAGTACGCGAACCACAGCGAATCCTTCTTCACCGGGTCGCCTTGCGTCAGCATGCCCTGCGCCAGCTTGGTCCGCACCGACAGGCCGATGCGCATCTCGTTGGCCTGGTAGTTCACCGGCTCGGCGGTGTGGCCGGGCGACGGCGAGGTCGGCGTCTCGGGCTTGCGGTTGGCAGCCGACACGGACAGGTTCAGCGGCCGATAGCCGCGGAAGGTGAAGGTGCCGCAATCGGTGCCGTTCTCCAGTTCCCAGAAGCGCGAGAGGGTGGAGTACTGGCGGTTGCGGCAGCCTTCGTCGTCCACCGTCACCACGCGCGTCGCAGGCACGTTCGCATCGACCGGCTGGCTCGCCGCGGGGGCGCCCTGCGGCTGTGCGCCGGCCAGTGCCGCAGGTGCGGCCGGCACGGCGGCCGCAGGCAGTGTCTGCTGCTGCGCCCAGCGGTCGAAGCAGGCCAGGCGCGCGTCCTTGTCGGCGCCCAGCCGCGTGCACTGCTGCCAGGTGAGCTGCGCATCGGCCAGCGGGCTGGCGGGCTCGCCCGAAGGCGCGGTCTGCGCCTGCGCACCGGCGGCGCACAGGGCCGCCGCGGCGGCCAGGGTCCAGGGCTGCAAAGAAGAAGAAAGGCACCCCATCAGGGCGCCGGCGAAATTCGGGTCATCACGACGGGCCGTTGGGCCTCGTCGCCTGCGTGTTGCCATGTTCCTTTGAACTCCTTGCCGCAGGAGTCGGGCTGCACCGCCAGCGTCCATGTGGCGCTGATCGAACGGCCGTCCTCCGATTCGTCGAGGGCGAGCGTGCCCTCGTCGTCGATGTCGCCCGCGAGCTGGGCCACGCCGGCGAGGCGGGTCAGTCGACCGCGCACGCCCGCGTACTCAGGATGCGGGCCCAGTTCCGCCGTGGCGTCGGGCTGGCCGTCGATGCGCACCCGCCAGCGCCCGTAGAGAGTGTCCACCGGCTGGGCCGAGCGGCCGCGTGCGCAGTCGGCGCTCGTGTGCGTAGGCGCAGCGCCCCTATCGGCTTGCATGCCATTTTGGCCCGCAACGCCCGCGCAGCCTGCGCAAGCAGCTATCAAAAATGTAGCGACAAGTGTCTTCATGGCGTGCCGGCGGCTGCGGCTGCGGCGGCGGCGGCGGCGCTGGCCTGCGCCTTGCGCGCGAACTCCTCGCGCAGGGCCTTGAGCTTGGCGCGCGGGTCCTCCCTGGCGGTGGCCTTGTCCAGCGCCATCTCGGCGATGAAGCGGCTGGGCAGCGCCTGCACCATCTCGCGGCCCTTCTTGCGCCGCTTGGTCCAGCTCACGGCCAGGCTGCGCTGCGCGCGGGTGATGCCCACGTACATGAGGCGGCGCTCCTCCTGCAGCCGTTCGACCACGCTTTCGTTGACCTTTTCCTGCCGGCCCTCGTCGTCGTCGAGCTTGAAGGGCAGCAGCCCCTCGTTCACGCCGATCAGCAGCACATGCGGCCACTCCAGGCCCTTGGAGGCGTGCAGCGTCGAGAGCGTGAGCACGTTCTGATCCTGCTCGCGCTCGCTGATGGTGGAGAGCAGCGAGATCGTCTGCGCCACCTCCAGCAGGCTCTTGGGCTCTTCGCCCACCGCGTCGGCGCCGCTCGCGTCGGCGATCTTGCCGCCGCAGCGCTGCGCCATCCAGTCGCAGAACTCCATCACGTTGGTCCAGCGCGCGGCCGCGGCCTGCTCGCTGTCCTCGCCGTCGTAGAGGTGCTGTTCGTAGCCGATTTCCTTGAGCCAGGTATCGAGGAAGGCGCGCGCGTCCTCGGCGCCCTGGGTGTGGCGTGCGCGGTATTCGAGGTCGTTGATGTAGCGGCCGAACTCGTGCAGCCCCTCGATGCCGCGCTTGCCGACGGCACTGGGCAGCGAGTTGGAGAACAGCGCCTCGAACAGGCTCTGCTTGTATTGGGTGGCGAACACGCCCAGCTGCTGCAGCGTGGTGTGGCCGATGCCGCGCTTGGGCGTGGTCACGGCGCGCAGGAAGGCCGGGTCGTCGTCGTTGTTGACCCACAGGCGGAACCAGCCACACAGGTCCTTGATCTCGGCGCGGTCGAAGAAGCTCTGGCCGCCCGAGACCTTGTACGGAATCTGCGCCCGGCGCAGCGCCTGCTCGAACACGCGGGCCTGGTGGTTGGCGCGGTAGAGGATGGCGAAGTCGCGCCATTCCTTGTGCTGCGAGGTCTCGCGCAGGCCGAGGATGCGGGCCACCGCGCGTTCGGCCTCGTGCTGCTCGTTGTCGCAGTCGACCACGCGCACCGGTTCGCCCTCGCCCAGCTCGCTGAACAGCGTCTTCGGAAAGAGCTTGGGGTTCGGCCCGATCACGTTGTTGGCCGCGCGCAGGATGGCGCTGGTGGAGCGGTAGTTCTGCTCCAGCTTGATGACCTTCAGCTGCGGGTAGTCGATGGGCAGCTTCTTGAGGTTGTCCAGCGTCGCGCCGCGCCAGCCGTAGATGGACTGGTCGTCGTCGCCCACCGCGGTGAAGCTGCCGCGCGTGCCGGCCAGCGCCTTGAGCACCTCGTACTGCGTGGCGTTGGTGTCCTGGTACTCGTCCACCAGGATGTGGCCCAGCTGCTTCTGCCACTTCTCGCGCACCTCGGGGTGCTTCTGCAGCAGCGCCAGCGGCATGCCGATCAGGTCGTCGAAGTCCACGCTCTGGTAGGCCACCAGGCGCTCTTCGTAGCGCGCCATGATGCGGGCGGTCACGCGCTCGTTGTCGTCCTGCGCCTGCGCCTCGGCCTCGGCGGCGTTCAGCCCCATGTTCTTCCACTTGCTGATCGTCCACTGCCAGGTGCGGGCCGTGGCCGCGTCGGTGGTGCCGCCCGCGTCCTTCAGGATCTTGGTCACGTCGTCGGCATCGAGGATGCTGAACTGGGGCTTGAGGCCGAGCACGCCGCCGTCCTCGCGCATCATGCGCACGCCCAGCGCGTGGAAGGTGCACACGATCACGTGCCTGGCGTCGCGGCCGATCAGGCCCTTGGCCCGCTCGCGCATTTCGGCCGCGGCCTTGTTCGTGAAGGTGATGGCCGCGATGCGTTTCGGCTCCAGCCCCGCCTGGATGAGGCGCGCGATCTTGTGCGTGATGACGCGCGTCTTGCCCGAGCCCGCGCCCGCGAGCACGAGGCAGGGGCCGTGCAGATAGTTGACGGCGTCCTGCTGGGCGAGGTTGAGACCGGACATGGGGGGCGGGAGCGTGGGCGGGCGGCGCGAGGGGCCGGGCGGCGCGGGCCGCGAAAGGCGAAGCGCCGAATCATACGGAAGGCGCTTTCCGCGATGCGGGGTGGGGCGTGCGGCGCTGGCAGGGCAGCCGCTTCTCGGGATCGTTTGCTCCTGATTTCATAGCTGATGGCGCAGGTGGGACGGGCGCTGCAGGCCTTTTTTGTGTTGAAAGGAGCCCGTGCGGCTGGCCCCGAATCCGTTCGCGCTGAGCCTGTCGAAGCGTCGCGCAAGCTGTCGACAGCTCCAGCCCGAACGGCAGGGCAGTTCGGGCGCGCCGGGCACAATCGCCCGCGCCGTGCTCGCCATCTTCCTCGTCACCTTTCCCTTCTTCGCGCTGATCGCGGCCGGCTATGCCGCGGCACGCGGGCGCATCCTGCCGCTGGAGGCGATCCCGGGCCTCAACAGCTTCGTCCTGTACTTCGCGCTGCCCTGCATGCTGTACCGCTTCGGCGCCAACACGCCGATCGCGCAGCTGCTCGACGGCAGCGTGGCGCTGGTGTGGGGCGTGGCGGCCTTCATCGTCGTCGGCCTGGCGGTGTGGCTGGCGCGGCGCGGCGGGCTGGGCTGGAACGATGCGGCTTTCGGCGCGCTGGTGGCGGCCTTCCCGAACACCGGCTTCATGGGCGTGCCGCTTCTCGCGGCCATCCTCGGCCCTTCCGCCGCAGGGCCGGTGATCATCACCATCGCCTTCGACATGGTGGTCACCTCCTCCCTGTGCATCGCGCTGTCGCGCCTGGACGCCGGCACCGGCGCGGACGGCGAGCGCGCCGCCGCCCAGGCGGTGCGCAAAGCGCTGGCGGGCATCCTGCGCAACCCGATGCCGTGGTCGATCCTGCTGGGTGCGCTGGCTTCGGCGCTGCAGTGGCGCCTGCCCGGGCCGATCGACAAGACCGTGGCCATGCTGGCCGAGGCCGCCTCGCCGGCGGCGCTCTTCACCATCGGCGCGGTGCTGGCGCGCTCGGCGCTGCTGGTGCGGGCTGGCGGGGCGCGGCCCTCGTACCGGGCGGCGGCGCACGACGTCCTGCCGGTGGTGGCCGTCAAGCTGCTGCTGCACCCGCTGCTGGTGGCGGGCCTGTGCTGGGCCGTGCGGGCGGCGGGCCTGCCACTGTCGGCGCCGGCCATGGCGGCGCTGGTGCTGGTGGCCGCGCTGTCGAGCGCGAGCAATGTATCGATGCTGGCCGAGCGCTACGGCGCCGACAACGGGCGCATCGCCCGCATCATCCTGTGGACCACGGTGGCGGCCTTCTTCAGCTTTCCGCTCGCCGTCGGCTGGGTGCGCTGAATGACCGATCGCCGTCGATTGCTATTGTTTTCATAGCTGCTCGCGCCCACACGACGGGCTTTTCAGCCCGATTTGATGCCCATCATGTTCATGGAGTCAGTACGCCCAGCTTGTACGGATCGGCGTCGCTGAGCAGGGCGCACTTCGACGGATCGCGGCCCTGCGTGCCGTCGCACCAGTAGCTGTTGTAGATGCGGCCGAAGAGCGTGGGTGTGGCGGTGAAGAGCAGGCCCTGCGCGGGCAGCCAGGGCTCGCGCGCCGGCGGGGTGGGGCTGCCGGCGGCCGGCACGGCGGGCGGGGTGCGAAACTCGACCAGCGTCTTCTCGATGTCGGCGGCCGTGGTGCGGGTGCGCAGCGGCACCAGCAGGCTGTTGACGTGCAGGCCGCGGCCGAAGCGATGTTCCTTGCCCGCAAGGAAGGCGTACGCGCAGGCGTCATGGCACATGCCGCGCACCTCGGTACTCGCGCCCGCGCGGCGGATGGCCTGGGCGTAGCCTTCGGCCACGTCGAAGGAGCCACCGGTCGAATCCTCGAAGACGACGGTGCGCACCTGGCCGCCGGCCAGCTGCTCGGCGAAAGCGGCGGAACTGTCGCCGTTGAGGGTGCCGGTCACGTGCAGCCGCGCGCCCTCGACCTCCAGATCGGCCGCCTGCGCGGGCATCGCAGCGATGCCTGCGACGCACAGTCCCCACACCACCATCGTCTTGACCACGGCCGACCTCCAGCTTGTCGCCCACGGGGGCGCAGACCATTGTTGAGCGTATTTCCTACCGTTCACTGTCCGCAATAGAGGGATAGTGTTACTTCGTGCGTCGCCGTCCTCCGCCCAGGGGAGCTGCGACGGGTTTGTTCTGGAGGCTTCGATGGCTGCGCTGATCCATCTCGTTCTCTGGTGCGCCGTGGGGGTGGCGGGCGCACTGTTGTGGCGCGCCGGCGCCGGCGGGCTGACGGGCACGGCGGTGCTGGCTGCACTGGTCGCTGCTGCGCTGTGGGCGGCATGGCGTGCACGCCGTGCTGCGCGTCGCCGACGCGGTTCGCTGCAGTACGTGCAGATGGCCAAGCAGCCCATCGCGCTGGGCTGAGCCGGCTTTCCGCCCCCGGCCCCGCGGCTCAGATCGCCTGCGGGTCCACGTCGACCAGCCAGCGGATCACACCCTTGCCCTCGGGCGTGCGACGCAGCCCGTGCAGAATCGGCTTCCAGGCTGCCAGCAAGCGCTGCAGTGCGGCACGCGAGCTGCTCTCGACCAGCATCTGCGCCCTTTCCACGTTCGCCACGCGCTGGATCGCCAGCGGCACCGGGGGGTAGCGCATGACGGCGTCGGCATCGGGCAATGCATCCGCGGCCGCGCCCGCGGCCTGCAGGAAGGCCTGCGCTGCCTCCTGCGTGCGGGCGTCGGCCCGCAGCAGCGCCTGGAAGGCGAAGGGCGGCATGGCGGCCATGCGGCGCTCCTCGAGCTGCTGCTGCGCGAAGCTGGCGTAGTCGTGCCGGCGCAGCGCTGCGAAGAGCGGATGCTGCGGGTGGTGGGTCTGGATCCACATCTCGGCCGTGCTGCCCTGCGCCTGCAGCCAGGCGCCGTCGCGGCCGGCACGTCCGGCCGACTGCATGAGCAGGCTGAACAGGCGCTCCGGCGCGCGGAAGTCGCTGGAGAACAGCGCCCCGTCGGGGTTCACCGCCGCCACCAGCGTGATGCGGCGGAAGTCGTGTCCCTTGGCGATCATCTGCGTGCCCACCAGCACGTCGACCTCGCCGCCGTGCACCTGCGCCAACTGCTGCTCCAGCGCGCCCTCGTGCCGCGTGCTGTCGGCGTCGATGCGCGCGATGCGCACCGGGCCACCATCCGGCCGGGTCACCGGTGCGAGCAGTTGCGCGAGCTGTTCCTCCAGCCGCTCGGTGCCGCGCCCCACCGGCGCGATGTCGGGGTTGCCGCAGGACGGGCAGGCGCGCGGAACCCGCTCGGTGAAGCCGCAGTGGTGGCAGCGCAGCGTGCGGTCGATCTTGTGGAACACGCGGTAGGCGCTGCAGTGGGGGCACTCGCTCTTCCAGTCGCAGTCGCCGCAGGCCAGCACCGGCGCGTAGCCGCGCCGGTTGAGGAAGACCATGCTCTGCTCGCCGCGTCCCACGCGCTGGCCGAGCGCGTCGAGCAGTGCCGACGACAGCACCGTCTTCGGCGGCTGAAGGTTCATGTCGACCAGCCGCACCTTGGGCAGTGCGCTTTCGCCCACGCGCGAGGGCATCGCCAGGCGCTGATAGCGGCCACCCGTGTCGTCGGGCGTCGGCGGCCGGCTCTGGTACCAGCTCTCGAGCGATGGCGTGGCCGAACCCAGCAGCACCTGCGCGCCTTCGCGCCGCGCCCGCCACACCGCCAGGTCGCGCGCCGAGTAGCGGGCGCCTTCCTGCTGCTTGTAGCTCGGATCGTGCTCCTCGTCGACCACCACCAGCGCCAGCCGCGGCAGCGAGGCGAACACCGCCATGCGCGTGCCCAGCACGATGCGCGCCTGGCCGCTGTGGGCCGCCAGCCAGCTCGCCAGGCGCTGCGGCGGCGTCATGCCGCTGTGCATCGACACCACCGCGCCGGCGCCGAAGCGCGGCGCGAAGCGGGCGGTGAAGCGCGCCTCCAGCTGCGGCGTGAGGTTGATCTCGGGCACCATCACCAGCGCCTGGGCCTGCGGATCGCTCGCCAGGCGCGCCTCGACGGCGCGCAGGTAGACCTCGGTCTTGCCGCTGCCCGTACTGCCGAAGAGCAGGAAAGGACCGGGGCCGGCAGCCAGTGCATCCAGCGCGGCCTGCTGTTCGGCGGTGGGCGGCGGCGCATCCGCTCCGTCAGGCTGCCCCGTACGGGTGCTCCCGCGCGCCTGACGCTTGAGCCGCCGCGCCAACTGGTCGACGTCGAGTCCTCGCAGTTGCGGCGGCAAGGCGGCCAGCGCCACTTCGCCGACCGAGCGCTGGTAGTAGCGCGCTGCAAAGGCCACCAGGTCGCGCCAGGCCTCGGGCAGCGGAGCCAGCGCGTCGAGCGCGGCGGCGACCGGCCTGAGGACCACGCCGTCCTCGTCCGCGCCCGCGACCGCCGGCGCACAGGCCCACACGACGCCCAGCACCTCGCGCCGGCCCAGCGGCACGCGCACCAGCCTGCCGGGGGGCAGCGCGTCGGGGGAGGCATAGCTGAGCAGGTCGCCGACCTGGCTGTGGGCCGGGGTCTGTACGGCCACGTCGACACGGAAAGCCAAGGCGGCGGTCATGCGGGGCAAGGCTTGCGAATCATTCTTGAAGTGCGCTGGAGCAAGAAGGGCTAAGTCGTTGATTTCACAGCGCTTTGGAGTCCATCCAGAGATACTGTGGATAACTTTGTTGATATCGCCCCTCGAAGCACGCGGAAGGCCCGCAAATCAAGGCTTCCACTGATTTGCCCGCAAAAAGGGCAAAACGCAAAATCCTTTGAAATCAACGACTTGCGGCCGCTATCGCTTTGGTAGCACGGGAGCGCAGCGCTCGGATCTTTTTGCGCACCGCAGCACGTGTTTTGTGCATAAGTCAATCGGGACGTGGCCGCAGGTCTTGACAAACGCGTAAGGAAGCCAATCGGTCTTACAAATCGTCACGTAGGTGAGCAGCGACTCATGCGGCAGCCCGCAGCGCGCGGGAGTGGCGGTGCACGGCATCCACCAGCGCGCCCACATGCTCGGGCGGCGTGAACTGGCTGATGCCGTGGCCAAGGTTGAAGATGTGCGTCGCGCCGCGCGTGGCCGGGTCGGTGTGCGGGCGGCCGAAGCTGTCGAGCACCTTCGCCGCCTCGGCCTCGATGCGTGCCGGCGGCGCGAACAGCACGTTGGGATCGATGTTGCCCTGAAGCGCCTTGGCCGAAGGGCCTTCGCCCACCCGCGCGCGTGCCGCGCCGAGGTTGGCGGTCCAGTCCAGGCCCAGCACCTCGCACTCGAGCGTGCGCATCGCATCCAGCCAGAGTGCGCCGCCCTTGGTGAAGACGATGCGCGGCACCGGCTGGCCGTCGGCCCCGTCGCGCTTGAGCTGGCGCAGCACGCGGGACGTGTAGGCCAAACTGAATTCCTGGAACGCGCCGTCGGCCAGCACGCCGCCCCAGCTGTCGAAGACCATCACGGCCTGCGCGCCGGCGTCGATCTGTGCGTTGAGGTACGCCGCCACCGCGTCGGCGTTGACGGCCAGCAGCCGGTGCATCAGGTCGGGCCGGCCGTAGAGCATCGATTTGACGAGGCGGTAGTCGCTCGACCCCGCGCCCTCCACCATGTAGCAGGCCAGCGTCCAGGGGCTGCCCGAGAAGCCGATGAGCGGCACGCGGCCGTCGAGCGCACGGCGGATCGAGGCCACGGCATCGAACACATAGCGCAGCTTTTCCATGGCGGGCACCTCGAGAGCGCCGACCGCCGCCTCGTCGCGTACCGGGCGCGCGAAACGCGGCCCCTCACCGGCCTCGAAGGACAGGCCCAGGCCCATCGCGTCCGGCACCGTGAGGATGTCGGATAACAGGATCGCCGCGTCCAGCGGGTAGCGCGCCAGCGGCTGCAGCGTGACCTCGGTCGCGAAGTCCACGTTCGTCGCCAGCCCCATGAAGCTGCCCGCCTTGGCGCGCGTGGCCACGTATTCCGGCAGGTAGCGCCCGGCCTGGCGCATGAGCCAGATGGGCGTGTGGTCGGTGGCTTCGCGCCAGCAGGCGCGCAGGAAGGTGTCGTTCTTCAGGGGGGCGAAAGGCATCCGGCGATTGTCGCCGTCCGCGCCCCATGCCGCCGGCAATGGCGTCGACGCGCGGGCTGCGCCGGCCGCCGCGCGCGCGTGTCAGGCAGCCGGTACGCGCACGGCCTCGGGTGCGGCCATCTGCCGCTGGCGCCGGTACAGCGTCAGCGTCGCGATGAGCCCGAACACCGCCGCCAGGGTCATCCACAGGCCGGGAGCGGCCTTGTCGCCCGTCATCTCGATGAGTCCGGTGGCGACCGCCGGCGTGAAGCCGCCGAACAGGGCCGTTGCCAGGCTGTAGGCCAGCGAGAAGCCGGCGGTGCGCACGCTCACGGGCATCACCTCGGTCAGTGCGACGACCATCGCGCCGTTGTAGCTGGCATAGAGGAAGGACAGCCACAGCTCCACCTCGAGCATGTGCGCGAAGCTCGGCGCCGCCACCAGCCACTTCATGGCCGGATAGGCGGTGAAGATCGTCAGCACGGTGAACGCCACCAGCAGCGGCTTGCGCCCGACGCGGTCCGACAAGGACCCCATGATCGGCAGCCAGATGAAGTTGGAGATGGCCACGCACAGGGTGACGATCAGTGCGTCCGTTGTGCTCAGGTGCAGCACCGCCTTGCCGAATGTGGGCGTGTAGACCGTGATCAGGTAGAAGGACACGGTGGTCATCGACACCAGCAGCATGCCGGCGATGACCAAGCCCCAGTTGCTCAACATCGACTGGAAGATCTCGCGCGCATCCGGCCGGTGCTTGCGCGCCATGAATTCTTCGGTCTCCTGCAGCGACCGGCGGATCACGAACAACACCGGCACGATCAGGCAGCCCACGAAGAAGGGCACGCGCCAGTAGAAGTCGCCGATCTCCTGCGGTGTGAAAGTCACGTTGAGCCAGTAGCCGAGCGCCGCGGCGGCGATGATCGCCACCTGCTGGCTCGCGGACTGCCAGCTCACATAGAAGCCCTTGTGTCCCGGCGTCGCCATTTCGGACAGGTAGACCGACACCCCGCCGAGCTCGACGCCGGCCGAGAAGCCCTGCAGCAGCCGCCCAACGAGCACCAGGAAGGGCGCCAGCGCGCCGATGGTCGCATACGAGGGCACGCAGGCGATCAGCAGCGTGCCCGCGGCCATCAGCGCCAGCGTGACGATCAATCCCTTGCGGCGGCCGACGCGGTCGACGTACGCCCCCAGGAAGATGGCTCCCAGCGGGCGCATCAGGAACCCGGCGCCGAAGGTCATGAAGGTCAGCATGAGCGAGGCGAACTCGTTGCCGGCCGGGAAGAAGGCTCTCGAGATCTGCGTGGCGTAGAAGCCGAACAGAAAGAAATCGAACATCTCCATGAAGTTGCCCCCCGTGACGCGCAGCACGGTGGCGAACTTCGAAGATGAATGGCTGGCGGGGGTGTGCATCGACCTGTCTCCTCATCCGCATCACACAAGAGCGGCGGATGGTAGGGACGGGACCTGCCCCCGACCTGACCGAGAAGTCAGGTCCTTCGATGCGAAGGGTCTTGCGTCAGGTCTTGTACTTGATCGAACACCCGTAGGCCCGCGTGCTCGCCGCCGAGATCGGCTTGCCGCCGAAGGCCTCGCCCAGCGCCTGGTTCACGTAGTTGGTCGCCTGCTTGATGTCGTCGGGGCGCGCGGAGGCGATGCTGTCGATGCCGCCGGCATACACCAGCATGCCCTTGGGATCGATGATGAAGATGTGCGGCGTGGTGCGTGCGCCGTAGGCCTGACCGATGACGCCATCCTCGTCCATCAGCACCGCGGTGGCGGCGGCCGAATGCTCCTTCATCCACGCCGACAGCTTGTCGGGCGCCAGGTAGTCGCTCGCGGCACGCTCGGTCGAGTTCACGGCCAGCCAGACCACGCCCCTGGCGGTGGCGGCCTTCTGGGTCGCGGGCATGTTGCCGCTGCCGTAGTGCTTGCGCACGAAGGGGCAGCCGGGATTGGTCCACTCGAGCACCACGTACTTGCCGGCGAAGTCGGACAGCTTGTGGCGTGCGCCGCCGGTGTCGACGGCGACGAAGTCGGGTGCGGGCTGGCCGACGGACGGGGCCGCATGGGTGGGCGCGCTCATCAGCAGGCTGGCACCCAGCGCCATGGCGGTGGCCATCACGGCGCGGCGCGATGCGCGGGACAGTGCGGCGCGCGCGGCCCGCACGTTGTTCTGGGCGGCGCGCAGCGATCGCGCACCGGCGTTGGACGACGACGTCTCGGTCGACATGGTGGCTGGAGCTCCTGTGGCTGGAAGAGCGTGCCCGGTGTCGCCCTCGAGGGGCGGTGGCGCCGAGCGTTGGCTCCGTTGAAATTCGAGCAACGGCCACAGCTTAGAACGCTTTGTTGAAGCCCTTGCGACAACCCGTATCGAGGCGGGGTCTTGGCAGGCCATCGCCGCGCGCGGCCGGGGCTCAGAGCCCGGCCAGCGCCGTCTTCACATCCCCGGGCGACAGCAACTCGCTTAGCACCACCGGGGGCTTGCCGGGCGCGGCCAGCACATACAGCGGCACGCCGCTGCGGCCCAGTGCGCCCAGAGCGGCGGTGATGGCAGGGTCTCGCCGCGTCCAGTCGGCGCGCAGCAGCGCCACGTTGCGACGGTCGAAATCGGCCAGCACCGCGCTGTCGGTGAGCGTGGTGCGCTTGTTGACCTGGCAGGTCACGCACCAGGCGGCGGTGAAGTCGATGAACACCGGCCGGCCCTGGCCATGCAGTTGCGCCACACGTTCGGTCGACCAGGGCTGCCAGCGCTCGCCGGCCTGCGCCGCCACCGCCGACGCGGCTGGCTGCTGCACCACGTTCGGCCCGAGGATGGCGATCAGCGCGGCAAAGCCGGCCAGCGACAGCGCCGCCAGCACGACGCGCGTGCGCCCGCGCAGCGTGAAGGCCCACACGACGGCTGCGCCCGCCACCAGCAGGCCCAGCAGCGCGGCCGCGCCGTCGATGCCGCTCTGCTGGCCCAGCACCCACACCAGCCAGGCCACGACGGCGAACATCGGGAAGGCCATGACCCGGCGCAGCGTGTCCATCCACGGTCCGGGTTTCGGCAGAAGGCGCGCCACGGCGGGCACGAAGCCGGCCACCAGGTAGGGCAGCGCCAGCCCGAAACCCAGCGCCGCGAAGAGCAGCAGGGCCTGCGCGGCCGGCAGGCCGATCGCCAGGCCCATCGAGGCACCCATGAAGGGCGCCGTGCAGGGTGACGCGACGACCACCGCCAGCACGCCCGAGAGGAAGTCGTTGGCGATCGGGTGCTTGACCTGGGCCGAGCACACCGAGGCCGGCGCGAGCATGCGGACCTCGAACATGCCAGCGAGGTTCAGGCCGATGGCGGTGAACAGCGCCGCCAGCACGGCGACGACCACCGGTGACTGCAGCTGGAAGCCCCAGCCCAGTTGGGCGCCCATGGCCCGCAAGGCCAGCATGGCCCCGCCGAGCGCGAGGAAGGACACCAGCACGCCGGCCGTGTACGCCAGCGCCGCGCTGCGGTGGCCCTGGCAGTCGTCGCCCTGCCGCGCGAAACCCAGCACCTTGATCGCCAGCACCGGGAACACGCAGGGCATGAGGTTAAGCAGCAGGCCACCCACCAGCGCACCCAGCAGGGCGGCCCAGAAGGTGGCGCTCGTCACCTGCGCCGGTGCCGCGGTCGCGGCGGCGTTGCTGTCCAGCGCGGCCTGCAGTTCGGGCGACACGGTCGCGCGCGGGGCCGTATTCGGCCAGGTGCCCGAGACCGGCGCCTCGGCACGCCAGCCCACCGAACGGCCTTCGGCTTCGGCCGCGCGGCGGTCGTCGCCGTCCAGCGCCAGCACGATCGGCATCGCTGTCGGGCTGGCGGCACGCTGCTCGGCCAGCGGCAGCGTGGCGGTCCACACGCCATCGGCCCAGCGCTGCGTCCAGTCCTGGCCCGACACGGCGCCGTTGCGGATCACCTCGCCGGTTTCGGGAAAGAAGGCCAGCGTCTTGCCGACGGCGGCTGCGGGCAGGCCGGCCACGCGCACCTGCAGCTGCTGGCCTTCGACCGTGAGCGAGGCCGAACCGCCCGGGCCCAATGCCGCGGGCCGCCCGGCGAGGGCGCGGTCGAACTCGCCGGCATGCATCGCCGTGGAGCCCTGCGCCGGCAACTGCAGCGTGAACTCGCCCTCTTCGGGGATGCATTCCTTGCGGCAGACCAGCCACGATGCGGACAGCTTGACCGGCACGGTGGCCGCGCCGGCCAGCGGCACCGGCGGCTTGAAGTTCTCGGCCACCTGCACCGGCACGGGCAGCAGGACGGTGTTCTCGTAGCCATAGTTGGTCAGGTTGCCGATCGGGATCTTGTGCGGCGTCGGCCAGTCGATGTCGCCCGCCACCAGTCCGGCCGGCAGCGTCCAGCGGAACTCGGTCGGCAGGCCCGAGTCGCCGGCGTTCTTCCAGTAGGTGTGCCACTCGGGCTGGTGGGCGATCTGCAGCCCCAGCCACACGGTGGCGCCCGGCGTCAGGCCCTGCGGCGCCTGGGCCAGCAGTTCGGCCCGCACGTGCGGGGTCGTGACGATCGCGCTGCCCGACGCGCTTTGTGAGCCCAATTGGGCTGCAGCCGGCATGGATGCTGCGGCAGCAGCTATCAAAAAAGGAGCGGCCAGCCAGGCGGTCAGGGACGAGGTGCGGGGGCGCATGCGGCGGGTCGGAGCAGGGGCGGGGCGCAAAGTTCCGGTGGGGCTCAGGATGCCCACCCCAGGACCACCCTCCGGGTGGTCGCGCTCTTCTTCTCGATCTTGGTCACCAGCACTGCGCCGATCTCCTGCGTGTTGGCCACGTGCGTGCCGCCGCAGGGCTGCAGGTCGATGGGCGACTCGCCATCGCCGATGCGGATGGTGCGCACGGTGCCGCTGCCGCGCGGCGGCTGCACGCTCATGCTCTTGACCAGCGCCGGGTTGGCGTCGAGTTCGGCATCGGTGATGGCGCCCACGTCCAGCGCATGCGCCTCGCCGACCAGGCGTGCCAGCCCCTGCGTGAGCAGGTCCTTGTCCAGCGGGTCGGTCATGTGGAAATCGAGCCGCGCGTAGTCGGGCGTGATCGAGCAGCCATTCACGGGCTGCGCGACCAGGTGGCACAGCAGGTGGGTGGCGGTGTGGAAGCGCATCAGCCGGTGGCGGCGCTCCCAGTCGATCTGCGCGGTGACGGCGTCGCCCGCGGCCAGTCGCCCGAGCAGCGCCTCCTGGCCCGGCGCCGGCACATGGACGATGTCGGCGGTGGGTCGGCCCTCGGCGTCCTTGCCCTTGCGGGTGTCGGCGATCGCGAGTTCGGTGCCATCGGCCAGCCGCAGCACGCCCGCGTCGCCCGCCTGTCCGCCGCCCAGCGGGTAGAAAACGGTGCGGTCCAGCACCACGCCGTCGGCATCGACGCGCAGAACGCGCGCCTCGCAGTCGCGCAGGTAGGCATCGGTGCGGAACAGGTCGAGCGTCATCGTGGGCCGAGGAGAGGAAGCCAGCCGGCATGGTAGTCGCGCACGGCCCGACGGGTCGGAGGACGACAGGACAACCCGCTGCGGCGCAGGATGATCGCGGCTGCGCTCGCATCCGTCCGGAGACCCCGCCCATGCACCCTGCCACCCCCGTTCCCCGATCCTGGCTTCGCGCTCCTGCCCTCGCGCTCGCGCTCGGCGCGGGCCTGCTGCTCGCCGGCTGCGGCGAGACCGCGCGGCTGCCCTTTGAGGCCGGCACCGGTCCCAACCCGCAGCTGCCGCCCCCCAACAAGACGCTGATCCCGACTGTCCACATCGCCAAGGCGGTCGGCTGGACCGACACCGCCGGCCCCACGGCGCCCCCGGGCTTCAAGGTCACGGCGCTGGCCCGCGGGCTGGACCACCCGCGCTGGGTCTACGCTCTGCCCAATGGCGACGTGCTGGTGGCCGAGAGCAACAAGCCCGCCGCCCGGGCCGAGACGCCGCCGGGCCTGTGGGACCGCATCCGCCGCAAGGCCATGAACGCGGTGATGAAGCGAGCCGGCGCCGGCGTGCCCAGCGCCGACCGCATCACCCTGCTGCGCGACACCAACGGCGACGGCGTGGCCGACGTGCGCACCGTGTTCGCCAGTGGCCTGACCTCGCCCCATGGCATGGCGCTGGTGGGCAACGAGCTCTTCGTCGCCAATGCCGATGCGCTGCTCAAGCTGCCCTACACCGAGGGCCAGACGCAGGCCGGCGGCGCGCCGGCGAAGGTGACCGACCTGCCCGCCGGCATCAACCACCACTGGACCAAGAACGTCATCGCCAGCGGCGACGGCAGCAAGCTGTACGTCACCGTCGGCTCCAACAGCAACGTGGGCGAGAACGGCCTGCCCGCCGAGGAGGGCCGAGCGGCCGTCTGGGAGGTCGACCCGAAGACCGGCGCCAAGCGCCTCTTCGCCACCGGCCTGCGCAACCCCAATGGCCTGGGCTGGGAGCCCGACACCCAGGTGCTGTGGACCGTGGTGAACGAGCGCGACGAGATCGGCAGCGACCTGGTGCCCGACTACCTCACCTCGGTCAAGGACGGCGCCTTCTACGGCTGGCCGTGGAGCTATTGGGGCGGCGTGGTCGACGTGCGCGTGCAGCCGCAGCGTCCGGATCGGGTCGCCAAGGCCATCGCGCCCGACTACGCCCTGGGCACGCACGTCGCGCCGCTGGGCCTGGCGTTCTCCAACGCGCGCGGCATGCCGCCGGAATTCGCCAACGGCGCGTTCGTCGGCGAGCACGGCTCCTGGAACCGCAAGCCGGCCTCGGGCTACAAGGTGGTGTTCGTGCCTTTCATCGGGGGCCGGCCGAGCGGCGCGCCGGTGGATTTCCTCACCGGCTTCCTGAATGCCGACGGGCAGGCGCAGGGTCGGCCGGTGGGCGTGGCGCTGGACAAGGCTGGCGCGCTGCTGGTGGCCGACGACGTTGGCAACACGGTCTGGCGGGTGGCACGGGCGCGTTGAGCCGCGCACGCCGGGCACCGCGGGGCGGGGTTCGCGGCAGCGGGTGCTGCACAAGCGCGCCTGGGCGGCATCGGAACCCTCGACCGTGACGGAATGCCGCAAATGCGCCGCCCCGCGTGGGAACCGGTCACGGGCGAAGTTGCGTCACAAATGTAAACTTTGGCGCTACAGGGCGGTGAACGGATCTTCTCGGACGACGCCCAGGGAGTTTTCGAATGTTTTCCTCGTTCTGGAGCGTCCTTGCCATGGGCGCTGCCGTCATGGCGCTGGTCGGCGCCGTCTACCTCCACTACCGCGAACGCCTGCAGGACGCCGGCCGCACCAAAACCGTGGCGCTTGTCAGGCGCCGGCGCGAGCTCACCGAGCGGCTGCAGGAACTCGCCGGCGACGGCGGCAGCGAACTCGCCCGGCTCGAGGCACGCCGCCAGGGTGACGCCAGCAGCAGCATTCCCGTGCTCGAAGCCGCGATCGCGCGTGCCGAGCGTCAACTGGCCCGTGAACGCGAGTCCGCTGCAGCCCAGCCGCAGTCCTGATCGACGGTCGCCCGCAGGCCCCCGCACCGGCGACGGCGCGGGGGCTTCTTCATGAGCGCGGCCTTCGTGCCCGGCACGGCGGCCTAAGATCGCGTCATGGCCGCTGCCGCTCCTTCCCTTCCCGTCCGCCGCTTCTGGGCCGAGCTCGGCACGCGCGACTTCGCCGCGCTCGATCCGGCCGCCACGGTGGCGGTGCTGCCGCTGGGCGCGACGGAGCAGCACGGCCCGCACCTGCCCCTGGGCGTCGACACGCTGCTGGCCGACGGCATCGTGCGCGCCACGCTGCCGCTGCTGCCGGCCGAACTGCCGGTGCTCTTCCTGCCGACGCAGCCGGTGGGGCTGAGCCCGGAGCACGCGCGCTTTGCCGGCACGTTGACGCTCTCGTCCGAAACCGTGATGCGACTGTGGAAGGAGATCGGTGCCGGCGTCGCCCGCGCGGGGCTGCGCAAGCTGGTGCTGTTCAACGCGCACGGCGGCCACGTGGGGGCAATGGACATCGTCGCGCGCGAACTGCGCGAATCGCACGATCTGCTGGTCTACAGCGTGAGCTGGTTTCACCTGCCGCTGGTCGATGCCGCGGGCCGTCCGCTGGCCACGGACCGCTTCGACGTGCATGCCGGCGAGTCCGAGACGGCCCTCATACTGGCGCTCGCGCCGGAACTGGTGCGCAGCGATGCCGCGGCAAACTTCCGGCCCAGTTCGGAGCAACGGGGGCGCGATTACCCCATCCTCGGCAACGGCCGCAGCGCCAAGCTGGGCTGGGCCATGCAGGACTACCACCCCGCGGGGGCCGCCGGCAACGCCGCCGCCGCCACGGCCGAGCAGGGCCAAGTGTGGCTCGATGCCGCGGCGCGCGCCTTCGCGGCGCTGCTGGCCGAGGTCTCGCGGCTGCCGCTGTCGACGCTGGCGGACGATCCGCCGCGCTGATCCGGCGAATTGCTATCTTTTCGATAGCTGCTCACGCCCGACGGGCGGGCGTTGCAGCCACTTTTTATTCAGAACGCGCTAGCCGGCGACCGCCCGGGCGCCGCCCGCGAGGGGAATCTTTCCGTCAGGCCGCTCGTAAGTGCCGATCAGCAGGCCGCTGGCCAGCGCGCGTTCGCGAACGGCGTCCAGCACCTCATCGCGCCCGGGGCTGTCGGAGAACGGTGGGCCTTCGGCCAGCGCGTAGAGCTGAAAGGCATAGCGGTGCACGCCGTGGCCGGGCGGCGGGTCCGGCGGCAGCCAGACGGTCTGGAGGTAGGAGTTGCGTCCCACGTGCATCGCCTCGGGGCCCTCGGTGCCGTCGCCCTCGGCCAGCGCGCCCTCGGCCAGCGCGCCGTCGCCGGGTGGCAGGTCGACGGCGATCGCGTGCACCAGCGGGCTGGGCGTGGGCGAGTCGGCGTCTTCCACGATCAGCACCAGCGAGCGCGCCTGTGTCGGCACCCCGGTCCACGAGAGCGGCGGCGACAGCCCTTCGCCATCGGCGGTGTAGCGCGCGGGGATCGGCGCGTGGTCGGCGAAGGCCAGGCTGGCCAGCTGCAGCGTGCCATGGCCGGCGCGCAGGCCCAGCGTGTTGAAGGCGATCTCGTCCAGCCCGGCGCGCACGCCGGACAGCACATGACCCACCACCTCGGGGAGTTTTTCGAGCATGAACCGGACATTAGCCGCTCGCCGCCCACGCGTTTGTAGGACGTTCGGCGACACGCCGTGCTGCGCGCGACCGCCAGAATTTCCGACCTCAGGAGATGTCAGGAGAAGCCATGCCCCCCTCTTCCGCGCCACGACGGCCCCAGCCGCGTGCGACCACCGGCATCGCCGGGCTCGACAACGTGTTGGGGGGCGGTTTGCCGCGCGGGCACCTGTACCTCATCGAGGGTTCGCCCGGCGCCGGCAAGACGACGCTGGGCATGCAGTTCCTGATCGAGGGACGCTCGCGGGGCGAGGCAGGTCTGTACATCACGCTCTCGGAGACGCGCAAGGAGCTTGCGCTGGTCGCCGACTCGCATGGCTGGGCGCTGGACGGCCTGGAGATCTTCGAGCTGGTCAGCGAGGAAGGCCTGTCGCCCGACGCCGAGCAGTCGATCCTCTATCCCTCCGAAGTCGAACTTGGCGAAACCACGCGCGCCGTCATGGAGACGGTGCAGCGCCAGAAGCCCGACCGCGTGGTCTTCGACAGCCTGTCGGAGATGCGCCTGCTTGCGCAGGACCCGCTGCGTTACCGGCGCCAGATCCTCGCGCTCAAGCACTTCTTCGCCACGCAGGGCTGCACCGTGCTGATGCTGGACGACATGAGCGGTGGCCAGGGCGAGGGCGACCTGCAACTGCACAGCATCGCGCACGGCGTCGTTGCGCTGGACCAGTCCATGGCCGACTACGGCCCGGTGCGGCGGCACCTGCGTGTGGTCAAGATGCGCGGTGTGCGCTACCGCGGCGGCGAGCATGACCTCAGCCTGGACACCGGCGGCCTGGATGTGTATCCGCGCCTGATCGCGGCAGAGCATCGCACCGAGTTCGAGTCGTCGGTCGTCTCGACCGGCACGCCGGAGCTGGATGCCTTGCTCGGCGGCGGTCTCTCCCGCGGCAGCAACACGCTGTTCATCGGCCCTTCGGGCGTGGGCAAGACGACCACTGCCGCCTCCGCCGTCACGGCGGCGCTGCGTCGTGGCGAGCGCGTCGTGTACTACATCTTCGACGAAGGGCTCGGCACTTTGCTGCTGCGCTGCCGTGCGCTCAACCTGCCGCTGGAGCGCTACGTCACATCGGGGCAGCTGGAGCTGCTGCCTCTGGACCCGGGCGAGATGTCGCCGGGGCAGTTCTCGAACATGGTGCGCGACGCGGTCGAGGACGCCGGCGTCGGCATGGTGGTCATCGACAGTCTCAATGCCTACATGCAGGCCATGCCGGGCGCCAAGTTCCTGCTGCTGCAGATGCACGAGTTGCTGAGCTACCTCAACCAGAAAGGCGTCGTGACGGTGCTCATCATGGGCCAGCATGGGCTCATCGGCGAGGGCCGCAGCGATCTGGACCTGAGTTATCTCTCGGATGCCATCGTGCTGTTCCGCTTTTTCGAGGCGCGCGGGCAGCTGCTCAAGGCGGTGTCGGTGGTCAAGAGCCGCACCAGCCGCCATGAACTCACCATCCGCGAGTTCCGGCTGACCGAGGAGCACGGGGTCGAGGTCGGCGCCGCGTTGACCGACTTCCGCGGCGTGCTCAGCGGC
This sequence comes from Pseudomonadota bacterium, assembly GCA_018241185.1. Lineage (GTDB taxonomy): Bacteria > Pseudomonadota > Gammaproteobacteria > Burkholderiales > Burkholderiaceae_C > Xenophilus. Next base: position 3,662 of record JAFEEH010000231.1, on the reverse strand, counting down.
GTGCCTTCGTACGACGGCAAGGTCGAGCTGATGGGCGAGGCCGACAGGCGCCAGACCGGCGACGCGAAAGCCTGAGGCATGGAGCGTCGCGTCCTGGTCCACGCCCCGCGCGGGCGCGATGCCCTGGTGGTGCAGCGCGTGATCGAGCAGATGGGGCTTACCGTCCTGGTGTGCGGATCGCACGACGAACTGCTGGCCCGCATGGGGGAGGGCGCCGCGGCGGCGCTGCTGACCGAAGAAGCCCTCCTGGGCCTGCCCGAAGAGCCGCTGCATGCCTGGCTCACGGCGCAGCCGAGCTGGTCCGACTTTCCCTTCATCGTGCTGGCCACGCGCGAGGCCCGTTCGATGCGGGCACTGGGCATGATGCAGACGCTGGGCAACGTCGTCGTGCTCGAGCGCCCGGTGCACACGCAGACGCTGGCGCGCGCCACCGACGCCGCCGTGCGCCAGCGTCGCCGCCAGTACGCCACCCGCATGCACCTGCAGCAGCTGGAGGACGCGCGGGCCGAGGTCGAACGGCTCAACGCGCAGCTGGAGGAACGCATCACCGCGCGTACGCATGAACTGGCCAGCGCCAACGACCGGCTGATGGCCGAGATCGCCGAGCGCGAGCGCGCGCAGGCGGCCCTGCTGCAGGTGCAGAAGATGGAAGCCATCGGCCGCCTGACGGGCGGCATCGCGCACGACTTCAACAACCTGCTGCACGTGGTCAACATGAACCTGGACCTGCTCGGCCGTGTGTCGAAGGAGGCGAAGGTGGGCGAGATCGTGGGCCGGGCCAAGGGCGCGGTGGGCAAGGGTTCGCGCCTCACGGGGCAACTGCTGAGCTTCGCGCGCAACCAGTCGCTGCTGCCCAGGCTGACCGACGTCAATGCGCTCATCGAGGGCGTGCGCGACCTGGTCAGCGTGTCCGTCGGGCCGCAGATCCAGGTGCTGCTGGTGCTGGCCGACACGCCCTGCTGGGCGGTGCTCGATGCCAACCAGCTCGAGATGGCGGTGCTGAACATGGCCGTGAATGCCCGCGACGCCATGCCTTCGGGCGGCACGCTGCGCATCGAGACCGCGCTGCGCCGCGATCCAGGCAGCGAACTGCCGCCGGGCGAGTACGTGAGCGTGTCGGTCAACGACACCGGCACCGGTATCGCGCCGCATGTGCTGGCGAAGGTCTTCGATCCCTTCTTCACCACCAAGCCGGTCGGCAGCGGCACGGGGCTGGGGCTGAGCCAGGTGTACGGCTTCGCCAAGCAGTCGGGCGGACTGGCCTTCGTGCGCAGCCAGGAGGGGCAGGGCACCCGCGTCGAGATGCTGTTCCCGGCGTCGGCCGAGCGCTCGCTGCAAGAGCCCATGCCGGCGACGGCCGAGGCGGCGGCGGCCGAGCAGGGCCACCACCGGGTGCTGGTGGTGGAAGACGACGCCGAGGTGCGCCGCGCCATCGTCGAGAGCCTGGGTCTGCTGGGCTATGCCGTCAGCGAGGCGGCCGACGGAGACGCCGGGCTGGCCGCCCTGGCACTGTCCACGCCCGATCTCATGGTGGTCGACTATGCGATGCCCGGCATGAACGGTGCCGAATTCATCGACCGCGCGCGGGAGGCGGTCGGCCGCATTCCGGTGGTGCTGGCCACGGGCTACGCGGACATGGCCGAGGTGGGGCGTGTGCTGGGCACGCAGCGCATTCTCATCAAGCCCTTCGACATCTCCACCCTGGCGACCACCGTGCGTCAGGCACTCGTGAGCGGTGCGCCGGTATCATGAAACCGGCAGCCTCTCGCATGACAACAACCCATTCCAACCACCGCTGCCACTTCAAGGGAATCTCATGAGCATCATCTGGACCATCCTGATCGGTTTCGTCGTCGGCCTCATCGCGCGCGCCATCAAGCCGGGCAACGACTCGGCCGGCTTCATCGTCACCACGGTCATCGGCATCGTCGGTTCGCTGGTCGCCACCTACCTCGGCCAGGCCATGGGCTGGTACGCGGCGGGCCAGGCGGCCGGCTTCATCGCCTCCGTGGTGGGCGCGATCATCCTGCTGGTCATCTGGGGCTTCATCAAGAGCAAGACGTGAACGACGCGGCCCTGCTGCGCGAGCGCATCGGCCGCATTTTCACGCTCGCACCCTTCGTCGGCGACCTGGGCATCGAGTTCATCGATGCCGGCCCGGGCTGGTGCGAAACGGCCCTGGCCGTCGCGCCCCGCCACCTGCAGCATGGCGGCGTGGCCCACGCAGGCGTCATCAGCACGCTGGCCGACCACACCGCAGGCGCCGCAGCCCAGACCCAGTGCGGCGAGGGCGAGATGGTCGTGACGGCCGAATTCAAGATCAATCTGCTGCGCCCCGGCACGGGCGATCGCTTCGATTGCCGTGCGCAGGTGCTCAAGGCCGGCCGTGCGCTGCATGTCGTCGAGGCCGAGGTGTTCGGACGCCGCGGCGCCGAGCGCATCCTGGTCGCCAAGTTCAACGGCACGATGGCGGTCGTGCGCGTGTAATGCTATCGAATTAATAGCTGCTCGCGCCCGCGGGGCGGGGGCGGTGTCAACCCCGAGTGCAACACACAGGTCTTCATTGAACTGCGTCTTGAGGCTGACTCAGGCGTTGCAGCCAGGAGCCATAGACCTCCAAGGGGGTGAAGCAGCCCAGGGTGGCGCGAGGCCTGCCATTCATCTGATCGGCAATGGCATCGAGCTCCTCCTGGCTGTACCCCGACAAGTCCGTGCCCTTGGGCAGGTACTGGCGCACCAGCCCGTTGGTGTTCTCATTGGTGCCGCGCTGCCAGGGGCTGTGCGGATCGCAGAAGTACACCCGGATGCCCGTTCGCTGGGTCAGCTGAGCATGGCGGGCCATCTCCGAGCCTCGGTCATAAGTCAGCGTCTTGCGCATGGGCTGGGCGATGCCCGCGAGCTTGTCGCCAAAGGCCTGCAGCACATGTGCGGCCGTGGCCGGGTGCGGATGGGGCAGCTTGACCAGCATCAGCAACCGCGTGGTGCGCTCCACCAGGGTGCCTACGGCGCTGCGGCCATGGGCGCCCTTGATCAGATCGCCCTCCCAGTGTCCGGGAAACAGCCGGTCCTGCACTTCGGGCGGGCGCACATGGATGCTCAGCAGATCGGCCACCTCGCGGTGCCGGTCGGTGCCGCGCGAGCGCGGCCAGCGCGTGGCGCGGGCCATGCGAAGGCAGCCGATCAGCTCCTTGCGCAGCTCGCCTCGCGGCTGGGCATAGATGGCGTTGTAGATGGTCTCGTGGCTCACACGCTGGGCTGGGCAGTCAGGATGACTCTTGCGCAGGTGCCCGGCGATCTGCTGGGGCGACCAGCGCAGATGCAGCAGGGTACTCACCTGGGGCCAGAGTGTGCCCTGGCGATGCAGCTTGGGCTGGGGGCGCGCCTGGTGGCGCCGGCGCACGCAGCGCTGCTGGGCGAAGTGGTCGCTGTACTGGGGGCCGGGCGCATTGCGCTTTATCTCACGGCTGATGGTCGAGGGCGAGCGCCTGAGCATCCGCGCGATCGCGCGGATGCTCAGGCCTTGCTGGCGAGCCACGGCGATGCTGCGCCGTTCTTCGCGGTCAAGTTGTCGGTAGGTACGCCCGGAAGTGCTCATCGCGGCTGCTTGGTGAAGTGCTTGAAAAGATGGGGGTGTTGCACTTCAGTTTGGAGGCTGCCGGGCG
>JAFEEH010000230.1 GCA_018241185.1 Pseudomonadota bacterium | reverse complement strand
CTCGACGCGCACGTCGTGCCAGCACCCGGTGCGGCACTGGTGGCTGCCGTCGAGGCTGCCGTGCCCCGTCCCGCCCGCGCCCCGGTGCGCCGGCCCTGGACGACCTGGTGGCCCTTGGCCGGCTGGTCCGGCGCCGGGGCGGCGGGCCTGGGCCTGGCCGGTGCCGCGGCAGGTGCGCTCGCCGGCGCGCTGCTGGTGTCGGCCGCGCTCGATGCCGTCGGCCCCGCGCGGCCGGTCTCGATCGAGTCCGGCTGGGCGCGCACGGCCTTCGACCCGGCGGGGGCGCCCGCGGAAGGAATCGACGAATGAAAGACCAAGCCAACCAGACCACCTTGCGCTGGCTGCTGATGCTGTCGCTGGTGCTCAACCTGTTCCTGCTCGCCGCGATTGCCGGCGGCGCCTGGCGCTGGTGGGCGGTGCGCACGCACGATGCACCGCCCGTCCATGCGAAGGCGGCCGAGGGCGCGGCGCCGGCCGCGCCGCGCGGCCTGCGCTTCGCTGCCGACAGCCTCGCGCCCGAGCGGCGCCAGGCGTTTCGCGCTGCGCTGCGCGATGCCCGGCGCGACGTGGCCGAACTCGCACGCCAGGGCCGGGAAGGGCGGCGCGAGCTGGCGCAGCTGATGGCCGCGCCCGTCTTCGACCGCGCGGCCTTCGATGCCACCTTGTCGCTCACGCGCGCCGCCGACCTCGGCGTGCGCGAGCGCATCGAGCGAGCGGTGGCCGACTTCGGCGCCGACCTGTCGCCGGCCGAGCGCGCCACTTTCGCGCAGGGCCTCGCGTCGGCCCAGGGCAGCTTCCGCGTGCCGCCCGCCAATCCGGCGACCCCGGCTGCTCCGGCCGCAGCGACCCCCCCTCGGCCCTGAACGAAGGACCTCGCCATGAACACCCCCGACGCCCTGGCCCCCGCCATCGCCCTCAACCGCTTCGGACTGGGCGCACGGCCCGACGAACCACCGCCCGCCGACCCGCGGCGCTGGCTGCTCGACCAGTTCGGTCGCTTCGCGCCGCGGCCCGCCGCATGGATGCAGCAGCCCGCCACCGATGCGCTCCTGGGCGACTACCAGCAGCGCGAGCGCGCCGCGCGCGACCTGCCCGAAGTCGAGCGCCAGGCCGCGCGCCAGGCGATCCGCAAGGATGCGCGCGAGGGTTACCTGGCGGCCGTCAACGCGCGCGTCTCGAGCGCGCTCGACACGCCCGCGCCCTTCGTCGAGCGGCTGGTGCACTTCTGGTCCAACCACTTCGCCCTCTCGGTCGAGAAACCGCAGGTGCTGGCGCTGGCCGGCGCCTACGAGGCCGAGGCGATCCGGCCGCACGTGCTGGGCCGCTTCGACCAGATGCTGCTGGCCGCGGTGCGCCATCCGGCCATGCTGATCTACCTCGACCAGGCGCAGTCCGTCGGCCCCGACAGTGCGGCAGCCCGCCGTGCGGCCGAGCGCAACCCCGAGCGACCGCGCGGCCTCAACGAGAACCTGGCGCGCGAGATCATGGAGCTGCACACCCTCGGCGCCCGCAGCGGCTACACGCAGGCGGACGTGACCGAGTTCGCCCGCGCACTCACGGGCTGGAGCCTCACGGCGCCGAACGCGAACCCGGCCAGCGCTCCGATGGTGCAGGACTTGGCCGGCGCCGGCGGCTTCCAGTTCCGGCCGCAGCAGCACGAGCCCGGTACGCGAACTGTGCTGGGCCGTGCGTACGCCGAGGGCGGCGAAGCGCAGGCGCTGGCCGTGCTGCGCGACATCGCCGTTGCGCCCGCCACCGCACGGCACGTGGCGACCAAGCTGGCGCGCCACTTCGTCGCCGACGACCCGCCGCCGGCGCTGGTCGATCGCTTGGCAGCCAGCTTCCAGCGCAGCGGCGGCGACCTGCCGGCCGTGTACCGCACGCTGCTCGAATCGCCCGAGGCCTGGCGCGCCGGCACGGGCAAGTTCAAGACACCGTGGGACTGGACGCTCTCGTCGCTGCGCGCCCTGCGTGCGCCCGAGGCGGCGATGGGCAACGCCCGCGAGCCCAGGGGTGCGCGGCTGGCGCAGGTGCTCAACCAGCTGGGCCAGCCCGTCTGGCGGCCCGGCTCGCCCGCCGGCTTCGACGACATCGCCGGCAGTTGGGCCGCGCCCGACGCGCTGGTGCGCCGGGTGGAGCTGGCGCAGCGCTTTGCCGCGCAGGCCGGCACCACCGTCGACCCACGCGCCGTTGCGCCCGCCGTGCTGCCCGGCGCGGCGCTCGGCGAGGGCACACGCACCGCCATCGCCCGCGCCGAGAGCGCCAGCACCGGGCTGGCGCTGCTGCTCGTGTCCCCCGACTTCCTCAGGAGATGAACGCCATGCCCGTCCGCACGAATCCATCCATGTCCGATCGCCGACATTTCCTGCGTCTGGCCGCGGCCGGCGCGGGGCTGGCGCTGGTGGCGCCGCACTTGGCGCTGGCCGGCGCGGCCACCTCGCGGCGCTTTGTCTTCATCATCCAGCGCGGCGCGGCCGACGGGCTGGAGACGCTGGTGCCCTACGCCGACCCCGGCTACGCGCGGCTGCGCGGCGCCATCGCGCTCGACCCGGCGACCGCCACGAAGCTCGACGACACGTTCGCCCTGCATCCGGCGCTGGCCGAAACCGCGAAGCTCTACGCCGCGAAAGAGGCGCTGTTCGTGCACGCCGCCGCCTCACCGTACCGCGATCGCTCGCACTTCGACGGCCAGAACGTGCTGGAGACCGGCGGCACCTCGCCCTACCAGGTGAAGGACGGCTGGCTCAACCGCCTGGTCGGCCTGCTGCCGCGCGGCGATCGCGAGGCCATCGCCTTCGCGCCCACCGTGCCGCTGGCGCTGCGCGGCCGGGCCGAGGTCGCCTCGTACGCGCCGTCTGCACTGCCCCAGCCGGGCGACGACCTGCTGCTGCGCGTGTCGCGGCTGTACGAGGAGGATCCCCAACTGCATGCGCTGTGGAGCTCGGCCATGGAAACCCGCGGCATCGCGATGAACGGCATGAACGGCGAGGGCGGTGCCAAGCCGCGGCAGGACGCGGCGGGCTTGGGCAAGCTCGCGGCCGGCTTCCTGGCGCGCCCCGACGGCCCGCGCATCGCGATGATCGAAACCGGCGGCTGGGACACCCACAGCGCCCAGAACGGCCGCCTCGCCGCGCAGCTGCGTAACCTCGACGCGATGGTCGCGGCGCTGCGCGACGGCCTGGGCGCCGCCTGGGCCGACACCGTGGTCGTCGTCGCCACCGAGTTCGGCCGCACTGCCGCCGCCAACGGCACCGGCGGCACCGACCACGGCACCGGCGCCGTCGCCATGCTCATGGGCGGCGCCGTGCAGGGTGGCCGCGTGATCGCCGACTGGCCGGGGCTGGACGCCGGCCAGCTGTACGAAAACCGCGACCTGCGGGCGACCACCAGTGTCGATGCGCTCATCGCCAGTGCGGCAGGCGAATGCTTCGGCATCGACCCGGGGCAGGTGTCCCGCACCTTGTTCCCTCAGGGCGGCAGCCTGCCGGGCGGGGCGGCGGCGCGGCCCTTGCCGCGGTTGTTGCGCAGCTGAGGGCGGTGCGGCGGGAGGGGCGCACGGCGCCATGACAAAGGCCGGGCGCCTTGCGGCCCCGGCCTTCTGTCGTGGAACTTGGCGCGCCGGTCAACGGCCGATCTCGCGGCTGACGCCGTTCTCCTGCTGATTCAGCGCCCGCTGCTCGGTGGCGGTGATGTGGCTGCCATGCTGGGACGCCATCGCGCGTTCCTCGGTCCGGATCTGGTGGTCCTGGCGGTGCAGGGCGACTGCCTGCGAGCGGCTGATCTCGCCTGCCATGTATTCGTTGTGGATGCGGCGATCCTGGTGCGCCAGGCGGGCGTTGACTTCGGCGCGGCGTGGGTGGGTCTGGTCCCAGGTGGCGGCGTGCACGCTGGCGGCCATGCCACCGAAGACGGTGACAGCCAGGGCGAGGGCGAGGTGCTTGCGGGTGTGCATGGTGGGGTCCTTGTGGCGAGTGGTTGGGAGCGACGGGCCCGGCGGCATTCGGTGCCGGAAACGCGGCCCGTACCTCTTGAACGCACGGCGCGGCGGATTCCGTCGCAGCCGACGCCTCCCGCCTCCCGCTATGAAAAGCGTAGCGCCTCGCGCCCGTCCCACGGGCGTTGCGGGCCAATTTGGCATCGAGCGCCAACGCGCGTAGGCTCTGCGCCTTTTTCTTCTTCTCGATCTGCGAGGACCGACGCACGATGGCTGTTCCCGACACCGGCCCCTTCTTCCACGGCACGCGTGCCGACCTGCGGGTGGGCGACCTGCTCACCGCCGGTTTTCGCTCGAACTACGACGGCCGCGTGGTCATGAACCACATCTACTTCACCGCCTGGCCCAAGGGCGCCGGGCTGGCGGCCGAGATGGCGAAGGGCGAGGGCCGCGGCCGCGTCTACATCGTCGAGCCCACCGGCGCGTACGAAGACGACCCCAACGTCACCGACAAGAAATTCCCCGGCAACCCTACGCGCTCGTACCGCAGCCGCGAGGCGCTGCGCATCGTGGGCGAACTCGATGCGTGGGAGCGCTTCGACGACGCGTACATCCGGCAGTTGAAGGAACGGGTGAAGTTGGGGATGGGCGATATCTTCAATTGAGCGGCACCGCGCTGCGCGGGTACATTCGCCGGCATCTCATTTTTTGCAGAAACGGAGCACCCCATGGCCAAAGGCGACCAGCGCAGCAACAAGATGGTGAAGAAGCCCAAGAAGGACACCAGCCCCCCGCCGACGCCTTCCAGCGAATCCACCCGCCCCATGCCGCCCACCACGGCGGTGATGCCGAAGGGGAAGCTGAAGAACAAGTGAGGGGAGGGCGGCGATGCGAGTCGTTCGTGCTGCTGCTTTTTGCCGGTTTTTGGTGGCGTTGGATCGTCAAGCAACAGCCCGAAAGTCCTTTGTCGATGCAGACTTGGCGTGCATCGGTCGGCTGGTGTTAGGGAGACAGCCGGCGGTGTTATGCGGCGCACCTGTCTCCCTATAACCAAGTTAGGCGGCTGAGAAGTACACGGCGAAGTTCGAACGCAGAATCGAGCGCCAGCAAACCATCCCACTAGCGATCCAGCATGTACTCCGCGACCTTCATATTCGCAACAAAGCAGTTCGATGAAGACTTTCATCGCTTGGATCAAGAGATCGCCGTCATGGCTAAGGAAATTCCTGGCTATCTAGGCGAAGAGACATGGGAGAACACGTCAACGGGTCTCACGTCGAACGTCTACTACTGGGAGTCGCTTGAAGCGCTGCAAATGCTCATGCAGCACCCAAGTCACCTCAAAGCAAAGAGAGAACAGGAAAACTGGCTTGCTGGCTACCAAGTTGTTGTTTCCCAAGTCATTCGCATGTATGGCGATACAAAGCTCGAAGACCGGCTCCCAGTCACCACAGCCGCCTAACCCTTCAATCGAGAGGACGTCGCCCGGCAAGCCGCGCGCCGCGTCTCATCTAAAACGTTAGAAGGCGCCAATACGTGTTCTCTATCACTGAGCTGTTAGTCCTCATGCTGGTTGAATCGCCCCGGAATTCGCGGAGGCTATTTGGTTTAAGTCAGGCCACTGTCTCGGTGTTCTGACTGGCGAGTTGCCGGTAGTAGTTTGCCTCGGCTTCTGCTGGCGGGATATACCCGATAGGTTCGAGCAGGCGATGGTGGTTGAACCACGACACCCATTCGAGCGTTGCAAGCTCCACGGCCTCCTTCGTTTTCCAGGGTGCTCGGCGATGAATCAGCTCTGCCTTGTAGAGCCCGTTGATGGTCTCGGCCAAGGCGTTGTCATAGCTGTCTCCCTTGCTGCCCACTGACGGCTCGATGCCCGCTTCTGCCAAGCGCTCGGTGTAGCGGATGCTGACGTACTGCGAGCCCCTGTCGGAATGACACACCAGGGTTCCATCGCGCTCTGGTTGCCGGGCATATAGAGCTTGCTCCAGTGCATCGAGCACGAAGTCCGTTCGCATCGAACTGCTCACCCGCCAGCCCACGATGCGCCTGGCAAACACATCGATGACGAAGGCCACGTACAGCCAGCCCTGCCAGGTCGAGACGTACGTGAAATCGCTGACCCACAGTTGGTTGAGCCGCTCGGCACGGAACTGCCGGTTGACTCGGTCCAGCGGGCATGGCGCCTTGGCATCGCCGACCGTGGTGCGCACGACCTTGCCGCGCATCACACCACGCAGGCCCAGCCTGCGCATCAGTCGCTCGACCGTGCAGCGAGCCACGACAACGCCTTCGCGTGCCAGTTGGCGCCACACCTTGTCGGCGCCGTAGACCTGCATGTTGGCCTGCCAGACACGTTCAATCTGTGGCATCAGCATCTCGTCGCGATGAGCCCGGGCGCAGCGCTTGTGGGGCTCGCGCAGCAGCGCCGCATGCCTTCGATATGCCGACGGGGCGACCTGCAAGACCTTGCAGAGCGGCTCGACCCCGAAGGCATCGCGATACTTGTCGATGAAGTCCTTCAGGACTTGAGCCGGCGGTCGAGCTCCGCCTGGGCGAAAAACGCGCTGGCCAGCTTCAATATCTCATTGGCCCGGCGCAGTTCCTTGACCTCTCGCTCCAGTTCCTTCATCCGCTGGGCCTCGCTGGTCGTGACGCCTTCACGCACGCCGGTGTCGACTTCGGCACGCTTGACCCATTCGTTCAACGTTTGCGGCACGCATCCAATCTTCGGCGCAATGGACTCGATGGCCGCCCACAGCGACGGGTACTCCCCACGGTGCTCCTGCACCATCCTCACCGCTCGCTCACGCACCTCGGGTGAGAACTTGTTCGACTTGCTCATGGCTCAATCCTCTCAGAGTGTTGAGCCTCCTCAAAAACCGGGGCGATTCATTAGCGCAAGCGGTGCGCTATCAATCTTGTCCTTTCCAATCGGATTTGGTGAGCGGTCAAGGTGAAGGCGCCTTCTAACCTTGTTCTGAAGCAATTGCCTGAACTACAGCTCTCACTCTGGCGAGCCCCACGCAGGAAACACGCATGACCTCCCGAGGCTTCACCGTCACCCACGCACACGACGCCCATTTCGAGCGCGGCCTGCGTTCCTTCTTCGAATACCGCGACCTTGGGATCGCGAAGGCCACGGAGGGGGCGGTGGTGGCGCACGTGATCCGCGCCGCGGGCGGCACGGATTTCTCGAGCCAGCCGCACCGGCACGGCGTCACCTTCCAGCTGGTCTATGTGCTCAAGGGCTGGATCGAGTTCGAGTACGAGGGGCAGGGCAAGGTGCGGCTCGAAGCGGGGTCGTGCGTGTACCAGCCGCCGGGCATCCGGCACCGTGAGCTGGGGCACAGCGAAGACGTCGAGATGCTCGAGATTGTGATGCCGGGCCAGTTCACGACCGAAGAGGTCCCCTCGGTCGAGCCCTGAGCCGCGGCGTCGCGCTGGATGCGCTGACCTGGGCGCGGCCATAGGCAACGCGCACGCCCGCGCCGCCAGCAAGCGCGGCTCGCGCTAACGGGCTGTGCCTGATGGCTGCGCGGCGGGCGCAATCGCCTCGGGTCGACGGTCCCACCACGCGAACGCCGCCATGCCGGCGAGCATCGCCGCCACGAACACCGCCGCGGGCCCAAGGCCCATGCCCACGGCGACCACGGCCGGCCCCGGGCAGAAGCCGGCCAAGCCCCAACCAATACCGAAGACCACGCTGCCGGCCATCAGCCGGCGGTCGATGGCTCGGCGGGTGGGCAACTGCAGCGCCACACCGCGCCACGCGGCATTCCGAAGCCTGACCCATGCGAAAGCCGGCGCGGCCACGGCAATCGCACCGGCCATGACGAACGCGAGTGAGGGATCCCACGTGCCGGCCAGGTCGAGAAAACCGAGCACCTTGCCGGGGTCGGCCATGCCCGAGAGCAGCAGGCCGGCACCGAAGACGAGGCCGGCGAAGAGGGCGGTCAATGCGTTCATGGACGAAGGCTCCGTTCAGGCGGTGGCCAACACATGCCGCACGAGAAAGACGGTGGCGAAGCCCGCGGCCATGAAGCCCAGCGTGGCCGCCAGCGAGCGCGGCGACAGTCGCGCCAGCCCGCACACGCCGTGGCCGCTGGTGCAGCCGCCGCCCAGCCGGGTTCCGAAGCCCACGAGCAGGCCGGCGATCACGAGCACGGCCGAGCCGGCCTCGATGCGCGGCACTGGCAGCGGCGCGACGAGCGCATAGACCGTCGGTGCGGCCAGTAAGCCGGCGACGAAGGCGAGGCGCCAGGCCCAGTCGTTGCGCGTGGGGCGCAGCAGGCCGCCGACGATGCCGCTGATGCCCGCGATGCGGCCGTTGGCCACGATGAGGATCGCGGCCGCGAGCCCGATGAGGGAGCCGCCAGCCAGCGAGCGCCAGGGCGTGAAATGGAGCCAGTCGATGGTCATGGGTGCTCCTTGCAGGCGGTGGGGTGTGGCCTCGGGCGAACGCAGGCTCGGACGTGGGCGCGGTGGGGATGGACGGCCGCGGCGCTCATGCCTCGTCCTTCGGGCAGTACAGCGCATGCAGCAGCGCCACCACCTGCATGAGCGACGGGTCGGCCAACTGGTAGTAGATGTTCTTGCCCTCGCGCCGCGTGCTGACCACGCCTTCGCTGCGCAGCACGCCCAGCTGCTGCGACAGGGTGGGTTGGCGGATGCCGAGCAGGCCTTCCAGTTCGCTCACGCAGGCCTCGCCCTGCGAAAGCTGGCACAGCAGCAGCAGGCGGTCTTCGTTGGCGAGCAGCTTGAGCACCGTGACGGCGCGACCGGCGGCCTGGTGCAGGGCCGAGGGGTCGATGGCATGGGCGTTGACGGAAGTCATGGCAAGTCGACGTGTTGGCGTTTCGATCTACTTGTTGATAGTATATAAAAAAGTAGATTGAATGGAAGCCGCATGACCACCGACTCAACGCAACCCGCCGTCCAGGCCTTCCACGACCCGGCGACCGGCACGGTGTCGTACGTGGTGTGGGACCGGGCCACGCGCCGCGCCGCGGTCATCGACCCGGTGCTCGACTACGACGCCCCGGCCGCGCGCACGTCGATGCGCTCGGCCGCGCGGCTGCTGGCCTGCATCGAGGCCGAGGGGCTCGCCGTCGACTGGATCCTCGAGACGCACGCGCATGCCGACCACCTCTCGGCCGCGCGCCAGCTGCAGTCACGCGTGGGCGGGCAGGTCGCCATTGGCTCGCGCATCCAGGAGGTGCAGGCGCGCTTCGGGGCGCTGTTTGATCTGCGGGGCGACGCTGCGCCCGTGGCGGATGATTTCGACCGGCTGCTGGAAGACGGCGAGACGATCGCGCTGGGCGGCCTCGCCATCCAGGCCATGGCGGTGCCCGGCCACACGCCCGCCGACATGGCCTACCGCATCGGCGATGCAGTCTTCGTGGGCGACACGCTGTTCATGCCCGACGTGGGCACGGCGCGGGCCGACTTCCCGGGCGGCGATGCGCATGCGCTGTACCGGTCCATTCGCCGCCTGCTCGACCTGCCGGGCGAGACGCGCCTGTACGTCTGCCACGACTATCCGCCCGAGGGGCGCGCGCCGGCCTGGTGCGCCACAGTCGCCGAACAGCGCGCGCACAACATCCATGTGCACGACGGCGTGGACGAGGCGGCCTTCGTAGCCCGCCGCCAGGCACGCGACGCGACCCTGGGTGCGCCGGCGCTGATCCTGCCGTCGCTGCAGGTCAACATCCGCGGCGGGCGGCTGCCGAAGCTGCAGGCCAACGGGCTGGCCTATCTGCGCATTCCGCTCGATGCGATCGGCGCGACGGCGACGCCTGCGGCCACGTCGCCCGCGTCCGAGCCGGAGCACCCTCCCGCGCCTTGACCCGCCGGCCGGCGCGTGCGGGCCGTCCTCACCACCGGACGGTCCGTCCCAGGTAGTCGAGGTATTCCAGGCCGGGCCGCGACCGCTTGGCCAGGAGCACGTCGACCACCTTCGGCACGCTCTCCTCGATGCTCAGGCGCCCCTCCGGCCCGCCCAGCTCGGTGCGAACCCAGCCCGGTGCCATGAGCAGGAGCGCACGCGGCGTTTCGGCTTGCCGGGCGGCGAAGCTGCGCATGAACTGGTTGAGTGCGGCCTTGGTGCCGCGGTAGAGCTCGCGCTGGCCGCTCTCGTTGTCGGAGATGCTGCCCTGGCCCGAAGACATGACGCCGATGAGCCCGTCGGGCGACACCAGGTGCCCGAGTTGCTCGACCACCCGCATGGGGCTGAGCGCGTTGGTGACCATGAGGTCCACGAAGTCCTGGGTCGACACCTCGCCGATGGTCTGCGTCGGGTCCGGGTTGGTCGTGCCGGCGTTGACGAAAAGCACATCGAAGCGGCGGCCCGAGAGGCGATCGGCCAGCGCCTGCACCTCGTCGGGGCGGGTGATATCCAGCGTCTCGATCTCGACCTGCGTGCGGTGGGCGGCGGCCAAGTCGTGCAGCTGCGTCCGGGCCTTCGGGCTGCGGACGGTGCCGACCACGTGCCAGCCCCTTCCCACCAGTTCGGCCGCCATGGCATGGCCCAGGCCGCGGGAGGCGCCGACGAGCAGGATCGAGGGGATGGGTGAGTTTGATGTCGGCATGCGGGGCTCCTGATGGATGCGTTGCGGCCATTCTGGGCGGCTGGCGCGGCCGGCACCAGACGCACAGCCTGCAATGCACGCTTGCGTCGTGCGCCACACCTCGTCGCGCTTTTCCCGCGTGTCTATGCTCGCGTCATGCCAGCCATCGACCTCAACCTCCTGGTGGCGCTGGACGCGCTGCTGTCCGAGCGCAGCGTGACCGGCGCCGCCCGCCGCCTGGGCCTGAGCGTGTCCGCGATGAGCCGCACCCTCACGCGGTTGCGCGAAGTCACCGGCGACCGACTGTTGCTGCAGGCCGGCCGGCAGCTCGTGCTGACGCCGCATGCCGAGCAGCTGAGCCGGCGCGTGCCGGAGCTGGCCCGCTCGGCACAGGCCGTGCTGGCGCCGGCCGACCCTCGCTTCGATGCTGCCGCACTCGACCGCACTTTCACCCTTCGCGCCGGAGAGGGTTTCGTCGACCTGCTGGGGGCGGCTTTACTGGCCCGCATCGAGCGCGCCGCGCCCCGGGTACGCCTGCGTTTCGTCCTCAAGCCGGACTGGGACGCCCAGCCACTGCGCGAAGGCGCGATCGACCTGGAGATCGGCACCGTGCGGACGGCTGCACCCGAGCTGCGCACGCGCAGGCTCCTGCGCGACCGCTATGTCGGCGTGTGCCGTGCGAACCATCCACTGCTCGGGCCGGCGGGCCTGAGCGCCGAGCAATACGCATCCAGTGGCCACGTGCTCACATCGCGTAGCGGCGAGATGGACCACCCGGTGGACCTCGCCCTGGCGTCGCAGGGCATGCAGCGGCAGGCGCGGATGGTCGTTCCGGCCTATACGAACGCCATGCAGGTCGTCCGGCATTCGGACCTGCTGGCGGTCATTCCCCTGTCCTGCGTGAGTAACACTTTCGCGCCGGACCACGCCGCGGCGCAAGGCTTGCGCCACTTCGAGCTGCCCGTGCCGGTGCCCGCGTTCACCGTCGCGGCCATCTGGCACCCGCGCCTGGACCGGGAGCCGGCCCAGCGCTGGCTGCGCGCGCAGGTGCGGGCGCTGTGCGAGTCCGCCTATCCCCCGACGGACTGAAGTCGTCGCGCGCGCGGCGAGTCCTCAATCCTCCGCCGCCCACTCCACCCGCGCGCCGAGGCTCTGCAGGTTCTCCACGAAGCGCGGGTGCGCGCGCCGGATCGGCGTGGCGTGCTGGATTTCCGAGCGGCCCTCGATGCTGGCCGCGACCATGAAGAGCGCGATGGCCACGCGGATGATGTACGGGCTCTCGACCACGGCGGGCGTGAGCAGGTGGCCGCCGAAGGTCACGATGCGGTGCGGGTCCGACGCGTACACGTGCGCGCCGAACTTCGACAGCTCGCCGGTCCAGCCCAGGGCGCCGTCGTAGACCTTGTTCCAGAACATCGCGTTGCCCTGCGCGCTCACGCCCAGCGCGATGAAGATGGGCAGCAAGTCGACCGGAAAGTAAGGCCAGGGCGCGGCCTCGACCTTGGTCAAGGTGTTGGGCGTGAAGGGCGTCTGCACCTGCAGCGGCCCCGCGCGGTGCGCGCGCGACCAGCCGTCGGCGTGCTCGATGCGCACGCCGAACTTGGCGAAGGTGCGGTCGATCAATGGAAAGTTGTCGGGCGCCGAGTTGCGCACGACCACATCGCCGCCGGTGATGGCGCCGAGCGCGAGGAAGGTGGTGATCTCGTGGAAGTCCTCGTCGAAGCGGAACTCGCCGCCATGCAGCGGCGCGCCGCCGTCGACCACCAGGCGCGAGGTGCCGATGCCTTCGATGCGCGCGCCCATCATGGCCATGAAACGGCAGAACTCCTGCACGTGCGGTTCGCAGGCGGCGTTGGTCAGGGTCGAGCGGCCAGGCGCCGCGGCGGCGCAGAGCACGAAGTTCTCGGTGGTGGTGACCGACGCGTAGTCCAGCCAGTGGTGCACGGGCACCAACTCGCCGCGGCGGCGCACGATGAGCGAGCCCTCGGCGCGCTCGACCTCGCCGCCGAAATGGCGGAACACCTCGACGTGCGGATCGATCTCGCGAACGCCCAGGGTGCAGCCCTTGACGTTGTCCTCCAGCCGCGCGACGCCGAAGCGCGCCAGCAGTGGCGGCACCAGCATGATCGACGAGCGCATCTCCTCGGGCAGGCGGTGCAGGGCGGGGTCGAAGGTGGTGGCGCGGTGCTGCAGCTCGAGCACGCCGCCGGCCTGGTCCCAGCGCACCTCGCTGCCGAGGGTGCGGAAGATGTCGAGGATCTTGCGCACGTCGGTGATGTCGGGCACCCCCACCAGCCGCAGCGGGTCGGGCGTGAGCAGCGTGGCGCAGAGGATGGGCAGGACGGCGTTCTTGTTGGCCGACGGGACGATGCGGCCGGCGAGCGGCGTGCCGCCGTGGACGATGAGGTTGGACATGGGCGCCGACTGTACGCCCGGCCCCGCGGGATGTCCGCATGGCGAGCCGCGGACGGCGCCTGCCTCCGAGGCGCTATCGAATTAATAGCTGCTCGCGCCCGTCCCGCGGGCGCTGGAGCCCGATTTCGCTCATAAATTCCCGCCAGCTGACAGCTTTGTCATCCTGCTGTCAGCGTGGCGTCCGGGCTTGCTTCCTACATTGGCACGGACGGAACGAGTCACGCCATGCCTGCCCTTCATTCAAGGCCCGCCACACGGGCTCCCCATCGGTATGCCAACGGACGGGGCTTCCTGGTCGCTGCCGCCGCCGCGGCCCTGCTGGCTCTGGCCGGCTGCGCGGTCGGCCCCGACTACCAGCGTCCCACGGTGGCGGCGGGTGCGTCGCTGCCCGCCTTCAAGGAGGACGGCCCCTGGCGCCCGGCGGCGCCCGCGCTGCCCGATGCCCACACGCCCTGGTGGTCGCAATTCGGCGACCCGCAGCTCGATGCCCTGGTCGCCCAGGCCCTGACCGCCAACCAGACCCTGCAGCAGGCCGACGCGGCCTACCGCCAGGCGCAGGCGGTGGTGCAGGGTGCCTCGGCGGCCTTCTACCCGACGGTGGGCCTGTCTGCCTCGGGCGGGCGGGGACGCAGCAAGAGCAACGGCCAGTCGGTGCTGGGCGACACGCACGCCTGGTCGCTGCAGGCCGCCTGGGAGCCCGACCTGTGGGGCCGCGTGCGCCGCACGGTCGAGGCGGGCAGCGACAGCGCCCAGGCCAGCGCGGCCGACCTGGCCGCGGCGCGCCTGAGCATCCAGGCCGCGGTGGTCAACGACTACATCCAGCTGCGCATCGACGACCGGCAGAAGGCGCTGTATGCGCGCACGCTGGAAGGCTACCGCCAGTCGCTGCGGCTCACGCAGGCGCAGTACCGCGCCGGCACGGTGATGCGCTCCGACGTGGCGCTGGCCGAGAGCACGCTGGCCTCGGCCGAGGCGCAGGCCATCGACATCGACCTCACGCGGCGCCAGCTCGAGCATGCGCTGGCGGTGCTGCTGGGCAAGACGCCGGTGGAGTTCAGCCTGCCGCCGCTGGCTGCCGATGCACCGCTGGCTCTGAACCTGCCGGTCGCGCCGCCTGGCCTGCCTTCGCAGCTGCTGGAGCGCCGCCCCGACATTGCCGGGGCCGAGCGCCGTGCCGCGGCGGCCAATACGCAGATCGGCGTGGCCACCGCCGCCTATTACCCCGACTTCACGCTCAGCGCGAGCGGCGGCTTTGCCGGTGCCGGCCTCACGGCCTGGGCCCGCACGCCCGACAAGGTGTGGTCGCTGGGCTTTGCGCTGGCGCAGACGATCTTCGACGCCGGTGCGCGCAGCGCCAAGGTCGACCAGGCGCGCGCCGCCTTCGATGCCGCGGCCGCGAGCTACCGCCAGACCGTGCTGGCGGGCTTCCAGGACGTCGAGGACAACCTGGCCGCGCTGCACCAGCTGGCCGACGAGCAGCAGGCGCAGGACCGGGCCGTGGCCGCGTCCAACGATTCGGTGCGCGTGCTGCTGAGCCAGTACCGCGCCGGCACCACCAACTACACGGCGGTCATCACCGCGCAGGCGCTGGCGCTCACGGCCGAGCGCACGGCGCTGCAGCTGCAGGGCCGGCGCTATGCGGCGAGCGTGGCGCTGGTCAAGGCGCTGGGCGGCGGCTGGGATGCGGCGCAGTTGCCCGCGATGGCGCGGGCATCGGCCGAGGCCGTGCCCGGCTCGATAGCCCCCGACGCCCTTGCTGCCGCCAGCCCCGCGAAGTGACGCATCGCCTGCCGATGCCTCGGAGCCATTCCATGTCCAACAGCGATCAAGACTTTTCACCCATGTCGGCGCACGAACAATCAAAACCCGTTCACGCTGAGCCTGTCGAAGCGCCGCGCGAGGCTTCGACAGGCTCAGCCCGAACGGGAGTGGGTAGGACACGTACGGTGAGCCGCCGGGGCCTTGCGCTGGGCGCCGTGGCCGTGGCCATCCTGGCGCTCGTGGCCTGGCCCGGCTGGCGCCATGGCGGCCAGGGCGAAGCGCAGGCCGCCGCGCCTGCCACCGCGACCAAGGTCCCGCCCGTGCCAGTGCACACGGCGGTGGTGAAGAAGCAGAACATGCCGGTCGCCGCGACCGGTGTCGGCAGTGTGCTGCCGGTCGCCTCGGTCACGGTGCGCACGCGGGTCGACGGCCAGCTCGACCGTGTCGAGTTCAAGGAAGGGCAGGACGTGAAGGCCGGCCAGTTGCTCGCGCACCTGGACCCGCGCACCTTCCAGGCCCAGCTGCAACAGGCCCAGGCGGTGCAGGCCAAGGACGAGGCACAGCTCGCCAACGCGCGGGCCGACCTGCAGCGCTACACCGAGCTCATCAAGGAAGACGCGGCCACCCGCCAGCAGCTCGACACCCAGACCGCGCTGGTGCGCCAGCTCTCCGCCGCCGTGCAGAGCGACGCCGCGCAGGTCAATGCGGCGCGCGTGCAGCTGGGCTTCACCACCATCGCGGCGCCCATCTCGGGGCGCATCGGCGCACGGCTGGTGGATCCCGGCAACATCGTGCACGCGGCCGACGCCAACGGGCTCATCGTCATCAACCAGATCGATCCCATCGCGGTGCAGTTCACCCTGCCCGAAAGCGCCTTCCAGTCGGTCAACCGCGCGCTCAACGCCGGCGGCGCGCCGCTGCAGGTGCAGGCCATCGACCGCGCCACGCGCGAGGTGCTGGCCACCGGCAGCCTGACGCTGCTCAACAACCAGATCGACACCACCACCGGCACCATCGCGATGAAGGCGCACTTCCCGAATGCGGCGCACAAGCTGTGGCCGGGCCAGTCGGTCGATGCGCGCCTGGTGCTCGGCGTGCAGCAGGACGCGATCACGGTGCCCGATGCGGCCGTGCAGCGCGGGCAGCAGGGCCTGTTCGCGTACGTGGTCGATGCCGACCACAAGGCGCGCCTTCAGCCCATCGAGGTCAGCAACAGCGAAAAGGGCGTGTCGGTCGTCTCCAAGGGGTTGAGCGAGGGCGAGCGCGTGGTGACGGACGGCCAGTACCGCCTGACCCCAGGCGCGCCGGTGGCCGACGCCAAGCCGGCAGCGTCCGCGGGCGGCACGCAGGACGCGCAGCGCGAGGCGCCCGCGGCGGGCACCGGCGCGGCGGGGGGCAGCAAGTCATGAGCATCTCGGCCCCCTTCATCCAGCGGCCCATCGGCACCTCGCTGCTCGGTGTGGCGCTGCTGCTCATCGGGCTGGTGGCCTGGCCGATGCTGCCGGTGGCGCCGCTGCCGCAGGTGGACTTCCCGACGCTGCAGGTCACCGGCAAGCTGCCCGGTGCGAGCCCGGAGACGATGGCCTCGAACGTGGCGCAGCCGCTGGAGCGGCAGTTCTCGCTCATCCCGGGGCTGTCGCAGATGACCTCGACCAGCTCGCTCGGGCTGACGCAGATCACGCTGCAGTTCGACCTGGACCGCAACATCGATGGCGCCGCACTGGACACGCAGTCGGCCATCAATGCCGCCACCGGCCAGTTGCCCAAGAACCTGCCCAGTCCGCCGAGCTTTCGCAAGATCAACCCGGCCGACTCGCCGGTGCTGCTGTACGCGGTGCATTCCGACGTGCTGCCCATGACCGAGGTGGACGACTACGCCGAGAACATCCTGGCGCAGCAGATCTCGCGCATCGAGGGCGTGGGCCTGGTCAACGTGTTCGGGCAGCAGAAGCCCGCCGTGCGCATCCAGGTCGATCCGGCCAAGATCAAGGGCCTGGGCCTCAGCCTGGAAGACATCCGCGGCGTGATCGCCAACACCACCGTCAGCGCGCCGACCGGCACCATCGATGGCAAGAGCCAGGCCTTCAACGTCTACACCAACGACCAGATCCTGAAGGCGGCCCCGTGGAACGACATGGTGCTGGCCTGGCGCAACGGCGCGCCGATCCGCGTGCGCGATGTGGGCGTGGCGGTGGATGGGCCCGAGAACGCCAAGATCGCGGCCTGGGCGTTCCCGGGCGCCGCGGCACCGGCGCACAGCGGCATCCAGGGCGGCCCGGCCATCACCCTGGCCATCACCAAGATGCCCGGCGCCAACGTGATCGAGACCGTCGACCGCGTGCAGGCCGCGCTGCCCAAGCTCAAGGCGGCGATCCCGCCGAGCGTGAAGGTCGACACCATCATCGACCGCACGCAGACCATCCGCGCGTCGGTGAAGGACGTGGAGTTCACACTCATCCTGTCGATCGCCCTGGTGGTGGCAGTCATCTTCGTCTTCCTGCGCAACCTCACCGTGACGCTGATCCCCAGCGTGACGGTGCCGCTCGCCATCCTGGGCACGTCGGCGGTGATGTACGTGCTGGGCTACTCGCTGGACAACCTGTCGCTCATGGCGTTGACCATCGCGGTGGGCTTCGTGGTCGACGATGCGATCGTGATGCTGGAGAACATCTACCGCCACATCGAGGACGGCATGGCGCCGATGAAGGCGGCGCTGCAGGGCGCCAGCGAGATCGGCTTCACCATCGTGTCGATCTCGGTGTCGCTGGTGGCGGTGTTCATTCCGCTGCTGCTGATGGGTGGCATCGTGGGGCGGCTGTTCCGCGAGTTCGCGGTGACGGTCACGCTCACCATCCTGGTGTCGGTGCTGGTGTCGCTCACGCTCACGCCGATGCTGTGCGCCAAGTTCCTCAAGAACCACCCCAAGGACGCCACCGGCCACAGCACCGAGAAGCACGGCCGCCTGTTCCAGCTCTTCGAGCGCGGCTTCGACGCCATGCTGGGCGGCTACCGGCGCGGCCTGGAGGTGGTGCTGCGCCATCCCTTCGCCACGCTGATGAGCTTCCTGGCCACGGTCGCGGCCACGGTGGTGCTGTTCATCGTCATCCCCAAGGGCTTCTTCCCGCAGCAGGACACCGGCTTCATCTTCGGCTCCGCCGTGGCGGGGCAGGATTCGTCGTCCGAGGCCATGCATGCGCGCATGCTGGCGCTGGCCGACATCGTGCGCGAGGACCCGGACGTCACCACTTTCGGCATGCAGGCCGGTGCCAGCACCTTCAACGCGGGCAACTTCTTCATCGCGCTCAAGCCCCTCGACGAAGGCCGCACGGCCAACGCCGACCAGATCATCGCGCGGCTGCGGCCCAGGCTGGCACGTGTGCCGGGCATCACGCTGTACATGCAGGCGGGGCAGGACATCAACGTCGGCGGCCGGCTGGCGCGCACCCAGTACCAGTACACGCTGACGGACACCAACCTGGCCGAGCTGAACGACTGGACGCCGCGCATCGTCGAGAAGCTGCAGGCCCTGCCGCAGCTGGCTGACGTCACCTCCGACCAGCAGAACGCCGCACCCACGGCCAACGTGACCATCGACCGCGAGAAGGCCTCGAGCTACGGCATCACGCCCGCGCTGGTGGACGCGACGCTGTACGACGCCATCGGCCAGCGCCAGGTGGCGCAGTACTTCACGCAGCTCAACAGCTACAACGTGGTGCTGGAAGTGACGCCCGCGCTGCAGAAGGACCCGCAGCTGTTCGACAAGCTGTTCCTGACCTCGCCCCTCACCGGCCAGCAGATCCCGCTGTCGACCTTCGTGAAGATCGACACCACGCGCACCGGCTACCTCGCCGTCAACCACCAGGGCCAGTTCCCGGCCGTGACCATCTCCTTCAACCTCAAGCCGGGCGTGTCGCTGGGCGATGCGGTGAACGCGATTCAGAAGGCGCAGACCGAGATGGGCGTGCCGCCCACGCTCACCGGCACCTTCCAGGGCACGGCGCAGGCCTTCGGCGCGTCGCTGCGCACGCAGCCCTACCTGATCGCCGCAGCGCTGGTGGCGGTGTACATCGTGCTGGGGCTGCTGTACGAGAGCTACATCCACCCGCTGACGATCCTGTCGACGCTGCCCTCGGCGGGCGTGGGCGCATTGCTGATCCTGATGGCGGGCGGCTACGATCTGTCGGTGATCGCGCTCATCGGCATCATCCTCCTCATCGGCATCGTGAAGAAGAACGGCATCATGATGGTCGACTTCGCGCTGCATGCCGAGCGCGACAAGGGCATGAGCCCGCGCGACGCGATCTTCGAAGCCTGCCTGCTGCGCTTCCGGCCGATCATGATGACCACCATGTGCGCGCTGCTGTCGGGCCTGCCGCTGATGCTGGGCCACGGCGCAGGCTCCGAGCTGCGCCGGCCGCTGGGTTACGCCATGGTGGGCGGGTTGATCCTGTCGCAGGTGCTGACGCTCTTCACCACCCCGGTGGTGTACCTCTACCTGGACCGTGCGCACCATTGGTACGTGCGCCGCAAGGAGGCCCGCGCTGCGCGCCGCCGCGGCGCCGTGCCGATGGCGCCGGAGGCGGCGGCCCACCCATGAGAGTGCTGATCGTCGAGGACGAGCGCAAGACGGCCGACTACCTGCGCCAGGGCCTGACGGAGCAGGGCTGCACCGTCGACGTGGCGCACGACGGCATCGATGGCCAGCACCTGGCCGTGCACTACGACTTCGACGTGATCGTGCTCGACGCCATGCTGCCCGGGCTCGATGGCTTCGAGGTGCTGCGCTCGCTGCGCGCCGTGAAGGGCACGCCGGTGATCATGCTCACCGCGCGCGACGGCGTGGAAGACCGCGTGAAGGGCCTGCAGGGCGGGGCCGACGACTACCTGGTCAAGCCCTTTTCCTTCATCGAGCTGCTGGCGCGGCTGCAGGCGCTCACGCGGCGCGGCCGTGCGCAAGAGCCCACGCTGCTGCGCGTGGGCGAGCTGCAAGTCGACCTGATCGGCCGCAAGGTGCATCGCGGCGGCCAGCGCATCGACCTCACGGCCAAGGAGTTCGCGCTGGTGGCCCTGCTGGCGCGGCGCCAGGGCGAGATCCTGTCCAAGACCACCATCGCCGAGCTGGTGTGGGACATGAACTTCGACAGCAACACCAACGTGGTCGAGGTGGCCATCAAGCGCCTGCGGGGCAAGATCGACGTGCCCTTCGCGCAGCCGCTGCTGCACACCATCCGCGGGATGGGCTATGTGCTCGAAGAGCGGGGCACGGGCTGAATGCGGATAGCCGGCTGCCCGTTCCCCCGATGACCCCACGCAACTCCATCGCCATCCGCCTCGCGCTCATGTACGCGGTGGTGGCGCTGGTCGTTTTCTCGCTCGTCGGCGTGGCGCTTCACCAGGTGCTCAGCCGCGAACTGGCAAGGCATCAGCACGAACAGGTGCAGGGCCGCCTCGAGGACGTGCGCTACCTGCTGGTGCACGGCCGGTCGCCCCAGCTGGCGAGCCGCGCCAAGGACAAGATCGCTGCGCTGGTGAGCAACGGCGGCGAGACACGCTTCTGGATGTGGAGCGACGACCCCGCCTTCCGCTGGGGCGAGGGCGCCGAGGCCATCGCCGCGCACATGCGCAACCACGCGGGCGTGGTCGACCTGCCGGTGGGGCCGGGCGGCAGCTCGATGGCCGTGCTGTCGGTCGATGTGCCGGCCAACGACATCCGCGCGGGATTGCAGCTCATCGCGGCCGTGAGCGAGGCGTCGTTCACGCGCACGCTGCGGGCGTTCGAGACCGCGTTGGCCTTGTTCACGGTGATCGGGGTGGTGAGCGTCGCGCTGCTGGGCCACTGGATCGCGCGGCTCGGCCTGCGGCCCGTCCAGCAGCTGTCGGAAGACGCCCAGCGCATCGGCCCGGACAACCGGGGCCAGCGGCTGGAACTGCCCGACCTGCCGCTGGAGCTGTCGCAGCTGGGCGGCTCCTTCAACGCGGCACTGGACCGGCTCGACGCGGCCTACCGTCAGCTGGAGACCTTCAACGCCGACGTCGCGCACGAGCTGCGCACGCCGCTGGCCAACCTCATCGGGCAGACCCAGGTCACGCTGGCGCGCGAGCGCGACGCGCCGGAACTGCGCGAGGTGCTGCAGTCCAACCTGGAAGAGCTGGAACGCCTGCGCGCCATCGTCGCCGACATGCTGTTCCTGGCCCGGGCGGAGCAGGGCGAGCGGGCGCACCGGCTCACCGAGTCCTCGCTGGCCCGCGAGGTCGACAAGACCGTCGAGTTCTTCGACGTGCTGCTCGAGGACGCCGAGATGCAGGTCGAGGTGGTGGGCGACGCCGTCGCGCCCATCGAGACTTCGCTCTTCCGGCGCGCGCTGAGCAACCTGCTGCAGAACGCCATTCAGCACTCGCAGGGCGGCGGAAGCATCGTCGCCCGCGTCGAGCGGCATGCCGACAGGGCCGAGGTGAGCTTCTCCAACCCCAGCGATGCCATTCCCCCGGAACAGCTCGCGCGCCTGTTCGACCGCTTCTACCGCGTCGACGCCGCACGCCACAACAGCGGCGAGAACCACGGCCTGGGCCTGGCGATCGTGAAGGCGGTGGCGGCGATGCACGGCGGCACGGTGTTCGCGCGCTCCGGCGAGGGTGTGACCACGATCGGATTCAGCGTCGGTTTGCTATTGAAAAGATAGCTGCTCCCGCAGGCGGGACGGGCGCTGGAGGCCGATTCGATGCTTGACCGGCCTGGTGCAGCTGCTGGTCGATGAACCGGTCGACGGCCGCGGTATACGCGCCCGCCACGCCCAGCTGCGCATTGACCTGCCCATGGTCCAGCTGCAGAGGCAGCACTTCGGCGCTGCCGCCCAGGGCCCGCACGGCCTGCGCGAAGCGCTGCGAC
Source organism: Pseudomonadota bacterium (assembly GCA_018241185.1). Taxonomy (GTDB): domain Bacteria; phylum Pseudomonadota; class Gammaproteobacteria; order Burkholderiales; family Burkholderiaceae_C; genus Xenophilus. Next base: position 35,313 of record JAFEEH010000230.1, on the reverse strand, counting down.
TGGCCGCAGGCGTCGTCGCGCCGCGGCGCGCTGCACACCAGCAGCATCGGCGGCCCGCCGGGCGACAGGCGCGCCGTGGGCGACACCTGCGCCCACAGGGCAGGGTCGGGGCCGAAGGCACGGTCGTACAGCGGCAGGTGGCGCCGTTGCCTCAGGGCCACGGTGTCGAGTGCGGCGCTGTCGAGGGCGATGGTCGCCCGCCAGGGCCGTGCGCCCTGCGCACGGGCCAGCTGGGGAGCCGCACTCAGCAGCGCGACCAGGTGCGCGCCCGCGGAGTGCCCCATGAGGACCACCTGCCGCGGGTCGGCGCCCCACGTGGTGGCCTGCGTCTGCACCAGCGCCAGTGCGCGGGCAATGTCCTCGGCCTGCTGCAGCACGTTGACCTGCGGCACCAGGCGGTAGCCCACCGAGACGAAGACGAAGCCCCGTTCGCGCACCCAGTGGTCGATCTTGGCGTCGACGACCGAGGCGGCGGCCTTGTCGCCGTACATCCATCCGCCGCCATGGACCATGACCAGGATCGGGGCCTGTCGCGCCTGGGCGGGCCGGTAGACATCGAGGCGCTGGGCCGCGTCCGGCCCGTAGGGCAGGCCGGCATCGCGGACCACGCCCGCGGGCACGACGGGCGTGCCGACCTCGAACGTGCGGCCGCGCCAGCGCAGGGTCTCCTGCGCCTGGGATGCCACGCACAGTGCGGCCAGGAGGCAGGCCAGCGTCGCGGCCCCGAACCGGGCGCGCAGGGGTGTGGTCGTCCACGGGGTCACGGTCGTGCCTCCTCGATCCGCATGGAAGACGGTGTCGTCGCCGTCCGGGCACCGGGCGGGCCGAAGACCATCGCCAGCCGCGCGCGCCAGCCCCGGGCCTGCCGCAGGTCGCGCGCCAGGTTCATCCACTCGTGGGTTGCGATGCGCACGGGGTTGTGGGTGAGCAAAGGAGTGGTCAGGCCGTAGCGCGGCGGCACATCGTCGCGCAGGTCCACGAAGGTGCCGAAGAGGCGGTCGAACACGATCAGCACACCGCCGTAGTTGCAGTCCAGGTACTCGGTGTTCGATGCGTGGTGCACCTTGTGGTGGGTGGGCGTGTTGAACACCCATTCCAGCGGCCCGAGGCGCGGCAGCCAGGGCGCGTGCAGCCAGAACTGGTAGAGCAGGTTGATGCCCAGCGCCGCGAACACGGCCGTCGGCGGAAATCCCAGCCACACCAGCGGCGCAAAGAACAGGCCGGTGCCGGTGAGCTTGCCGGTCCATCCCAGGCGCAGCGCCGCAGCCAGGGTCAGCTCGTTGGGCGAGTGGTGCACCGCGTGCGTGGCCCAGAACCAGCGCACGCGGTGCGCGGCACGGTGGTACCAGTAGTAGAAGAACTCGAGGCCGAAGAACAGCAGGACGAAGGCCAGCGGCGAGGACAGCTCGAGGGTCTGGATGCGGTGGGCATGGGCCCAGACGAGCACCGGCGCCGCGAGCGACACGCCCGCCAGATCGACGGCATGCCGCCCCAGGGCATCGGCCATCGAGGCGGCGAAGGCGCGCCAGTCGTAACCCTGGCGGCGCACGAAGGTCTGCACGAGCCCCTCGGCCAGCGCGGCCGCCAGCACCAGCAGGGGCAGGGCGAGCAGCCAGGGCGCGACGTCGGGGCCGAGCGCGTGGCGGAGCTTGTCGAAGGGCATGGTTGGCTTTCCTCAGTCGCCGCCAGCGCGGCGGCCGCGCCGGCTGGCCGCATAGGCCTCGATCTGCTCCATCGTCACGGCGCCGGTGTGCGCGGTATCGATGGCGTCGAAGTTGCGGTAGACCCCGGGCATCCTGCCCTTGGCTTCCTCGCGGGTCAGGCGGCCGTCGACATTGGCGTCGGCGGCGCCGAATCGCTTGCGCAGCTCGGTGCGAAGCTGCTCCTGGCGGGCGGGGTCGGGCGTCTGGGCCAGGGCCTGTGCCGACAGCATCGCGCCGGCGAGCAGGGAAAAGAGGGCGCATCGAAGGTGTTTCATCGGTGGCTCCTCAGCGGCAGGAGATCACGGCGCCGGCGGCGTTGTAGCAGGTCGCGCTGCGGGTCAGGCCGGTGGCGCTGTCGTACGAGCTGCTGCTCTGCACGCTGTTGCCGGTGACGTTGCTGGTGGCGGTGGTGCTGCGGCTCTGGCTGACGTTGCCGGCGGCATCGCGGCTGGCACTGCCGCTGCTCTGCACACTGCCGCGGGCGTTGGTGGCGACGAGGCCGCTCCGGTGGCTGGCCGAGCCATCGGCGTTGAGGCTGGTGGTGCCGGCGCGTGCGCCCGTGCCGCCGTTCGGCCCGGTCACCAGAGCGCCGCGGGCGACGGTGCCATGGCCTTGCCCGTCGGTGCTCAGGGCGCGACCGCGCGCGAGGCTGCCGCCGTCGGGGCCCTGGCGACGGACGACGGCGCCGGAGGAAATGCCGCCGCTGGCGTTGGCGCCGCGGTAGCGCAACGCGCCTGCCTGGGCGTCCGGCGTGGCGGCCGAAGCGGCGATGGCGATGGCGGCCGACGCCGCGGAGAGCAGAAGGGAGCGATGGGCGAGGGTGTGCATGGTCAGATCCTGGTTGAAGGGGTCGGCTGAAGCGTGTGCCGTGCCTTCACTGTCGGCCCGAGCCGTGAGTGGGCGATGGCAGAACCGCGCCGGTTCATGACATGCGATGACGGTGCGCTGCATGCTGTCATCGTTTGTCATGATTTCGCGCCCGGGGCGGGCGGCGCTGTGTGCGCCGTCGCTACGATCCCGTCCATGGCCGAACCGCTCGCCCGCATCCTGATCGCCGACGACGAGGCCGACCTGCGTGCACTGCTGGAGCGCTACCTGGGCGACCAGGGCTATGCGGTACGCACCGTCGAGGGCGCCGCGCCGCTGGACCGGCTGCTGGCGCGCGAGCGCTTCGACGTGCTGGTGCTCGACGTCATGATGCCCGGCGAGGACGGCCTGGCCGTGTGCCGGCGCCTGCGCGCGCAGGGCGAAACCATCCCGATCGTGATGCTCACTGCGCGCGGCGATCCGGTGGACCGCATCGTCGGCCTGGAGATGGGCGCCGATGACTACCTGCCCAAGCCCTTCAACCCGCGCGAGCTGCTCGCGCGCATCCAGGCGCTCTTGCGGCGCCAGCGCATGCTCGGTGCCCACACGGGGCCGATGGCCGACGACGGCGAGCTGCGCTTCGGCGCGCACGTGCTGCACCTGGGCCGCCGCACGCTGCACAAGGGCGATGCCGAGGTGCCGCTGACCACCGGCGAGTTCGGCCTGCTCGCAGCCTTCGCGCAGAACGCCGGCCGCCCCCTGGGCCGCGAGCGCCTCCTCGAACTGGCGCGCGGGCGCGACCACGAGGCCACCGACCGCAGCATCGACGTGCAGGTCCTGCGCCTGCGCAAGCTGATCGAGGCCGACCCCGCGCAGCCGCGCCACATCCGCACCGTGTGGGGGGTGGGCTACGTCTTCGTGCCCGAGCCGGAATGAACTGGCGTCCGCGCAGCCTCCTCGGGCGCAACGCGCTCTTCATCGTCGCGCTGATCGTGCTGGGCCAGCTGGGCGGCGCGCTGCTGCTGCGGCAGATGGTGGTGAAGCCGCGTCTGGACCAGGCGGCCGACAGCGTGGCGCGCAACGTGGCCGCCATCCGCGCCGGCCTGGTGGCCGTGCCTCCGGCGCAGCGGCAGGCCTTCCTGGACGCGTTCAACGCGCGGGCACGGGTGGGCGATGGCGCTCGCGACGCCACCGCCCCTGCGGTGCTGCGGCCGCTGCTCACGCCGCTGGAGCGCGGCTTCGTTCGGCGGGTGTCGGCCCGCCTCGCGGGCCAGGGCGTGGACGTCATCTGGCGCCGCGACCAGGGCGGCAGCCTGGCGTTGCGGCTGCCGCTGGAGGGCGGCGAGCAATGGGTGGTGCTGCCCGGCCTGCTGCCGGAGCGCGAGTTCACCGGGGCCTGGCTGGCGGTCAGCACGGTGAGCGTGGTGCTGGCCATCCTGGGCGCGCTGTGGCTGCAGCGACGGCTCGACCGGCCACTGGCGCGGGTGGTCGCGGCCGCCCGGACGCTGGCCGGCGGGCAGGTGCCCGCGCCGTTGCCGGAAGACGGGCCGACCGAGATCGCCACCGTCAGCCGCAGCTTCAACCAGCTCGTTGCCAGCCTGCAGCAGGCCGGGCGAGACAGGGCGCTGATGCTGGCGGGCCTGTCGCACGACCTGCGCACGCCGCTCACCAAGCTGCGGCTGGGCGTGGAGATCCTGCAGGGCCGCGGCGAGCCCGAGCTGATGGCGAGCATGACGCGCAGCATCGAGGAACTCGACGCCATCGTCGGGCAGTTCCTGGATTTCGCGCGCAGCGAGGAGGCGGAGGTGCCGGTGCCGGTCGACCTGGATGCGCTCGCGCGGACCGTGCAGGCGGCCGCCGCCGATCACGGCCGGGCGCTGCAGGTCGAGGCGTCGGCCGGCGGGCCACCGGTCGCCGCCCGGCCGAAGGCGCTGCGCCGCGTGCTCGACAACCTGGTCGAGAACGCCTTCCGCCACGGGCGACCGCCGGTGGTGCTGCGCACCGCGCGCGAGGCAGCGTGGGCATGGATCGAGGTCGAGGACCGCGGGCCCGGCATCGACCCGGCGCAGGCCGAACTGCTGAAGCAGCCCTTCCGGCGCGCCGGCGACGCGCGCAGCGGCGCCGCGGGCGCCGGCCTCGGCCTGGCGATCGCGGACCGGATCGTGCGGGGCCACGGCGGCCGCTTCGAGCTGCTGCCGGCGCCGGAGGGCGGCTTGCGGGCGCGCGTCAGCCTGCCGCTGAGCCAGGGTGATTTGCTATCAAAAAGATAGCTGCTGGCGCAGGATGGATGGGCGCTGCAGGCCCAAAACGTTCAAAAAAACCAGGCAGGCGGCGGCTGATCAGGCGGGCGCAATGGCCAGCACGCGGCCGTCGCGCGTCACGGTGCACACCGCCTGCGCCCCGTCGTTGCCGTCGGTGAGCTGCACTTCGTAGTTGCCCGTGAAGGTCTGGCGCGAACCGCCGAGCACGATGGTCTGCCAGGGGCGCCGGAAGGCCTTGGCGCCGGCGCCGATGCAGCCCATGTTGGCGACCGCCGGTGCTGCACCGGCCGCACCGGGCACCACGGTGTTGCCCAGCATGGGTGAGGAACCGAATCCGGTGCTGGCGTCGCAGGCAGCGAGCGTCAGCGGGATGAGCGTCAGAGCCATCGTGCGCAGCATGGGGCGCAATCTACCCCCGAGGTATGACAGTCCGGGTAGGCACAGACCCCGAACTGTCGCATTTAGGCATCGCCGGCGCGACGCCGCCGGCGGCTCAGAGCGCCGCGTTGGACCAGGCCATGCGCCGCAACATCTCGGTCTGGCGGGCGTTTTCGGCTTCGCGCAGGCTGCGCGCCGCGCGTGCGGCGGTGTAGGCCACGTAGCTCTGCTCCACGCGGTGCTCCCAATCGTCCGGCGCCGCGGTCTCCTGCGGGAGCGCGACGCCGAGGCCCGCCTTGGCAAGGATCTTGGCTTTCTGAGCGATGGTGAGCATGGCGATGGACCTTTTGGGGTGGAGCGCTGGCGGTGGTGCGACTGCCTCGAAACGCGATGGATGCAAGATAGCCCGTGTTTGTGACAAGCGGTATCAGCCAGTCGGCGTACGGGCAGTCGGCGGATGCCTACCAGTTCCGGATTGCGCCACTTTCTGTGTCCTCTGCCGTTCGGGGAGAGCCGCCGGGCCGCGCCAGAGAGATGACTCGCACGCTCTATGCTGGACGCATGAGCTCTCTCGACGCCCTGGAAGACTTCGTCCGCCGGCACCCCCGTCTTTTCGTGGTCACCGGTGCCGGCTGCAGCACCGAATCGGGTATTCCCGACTACCGCGACGCCAACGGCGACTGGAAGCGCCCGTCGCCCGTGACCTACCAGGCCTTCATGGGCGAGGAAGCCACGCGCCGCCGCTACTGGGCGCGCAGCCTGGTCGGCTGGCGCACCATCGGCCAGGCCCATCCGGGGCCGGCGCATGTCGCACTCGCGCAGCTGGAGGCGCAGGGCCGCATCGGCCTGTTGCTGACGCAGAACGTCGACGGGCTGCACCAGGCCGGCGGCAGCCAGCGCGTGGTCGACCTGCATGGGCGCATCGACACCGTGCGCTGCATGGCCTGCGGCCATCGCTCGCCGCGTGGGGCCCTGCAGACGCGCCTGCTGGAACTCAACCCGGCCTGGGCGGCGCTGGAGGCGTCGGCTGCGCCCGATGGCGACGCCGACCTGGACGGGCGCGACTTCTCGGGCTTCGAAGTGCCGGCGTGCCCGCTGTGCGGCGGGCTGCTCAAACCCGACGTGGTGTTCTTCGGTGAAAGCGTGCCGCCCGAGCGGGTGGCGGCCGCGCGCGAGGCACTGGCGGCCGCCGATGCGGTGCTGGTGGCCGGCTCGTCGCTGATGGTGTATTCGGGATTTCGCTTCGTACAGGCGGCGGCCTCCGCCGGGCAGCCGGTCGCGGCGGTGAACCTGGGACGCACGCGCGCCGACGAACTGCTCACACTCAAGGCCGAGCTGCCGGTGGGCGCTGCGCTCTCGGCCCTGGCGGAGCGGCTGGCCGGCTGACTTCGTTCAGCGCAGCCTTGCAGTGTCGATCCGGAAGATGTGCGGGAATCGCGTGGCCCAGTGCAGGTACTTGCGGGTGCCCGATTCCGACAGGCCCCACAACCGGCCCTGCGGGTCGACCGTGAGGTCCTCGAGGCCGGCCACCATCGGGTACTCCGCCAGCACCTCGCCCTTGCGGCTCAGCCGGTAGAGCTTGCCCCAGCGGCTGTTGCTGGCCGACACCCACAGCGTCCCGTCGCGGTCGAAGGCGGCGCCCTGCGCCTCCAGCGGGACCGGGATCGATTCCTGCGCGCGGTCCTCGGCGATGGTCTGGCCGTCGTGCGTGTCGAACAGGCGCAGGTCGAGCCGGAACATGCGGGCCTTGGCCTGCTCCTTGGTCCAGGTGCCGATCCATGCGTCGCGGCCATCGAAGGTGGCGTAGCTGCCGCGCAGATCGCCCGCGATCTTCAGCGTGCGCGCCGCGCCTTGCGAGGAGCCAGCCGCCAAGGCCCGCGGCAGGTCGATCAGGAACAACTGCCGCGTGTCGGCCAGCAGCAGCCGGTCCTGGCCGACATAGGCCAACCCGCCCGAGTGGGTGCAGGTGCCGGGCGGCACGTCGAAGCCGCCGGTGATGCGGCCCGACGCGGCGTCGATGCGGAACACGCGGCACGGGCCGGTGTTGGCCTTGAGGTCGGGCGTCGGCCGGTAGCTGCTGACGTAGAGCACGTCGCCAGCGCTCGTGAGGCCCTGCGGGACGAAGCTGTCGTCCAGCGCGGGTGTCCAGATGCGGTGCTGCAGCGCGGCACCGTTCGGCACGTCGTGGGTCGGGCCGTCCGTCAGGTAGCTCGGTGCCTGGCCGAGCACGGCATCGGTGGCCTTCGTGGCACAGCCCGCAAGCGCCAACAGCGAGACCAGCATGGCGAGATGGAAGCGCATGCGGTCATTCTCCCGCCATCAAGAGCATGGCCGCCGTCGGACGGCGGCGCCATTGCGCGGCTCCGGGCCTAAGCCTGCATCCAGGCCGTCGCCGCCGGCCGGCCGGCCAGATGCAGCGCGGCCGTGGTGGGCGGCGTCTCGGCGAGCAGTTGCCCACGGCGGAACACCATGAGCCGTGTGGCCCGCAGCCGGATGGCTTCCACCGGGTCGCGCGCCTGCAGCAGCACGAAACTGGCGTCGGCGCCGGCCTCCATGCCGTAGCGCGGCAGGTGCATCAGCTTGGCGGCGTTGGTCGTCACCGCCTCGAAGCAGCGCCGGATGCCGGCCTGGCTGGTCATCTGCGCCACGTGCAGGCCCATGTGTGCCACCTCCAGCATGTCGCCCGAACCCATGCCGTACCACGGGTCCATCACGCAGTCGTGGCCGAAGGCCACGGTCACCCCCTGGTTCATCAGCTCGGGCACACGGGTCATGCCGCGGCGCTTGGGGTAGCTGTCGTGCCGGCCCTGGAGCGTGACGTTGATGAGCGGGTTGGCGATGACGCTCACGCCGCTCTCGGCGATCAGCGGCAGCAGCTTGCTCACGTAGTAGTTGTCCATGCTGTGCATGGAGGTGCAGTGCGAACCGGTGACGCGTCCCTGCAGGCCCAGGCGCTGGGTCTCGAAAGCCAGGGTCTCGATGTGGCGCGAGAGCGGGTCGTCGGATTCGTCGCAGTGCATGTCCACCAGTTGGCCGCGCTCGGCGGCGATCTCGCACAGCAGCTTCACGCTGGCCGCGCCGTCGGCCATCGTGCGCTCGAAGTGCGGAATGCCGCCGACGACGTCGACGCCCTTGTCGAGCGCGCGCTTCAGGCTGTCGACGCCGCCCTTCGTGCGCAGCACGCCGTCCTGCGGGAAGGCCACCAGCTGCAGGTCGAGGTAGGGCGCGACGCGGCGCTTGACCTCCAGCAGCGCATCCACAGCCAGCAAGCTCGGGTCGCTGGTGTCCACATGGGTGCGGATCGCCAGCAGGCCCTTGGCCACGGCCCAGTCGCAATACGCCAGGGCGCGCTCGACCAGCGCGTCGGCCGTCAGCAGCGGCTTGAGCTCGCCCCACAGCGCGATCCCTTCCAGCAGGGTGCCGCTCTCGTTGAGGCGGGGCAGGCCGTAGCTCAGCGTGGCGTCCATGTGGAAGTGCGGGTCGCAGAAGTGCGGCGAGAGCAATTGCCCGCCCGCATCGACGGTGCGGGCGGCCGGGGCGGCGAGCGCTTCGGTGACTTCGACGATGCGCCCGCCCTGCACCGCGACCGACATGTCGGTGCGGCCGTCGGGCAGGGTGGCGTGGGTGATCAGGAGGTCGAGCATGGTGTCCTTGGTCGGCGCTGCCGGGGTGTGGCCGCCGGGGATTCAAGGGCCGTGCCAGCATGCGTCCGGTCCGATGCTAATGCCCGGCTCATGAATCTTTACGCGCGCGAAACGTCGCGGGGCCGCCGAGCGCGGATGCTCCCATCTCTGCCCCAGATCGCCGTCCATGATCGCCTCGACCCCCAGCCGCTGGCGCGCCATGCACCTCGCCCGGGCCCGGCGCCGTGAAAGACCGTATTCCCCATGAAGTCGTTGTCTCCCGCTGTCCTGGCCGAGCCGGACCTGTCCGACCTGCGCCGCGCGGCCATGCCCCGTCCCGCCCAGGCAGCCTGCGTGGTCTGGCTCACCGGCCTGTCGGGCGCCGGCAAGTCCACGCTGGCCGAGGGCCTGCGTGCCCGGCTGGTGCGCTGCGGCGTGCCGGTGGCCGTGCTCGATGGCGACACGGTGCGGCAGGGCCTGAGCCGGGGCCTGGGCTTCAGCGAGCAGGACCGGCGCGAGAACGTGCGCCGCATCGCCGAGGTGGCGCGCCTGCTCAGCGCGCAGGGGTTGCTGGTGGTGGTGGCGGCCATCTCCCCGCGCCACGCGCAGCGCGCGATGGCGCGGCAGATCGTCGGCGCTGCCTACCGCGAGGTCCATGTGGACGCGCCGGTCGGCCTGTGCGAGCACCGCGACGTCAAGGGCCTGTACGCCCGTGTGCGGCGCGGCGAGCTCGGGCAGTTCACCGGCGTGTCCGACGCGTACGAGGCGCCGGCCGCGCCCGACCTGCGCATCGACACCGCCGTGGTGGGCATTGCCGAGGCGGTGCAGCAGCTCACCGTCGCGCTCGTGGGTCGGTGGATGGCCGCGAGCCGGGCCGCGGAGCCGGACGCGGAGATCGCCCGATGAGCGCGGTGCCCGAGCGCGTCGATGCACCGCCGTGCGATGCGCCCGGCCGGCGCCACCATCTGCTGATCGGAGGCACCGGCCGCGCGGGCACGAGCTTCCTCGTGCAGTACCTGGCAGCCTGCGGCCTGGATACCCACCTGGCACGGGGCCGGCCCGAGTACGACGAGGAGGCCAATGCGGGGCTGGAGGATGTGCCCCTCGGCGCCGCCGACGCGCCCTACGTGGTCAAGTCGCCCTGGCTCTACGAGTTCGCGGAGCGTTTGCTGGCCGACCGGGAGGTCGTCGTCGATGCCGTGATCGTCCCCATGCGCGACCTGGTCGACGCCGTGACCAGCCGCATCGTGAACGAGATGCGGGCCCGGCGCGCCCTGCCCACGCTGCCGGAGGACTGCCAGCACTGGGCGTCGTGGGGCGTGGTGCCCGGCGGCGTGGTGTATTCGCTCAACCCGGTCGACCAGGCCCGGCTGCTGGCGCTGGGCTTCCACCAGTTGCTGTGCACGCTGGTGCAGCACCGCGTGCCGGTGGTGCTGCTGGACTTTCCCCGCTTCATCGACGATGCCGACTACCTCCATGCCGCCCTGGCCCCGGTGCTGGGCGCACGGGTCACGCGCGAGCGGGCTTTGCAGGCGCATGCGGCCGTGGCCGTGGCGGACAAGGTGCGCGTCGGCCGCACCGAGCGTGCATCGGCGTCGAGCCCTGCGACGCCTGCCGGCATGAAGCAGGGCTTGGCCTTCCCGCCGCAGGCTGTCATGGAACAGGCTGCCCTGGTGCGTGAACTGGCGCGCACGCGCCGTCAGGTCGTCCAGTTGGAGCAGCGCGTGGCGCAGCTCCAGCGGCCGTCCTGGCGTCGCGCGGCCAGCCGGTTGCGCGCCGCGCTGCGGCGGCTGTCGGGCACGGCCGCGCCGCCGGAGCTGCCGTCGCACGGCGGCGTGTGAGGGCCTCGGCAGCACCGGAAACGGCGGCGCCCGATGGCCGGCGGTTCGGTCGCGGCGCCCGTCGCCTTCATCGCTCGCCCTTGCGGTACGGCTTCATCAACGCCTGCGGATAGGCCGCCCTGCGCGCCACCAGCACCAGCGCCAGGATCGACAGCAGGTAGGGCAGCATCAGGTAGACCTGGTAGGGCAGCACGGCGTCGCCGGACTGCTGCAGCCGCAGTTGCAGGGCGTCGAAGAAGGCGAAGAGCAGGGCGCCCAGCAGCGCCTTGCCGGGCCGCCACGACGCGAACACGACCAGCGCCACGCAGATCCAGCCGCGTCCGTTGACCATGTTGAAGAAGAAGGCGTTGAAGGCCGACAGCGTGAGAAAGCTCCCGGCCACGCCCATCAGCGCGGAGCCGGCCACGATGGCGGCCGTACGCGTGGCCGCGACCGAGACGCCCTGGCCCTCGGCCGCCTGCGGGTTCTCGCCCACCATGCGCACGGCCAGGCCGGCCGGCGTGCGGTAGAGGAACCAGGCGAGTAGCGGCACCAGCGCCAGGGCCAGCAGCGTCATCGGCGTCTGCTGCGACAGGATGGGCACCGGCATCCAGTCCATCGGCGCGAAGGGCGCGATGGTCGGCGGCGTGTTCACCTTCGGAAAGCTCACGCGGTAGCCGTAGTAGCTCAGCGCCGTGGCCAGCAGCGTGATGCCCAGCCCCGAGACATGCTGCGACAGCGCCAGCCCGACGGTGAGGAAGGCGTGCAGCCCCCCGAACAGCGCGCCGGCCAGCGCCGCCACGCCCACGCCCAGCCACAGCGGCGCGCCCGCGTACACCGCGAGCCAGCCCGCGAAGGCGCCCGCCACCATGATCCCCTCGATGCCCAGGTTGAGCACCCCCGCGCGCTCGCACAGCAGCACGCCCAGCGTGCCCAGGATCAGCGGTGTGGCGATGCGCAGGAGCGCCACCCAGAAGGCGGGGTTGGCGAGGATGTCGAGCAGTTCGGTCATTGGGGAATGCCAAATGCGGACATCCGGACGCAGAGGACGCGAAGGTTCCGCAGAGGACGCAAAAGAACAGCCAATCCAATCAGTTGGCTATCCTTTTGCGTCCTCTGCGTGTCTTTGCGACCTCTGCGTCCGGAAGTCCGATTTACGCGGCTCATTTCCACCGCACCCTGTACTGCGTCAGCAGCGTCGCCACGAGCACCGCGATCAGCGAGGTGGCGACGATCACGTCGGCGATGTAGGTGGGCACGCCCACGGCGCGGCTCATGGTGTCGGCGCCGACCAGCACGCCGGCGACGAAGACGGCCGCGGCCAGCACGCCCAGCGGGTGCAGGCCGGCCAGCATGGCGATCACGATGCCGCTGTAGCCGTAGCCGGGCGACATGTCGAGCGTGACGTAGCTGGTGCGGCCCGCCACCTCGATGGCGCCGGCCAGCCCCGCGAGCGCGCCCGAGAGCAGGGCCGTGAGCACCACGGTGCGGGTGACGGGCACGCCCGCGAAGGCGGCGGCGCGGGCGTTGGCGCCCAAGGCGCGGATGTCGAAGCCCAGCACCGTGTGGCGGAAGATCGCCCACACGACCACCGCCAGCGACACCGCCCACAGCAGCCCGGTGTGCACCCGCGTCTGCGGGATCAGTTTGGACAACTCGAGGTCGGACTGCAGCGCCACGCTCTGCGGCCAGCCCATGGCCGTCGGGTCCTTCATGGCGCCGTCGAGCAGCGCGCCGACCGCCAGCAGCACGATGAAGTTGAAGAGCAGGGTGGTGACGACCTCGTCGACGCCGAGCCTGTTCTTCATCAGCGCCGGGCCGAGCAGCAGCAGCGCGCCGGCCAGCGCGGCGGCCAGCATCATCAGTGGAAAGAGCAGCCACACCGGCCACTCGAAACCCGTGCCGCCGTGCATGCCGCCCACCGCGATGGCGGCCAGCGCGCCGGCATACAACTGCCCCTCGGCGCCGATGTTGAACAGGCGCGCCTTGAAGGCCACGGTGGCTGACAGGCCGGTGAGGATCAGCGGGATGGCGCGCGTGAGCGTTTCGCTCCATGCGAACACCGAACCGAAGCCGCCCGAGAGCAGCAGCGCGTAGGTGCGGCCCACCGGCGCGCCGGCCCACAGCACGAGCAGGGCGCTCACCGCCATCGTGAACAGCACGGCGCCCACCGGAGCGATGGCCAGCGCGGCACGCGAGGTGCGGGGGCGGCGTTCGAGCCTCATGCCGATTCCTTGCCGATCGGGTGCGTCCCCGCCATCGCCAGGCCGATGCTTTCGCGCGTCCATGCCTGGGCGGCGCGCGGTTCGCTCAGCCGGCCCCCATGCATCACGGCCACGCGATCGCCCAGCGCCAGCACTTCGTCCAGGTCGTCGGAGATCAGCAGCACCGCGGCCCCCGCGTCGCGTGCCGCGATGAGCTGCTGCTGCACGTAAGCCACGGCACCGATGTCCAGGCCCCAGGTCGGTTGGTGCGCGACGATCAGGCGCGGTGCCTTCGACTCGGTGTCGGACGGCATGAGCGCGCGGCCCAGGATCAGCTTCTGCATGTTGCCGCCGGAGAGCGAGCGGGCCGGCGCGTCGAGGCCGCCGCCGCGCACGTCGTAGGCTTTCTCGATGCGCTGCGCATGCCGGCGTGCGGCGCGCTGGCGCACCCAGCGCAGACCCGGCAGCACAGGTCGCGAGAACGCCGGACTGCGCAGGCGCTCCGACACCGCGTTCTCCCACACCGGCAGGTCGCCGACCACGCCCACCGCATGGCGGTCTTCGGGAATGCGGGCCACGCCACGCGCCACCAGACGCGCGGGTTGCGGCGGCAGCGGGCGGCCCATGAGTTCGACGGTGCCACCGGTGGCGCGCCGCGTGCCGCACAGCAGCTCGGCCAGCGCGACCTGCCCGTTGCCCGACACGCCGGCGATGGCCGTGATCTCCCCCGCGCGCAGCCGCAGAGACACCTCGCGCAGCCGGTCGTGGCCGTCGCCCGCGGTGCTCACCCGATCGAGCACGCAGACGGCGTCGCCCACGCGCGTGGCCGGGTGCCGGACCGTGCCCTCCACCGCATGCCCCACCATCCACTGCGCCAGTTGTGCCTGAGTGGTGTCGGCGGTGGCCGCCTGCGCGACGAGTTTGCCGCCGCGCAGCACCGCCACGCGGTGCGACACGCGCAGCACCTCGGGCAGCTTGTGGCTGATGAAGATGATCGACAGGCCTTGCGCCACCATCTGGCCCAGGGTGGCGAACAGGGCCTCGCTTTCCTGCGGCGTGAGCACGGCGGTGGGCTCGTCCAGGATCAGGATGCGGGCCCCGCGGTACAGCGCCTTCAGGATCTCGACGCGCTGCCGCTCGCCGACCGAGAGGCTGCCCACAGTCGCATCGGGCACCACCGGCAGGCCGAAGCGCTGCGACACCTCCAGCAGGCGCGTGCGCGCCGCCGCGCGGCGCGACGAGAGCCGCCAGAAGGGCTCGGTGCCCAGCAGCACGTTGTCCAGCACGCTCAGGTTGTCGGCCAGCGTGAAGTGCTGGTGCACCATGCCGATGCCGGCCGCCAGTGCAGCCCTCGGTTGCCCCGGGGGCAACGGCCGGCCGAAAGCCTCGATCGCGCCCTCGTCGGCGACGTAGTGGCCGAAGAGGATGGACATGAGGGTGGACTTGCCCGCACCGTTCTCGCCCAGCAGCGCCAGCATTTCGCCTGCGGCCAGTTCGAGCGTGATGGCGTCGTTCGCGACCAGCGGCCCGAAGCGCTTGGTGATGCCTTCCAGGCGCAGAACGGGCTGTGGCGCGGCGTTCACGGCTTCCAGCGTGCGAGGAAGGCCAGCAGCACCTTGGCCGAGTTGTCGGCTGCCAGCTTCATGAAGGTGCCCATCTCGTTGCCGCCTTCGCCGCCGCCGGCCAAGTCACTCAGGGAGCGGAAGGCGATGAAGGGCACGCCGTTGCTGTGCGCCACCATGCCCACCGCGGCGGTCTCCATGTCGAGCACATTGGCCTGGAAGGTGCGGAAGGTGTATTCGCGAAATGCCGCGTTGTCCATGAAGGCCTGGCCGGACACGCCGTTGCCGCCGACCACGAGCTTCGGCTTGTGCGACAGGCAGGTGCCTGCGCTGCAGGCGCTCAGGTCCACGGGCAGGCCGCGCGCGGCATCCAGCATCTTCGCATCGGCCTCGAACCAGAACTTCTTCGTCATGCCCGGCTGCGCGGCCGAACGGAACTCGACCGGGCGCGGGAACATCATCCCGAAGTTGGGGAACTGCTTCGCGTCGTCGATGAAGGGGGGCACGGCGTACCGGCCGGGCGCCGTCTCGCGGGCCATCAGCACCTCGAGGTACTGGCCCCACTGGGCCGGCACGGCCACGTCGCCGATGTGCAGCTGCGGATTCACGCCGCCCGCAATGCCGCTGAACACGATGTGGCTCACCTTGAAGCGGTCCAGCGCGAGCTGGGTGTTCATGGTGGCGTTGGTCATGCTGATGCCCGACAGGAACAGCAGCACCGGCCGGCCCTCCAGCGTGCCGGTGATGAACTCCACGCCGTTGATGCGCTGCGACTGCGCGCCCTGCAGGCGCTGGCGCAGCAGCACCAGTTCGGGCTCGAAGGCCGAGATGACGGCGATGCGCGGCTGCGGCACCTCGGGCCGGGCGGTGGCGAAGGGCGGCGTGCCGCAACCCGCCAGCGCGAGGCTGGCAAGGGCGGTGGCGATGAATCGACGGACGAAGTCCATGGCAGAACAGGTGGAAAGGCGACGCAGGGCTTCGACAGGCTCAGCCCGAACGGGTGAACGGGGGAACGGGGCCGCGGCAGAGGCGCCGGGCAGGGCGCCTCCCGAGAGGGGATTACTTGCTGGACTTGGGCTGGCCGTCGTCCACCTTCACGGTGAACTTGCCGCCCAGGATCTCGGCCTCGCGGGCCTTGACCTTGGCAACGATGTCGGCTGGCACCTTCTTCTCGAAGGTGCCCAGCGGCGCGAGTTCGGAGCCCTTGTACTTCATCATCGAGTAGATGCCGTAGTCCTCGGCCTTGAACTGGCCGTCCTTCACGAGCTTGAGCGCGCGGTCGATGCTGGGCTCCATGTTCCACAGCGCCGAGGCGACCACCGTGTCGGGGTACTGCGCCTGCGTGTTGATCACGTTGCCGATGGCCAGCACCTTGCGTTCCTTGGCCGCGTCACTGACGCCGAAGCGCTCGGCATAGAGGATGTCGGCGCCCTTGTCGACCATCGCGAAGGCCGCCTCCTTGGCCTTGGGCGGGTCGAACCAGCTGTTGATGAAGCTCACGCTGAACTCGACCTTGGGGTTCACTTCCCTGGCGCCGGCCATGAAGGCGTTCATGAGCCGGTTGACCTCCGGGATCGGGAAGCCGCCGACCATGCCGATCTTGTTCGACTTGGTCATGCCGCCGGCGATCATGCCCGTGAGGTAGGCCGGCTCCTGGATGTAGTTGTCGAAGACGCTGAAGTTCGGCGCCTGCGGCTTGCCCGAGCTGCCCATGAGGAACATGGTCTTGGGGAAGTCCTTGGCCACCTTGCGTGCGGCCGCCTCCACGGCGAAGGCCTCGCCCACGATGAGCTGGTTGCCGGCCGTGGCGTACTCGCGCATCACGCGCTCGTAGTCGGCGTTGGCCACGTTCTCGGTGGCCTTGTATTCGATCTCGCCGCGCGCTTCGGCGGCCTTGAGCGCCTTGTGGATGCGGCCCACCCATTGCTGCTCGAAGGGCACCGTGTACACGGCGGCCACCTTGAGCTTGGCCTGCGCGAACGCGAACTGGGGCAGGCCCAGTGCCAGGGTGGCGGCCGCTGCAGCGGCGCCCAGGACCAGGGGACGGCGACGGATCATCGAATCTCTCCTCGTTTGCTATGAAATGGATAGCTGGTCACGCAGGAACCGTGCCGGCTACAGCCCGATTGGGCGCGAAGACCCGCAGCGCCCTGCGGGCGCGTCACTTGGTGCCGAAGATGCGGTCGCCGGCGTCGCCCAGGCCCGGCAGGATGTACCCGTGCTCGTTGAGCTGGCGGTCGATGGCGGCGGTGTAGATCGGCACGTCGGGGTGCGCTTCCTGCAAGGTCTTGATGCCTTCGGGGCAGGCAAGCAGGCAGACGAACTTGATCGACTTCGGCGACAGCTCCTTGAGCCGCTCGACGGCGGCAGAGGCCGAGTTGCCGGTGGCCAGCATCGGGTCGACCACGATGATGTCGCGGCTGTCCATCTCGCTGGGCATCTTGAAGTAGTACTCGACCGCCGTCAGCGTCTTCGGGTCGCGGTACAGGCCGATGTGGCCCACGCGCGCGCCCGGCACCACGCTGAGCATGCCCTCGAGGATGCCGTTGCCCGCGCGCAGGATCGACACCAGCACCAGCTTCTTGCCGTCGATGACCTTGGTGGTCATGGTCTCCAGCGGGGTCTCGATCTCGATGTCCTGCATCGGCATGTCGCGCGTGACCTCGTAGGCCATCAGCATGCTCAGCTCGTTGAGCAGGCGTCGAAAGCTGTTGGTCGATGCGTCCTTGCGGCGCATCAGCGACAGCTTGTGTTGGACGAGGGGGTGATCGATGACGTGGACGTTGCTCATGGGTGTCGGAGAAGAATCATTGTTCTGTACAGGTGGGGCTGGAGTTTGACAGCGGTTCAGAAGACGGTGCCGTCGCTTTCGATCCTGAGTGGCGGCGTTCCCCCACGCAAGCGCTGGGCCAGCGCCCGGCCCGCGGCCCAGGTGCCGCCCTCGAGCACGCAGGCCAGGGGCATGTCGGTTTCGTCCTTCTGCAGGTTCTTGCGCACCAGCGGCGCCAGCTCGTCGAGCAGCGCCACGGTCAACGCGCGCCACTCGACGATGAACTCGTCGCTCACGCGCCAGGTCTTCTCGAGGAAAGCCGGATCCTGCGGCACCAGCACTCCGCTGTCGATCAGCAGGCCGCCGTTGCGGTATTCGGGCAGGGCCGTGAGGCGCTCGATGCCGCGCACCTGGACCCCCGCCCATTCGAAGGGCTCGATGAGCGAGTAGGTGAGCCACTGCGAGAGCTTGTGGAAGGGCATCCAGCCGTTGGTCAGGCCCGCGCCCTGCACGGCGCTGTGGCGCCAGCAGTCGCCCAGCGCAAGGGCCGGGTCGCCGCTGCCGGGCAGCACGTCGCTGCCGTCGGTGGCCAGGCTGTCGACGCGGTTGGCCGCCGGCCAGATCGACGACAGCGACATCAGCAGCTGCGTGAGGATGGCGTGCGCCTCGATGTTGGCCGTGGGCGGGATGGCGGCGCCATCGGGCGACACGAGCATGTCGAACAGGCCGCCCGGACGTTGCACCTCGGTGCCGAAGACCTCCGGCTGTTCCGATAGGACTTCACCCAGCCGCCGCAGCAGGATGGTGCGGCCGGTCAGGCCCACCAGCGGGTTGGCCTCGCTGGCCTGGAAGGCCTGCGCCAGCCGGTCGCCCACCAGAGCGCGCAGGCCGGCCGCGTCGGCCTGCAGCGGCCGGTCGGGGTTGGACGAGAACAGGCCGCTCGTGAAGGCGTGGAAGCTGGCCACGCCCAGCCCTTCGGAGCGCGAGAAGCGCTGGCCGCTGGCGGACTCGGTGTAGTGCCAGTCGGGGCCGGCGCCGGCATCGAGCAGCACGCTGACCACCACCAGGTCGATGTGGGCCTTGGCCCGCTCGCGCGGTGTCACGCCTCCGAGCAGGGCGTCGAGTTGCGCGAGGCGGTCGACCCCGCCGGCCTCGAAGTGGCGCCAGCGGCTGTGGTACGGAATGGGGCCCCAGTCGTAGCGGTCGCGCGTGACCTCGGCGACCTCGCGGGCCGCGTCTTCCAGTGCGTTGGCGTCGCCGACGCGAAACCATGCCGACTCGCCGCGCCGGGCCCGCGCCAGCAGGGCGGCAGCGCGTGTGCGGATGGCACCCGTGGTGCGCAAATAGGCTGCGGCCGCGGCGGGCTGGTGGGCGTCGGGCACGAACTCGACGGCCGGGTCGACGTGCCCGTCGGGCGCTGCGGAGCGCACCGCCAGGTTGTGCGTGGGGCGCTCGGGATCGATGCCGTAGTTCTCGCCGCTCATTCGTTCAGTCCCCGGCCCTTGGCCTTCTTCAGTTCCTCGGCGTCGGGGACCACCCCCGGCGTGAAGTAGCCGGCGGCGGTCTTGGCGTCCATCTCCACGCGCGCATCGGCAGGGATCAGTTCGTCGGGAATGTTGACGCGCTCGCCGACCTCGATGCCCGAGCCAGTGATGGCGTCGAACTTCATGTTGCTCATCGATACGAGCCGATGGATCTTGCGGATGCCCAGCCAGTGGAAGACGTCGGGCATCAGCTCCTGGAAGCGCATGTCCTGCACGCCGGCCACGCACTCGGTGCGGGCGAAGTACTGGTCGGCCGTGTCGCCGCCCACCTGCCGCTTGCGCGCGTTGTAGACCAGGAACTTGGTCACCTCGCCCAGCGCGCGGCCTTCCTTGCGCGAGTAGGCGATCAGGCCCACGCCACCGCGCTGCGCGCCGGCGATGCACTCCTCGATCGCGTGCGTGAGGTAGGGCCGGCAGGTGCAGATGTCGGAGCCGAACACGTCGGAGCCGTTGCATTCGTCGTGGATGCGGGCCGTGAGCTCGACCGAGGTGTCGGCCAGGTCGCGCGGCTTGCCGAAGATGTAGAGCGTCTGCCCGCCGATGGGCGGCAGGAAGACCTCCAGGTCGGAGCGCGTGACCAGCTCCGGGTACATGCCGCCGGTCTCTTCGAACAGCACGCGGCGCAGGTCGGTTTCGGAGCAACCGAAGCGCTTGGCCACCTCGGGCAGGTACCAGACGGGCTCGACCGCAACCTTGGTCACCACGGCCGCGCCGCCTTCGGTGAGGAACTTGCCGTCGGCCTTCAGCCGGCCCTTCTGCAGCGCGTCGATGACCTCGGGCAGGATGACGTGCGCCTTGGTCACGGCGATGGTCGGGCGGATGTCGTAGCCGGCGGCAAGCTCGCCGGCGAAGGCTTCCTGCACCATCGCGCCCCAGGGGTCGAGCGAGACGATGCGGCCCGGGTCGCTCCATTGCGGGTAGGGCCCGATGGCGTCGGTGGGCGCCGTGTTGGTCAGGTCGGCCTTGTGCTCGCGCTTCAGGGCGCCGGCGGCCACGGCCAGCGCGCGGTATACGCTGTAGCTGCCGCTGTGGGTGCCGATGACGTTGCGGTGCGCGCGCTTGGTGGTGGTGCCGACGACTGGGCCGCGTTCGGCCGGCGTGGCGGCGCCCCAGTGGATGGGGATGGCGCCGAGCCCGCTGCTGTGCGAGGTCAGCCGGATGTGGCGCGGGGAACTGGTGGCGGGGTAGATCGGCGAGATCGACGCGGCGGTCGGTGCCAGGGACGGATTCGCGGAATGCTCGGCAAGCGGGGAGGGTGTGACGGGGGAGGTGGGAGCGTTCGTTGTGCTATCGACGGACATTGCAGGCCCTCAAAAAACACAATGTAGCGAGTGCCCCCGGGGCTGGCAAGCAGGCCGTTTCGCCTTTCGGCGTATGTCGCCGCCAGGCGCTGAACGGCGCCCGCGCCCAAAGTGCAATCCGCCTGCAGCGCCCGCCCACCGGGCGCTGCGGCCGAATTCGTCACGTTCGTTACGATCGGTCGAGGCGCAGCAGGCGGTCCATCGACAGCCGCCCGCCACCGCGGCCCACCAGGTACAGCAGCAACCCGGCCCATGACAGGTGGGTCGGCCACGCGTCGGGGTACACGAAGACCTCGATCACCAGCGTCATGCCCAGCAGTGCGAGCGCGGCGAAGCGCGTGAACAGGCCCAGCACCAGCAGGATCGGGAAGGCGTGCTCGGCGTAGGCGGCCAGGTGCGCGGCGATCTCGGGCGGCACCAGCGGCAGCTTGTATTCGGTGCGAAACAGCTCGATCGCACCGTCGGTGACGTGCAGCCAGCCGTCGACCTTGGTACGGCCCGAGAGCCAGAAGATGGCAGCGATGGCGACGCGGTCGACCAGCGCCAGCAGGTCGTGCGGCACCAGCGCGCCCAGGCGCTGGGCGAGGCGCTCCCAGGCGCCGGAAGGGACGGTCGGGGTGGTGGCGGATTTCATGGTGGGCTCCCTGGTGAAGTGGTGAAGGCGGCGGCCTGCAGCAGTTGGGCGAGCAGGGCCGCAAGGTCGGTGTCGGGGTGGGCGTCGAGCGTCGTGGCGGCGGCCTCACCCAGGCTGTCGCCGCGCGCACAGGCGTCGAGGAAGGTGCAGCCGCCGACGGGCAGCGGCTGCCAGATCACCTCGCCGATCGGACGTGTGAGCAGGGTGCCTTCGCCGGCCCAGTCCATGGCCTCGAGCGCCTCCAGCGCGGCTGCGTCGCCGCTGCGGTTGGCCGACCAGATGCTGTGCAGCGGCAGCGTCTCGGACGCGTACCAGCGCGCGGCGGGATGCGGGGGCAGGCGCAAGCCCGCCAGCGCCTCGGGCGCCAGGCCGGCCAATGCGTCGGCCGGCAGCACGGGAGCATCGGCGGCCGTGTGCGATGCGGTCCACAGGCGGTCGAGCGCCGCGACGCCGGACAGGTAGGGCAGTTCGTCGCCGGCCAGTTCGGCCAGCGTGTCGGCGAAGCCTTCACCGTAGTGCAGCAGGCAGGCGTCGCGCGGCGGGTGCGCGGCCACGTGCCGGGCGGCGGCCGCGCGCAGCCAGTCGCGACCGACCAGCCGCACGACAGCAGGGAAGTTGGCCTCCAGCGCGTCGATGCAGCCCTTGTGGACGGTGTTGCGGTAGACCGCGAAGCCCGGCTGGGCGGCCCAATCGGGCGCCGCAGCGCCTTCGGTCCGCTCGGCGAACAACGCGCCGACGAAGTCCCGCTCGAAGGATTGAAGGGTCGTCATGCCGGTACGCCCGTGGCGAGGCCGTCGGCGATCGCAGCGGCTTGCTCGCGCTCGGTCATGAGCTCATCGAAGGCGGGCAGGTTGCCATCGCGTTCGACCAGTGTCGGCCGCGGCCCGGCGCGCTCGACGAAGTGCGCGTACAGCGACCACACGGCAGGCGCCACCGGTGCGTCGTGCGAGTCGATCAGCAGCGCGTCGCCATGCACCGGATCGGCCGTGTGACCGGCCAGGTGGATTTCCATCACGGCCTCGGCTGGAAAGCGATCGAGGTAGCCCCTGGCATCGAAGCCGAGGTTGCGCGCCGAGACATGCACGTTGTTGATGTCCAGCAGCAGCCCGCAGCCGCTGCGTCGTGCCAGTTCGCGAAGGAACTCGGTCTCTTCCCAGTCGTGGCCGGGCAGGTGAAGGTAGTGCGACGGGTTCTCGATGGCGATGCGCTGCCCGAGGGCCTGCTGGACCTGGTCGACGTGGTCGACCATGCGCCGCAGCAGCGCATGGCTGCGCGCACAGGGCAGCAGGTCGGGCAGGTAGGCGCCGTCGAAGCGCGACCAGGCCAGATGCTCGGACACCAGCGCGGGCTCGAAGCGCCGCACCAGGGCCGCGAGCCGCTGCAGCTGCCGCGCATCGGGCGGCGCCTCGCCTGCGAGCGAAAGCGACACGCCGTGCAGCGACAGCGGATGCTGGCGGCGGATGGCCTCCAGCCATGCCAGGCGGGGCCCGCCCGCCACGCTGTAGTTCTCCGGATGAACCTCGAACCAGAGCCCCGGCGCGCGGGCGGCGAGCGCGGCGTCGAAGTGCTCGGGCTTGAGGCCCAGGCCAGAGGACAACAGTGCGGACATGGCGGACGCCGGGACGATCAGGACTTGATCGGCGTCAGCGAGCCCATGCCCTTGGGCGTCTTGATGGTGGTGCAGGTGCCGGCGGGCACGTTCTTCCAGGAATTGCCCTGGTAGTCGGTCTTGGACGTGCCGGCGCAGGTGGTGCCGGGGCCGGCCGCGCAGTCGTTCTTGCCGGCCATGGAGACGCCGTAGCACTTCTCCATGGTGGCCATCTTGTCGCCCATGGGCTTGTCCTGGGCCATGGCGGCGCCGCTGGCGAGGGCGGCGAGGGCGAGGGTGGTGATGGCGAGGGTGCGTTGGGTCATGGGAACTCCTAGAGAGGGTTGGAAAACGAAGGGATCGAAGAACCTGCCGGCCGGCGCGGTCCTCCCTAGTTCGGGTGTCCGCGCTGGCCGGGTTACAGCGGCGTGCACAATCGCGCCGAAAAATTCCAGCGCGGCTGCTGTAACCCGCCGGTGCCATGCCACGAACAACCAACACAAGCCAGTCCCCGATGAGCGAGGTCGAGACGCAGTTGCGCGGCCTGTTCGTGCGTGGCCTGCAGGGAGATGCCGCCGCCTACCGCGATTGCCTGCAACAGCTGGCGCGTCATCTGCGCGCCTTTCTCGGCAGGCGCCTGTTCGGCTGGCCCGATGATGTGGAAGACCTCGTCCAGGAATGCCTGCTCGCCATGCACAACCAGCGTCACACCTACCAGAGCGACCAGCCCCTGACGGCCTGGGCGCATGCGATCGCACGCTACAAGCTCATCGACCTGCTGCGCGCGAAGTCGGTGCGCGAGGCGCTGCACGAGCCGCTGGATGACGACATGGAACTCTTCGCCGATTCGGCCACCGAGGCCAGCGACGCGCGGCGCGATGTGCAGGGGCTGCTGGCCGAGTTGCCCGATCGGCACCGGCTGCCGATCGTGCACGTCAAGCTCGAGGGCCTGTCCGTCGCCGAGACGGCCAAGCTCACCGGCATGTCGGAGTCGGCGGTGAAGGTGGGCATCCATCGCGGCCTGAAGGCGCTGGCGGCGCGCATGCGCAAGGACGCGACATGAAGACCGACGATTTCGTGGCCATGCTGGCCGCCGGGGCCGAGCCCGTGCCGCGCCGCGCCGTCAGCCGCCGCCTGTGGTGGGCGCTGGGCCTGAGCCTGCCCCTGGCGCTGGCCATCATGCAGACCGAATACGGCATGCGCCGCGACATCGTGCAGGCGATGTTCTGGCCGATGTTCTGGGTCAAGGTGCTGATGCCCGCGTGCATCGGCGCGGCCGGCTATGTGATGGTGCAGCGGCTGGCGCGGCCGGGCGTGGCGGTGCGTCGCGCCTGGCTTGGCATCGCGTTGCCCGTGCTGGCGGTCTGGGTGCTGGCGGGGGTCGGGTGGGCGACGATGCCCGAGACGGCGCGCATGCCCGCGCTCATGGGGCAGACCTGGCGCACCTGTGTCTTCAACATCGCGCTCATCTCGCTGCCGATGTTCGTGGCCGCCCTGCTGGCGCTGCGTGGACTGGCCCCGACGCGGCCGGCTGCAGCCGGCGCCGCTGCCGGGGCGCTGGCCGCGGGTGCGGGCGCGGCCGTGTACGCCCTGCATTGCCCGGAGCTCACGGCGCCGTTCCTGGCGGTGTGGTACGTGCTCGGCATGGCGTTGCCCATGGCAGCGGGGGCGCTGATCGGCCCGCGCTTGCTGCGCTGGTAGGCACGTAGCTTCAAGCCAAAAAGGCCTGCAGCGCCCGCCCTGATTGCGCGGGAAGCTATCAAAAATATAGCAAAAGCCCGCGCAGGCGCTGTGCTCAGCGCTTCTTGGCCCCGAAGATCCCGCCCAGCACCCCGCGCAGGATCTCCTTGCCGACATTGGTGCCCATGGTGCGCACGGCCGACTTGGCCATGGTCTGCACCAGGCCGTCCTTCTTGCCGCCGCGCGGGCCGGTGCTGCCGAAGAGCAGGTCGTTGAGGAAGCTGCTTTCCTCTTCGGTGCTCTTGCCGTTGGTCGCCACCTTGCCGCCTGTCGGGGTGGGTGGCGCGTCGGGCGCGCTCTCGGCCCGGCCCTTGAGCTTCTCGTAGGCCGACTCACGGTCAACGGCCTTCTCGTACACGCCCGCCACCAGCGAGCCGGCGATCAGCGCCTGCCGCTGTTGCGGCGTGATGGGGCCGATCTGGCTGCCGGGCGGCAGCACGTACACGCGCTGCGTGACGCCGGGCCGGCCCTTCTCGTCGAGCAGGCTGACCAGCGCCTCGCCCACGGCCAGTTCGGTGATGGCGGTCTCGATGTCCAGGCCGGGGTTCTGGCGCATGGTGGTGGCCGTGGCCTTCACGGCCTTCTGGTCGCGCGGCGTGAAGGCGCGCAGTGCGTGCTGCACGCGGTTGCCGAGCTGGGCCAGGACCGAGTCGGGGATGTCCAGCGGGTTCTGCGTCACGAAATACACGCCGACGCCCTTGGAGCGCACCAGCCGTACCACCAGCTCGATGCGCTCGACCAGCGCCTTGGGCGCCTCGTTGAAGAGCAGGTGGGCCTCGTCGAAGAAGAAGGCCAGCTTGGGCTGGTCGGGGTCGCCGATCTCGGGCAACTGCTCGAACAGCTCCGACAGCATCCACAGCAGGAAGGTGGCGTACAGGCGGGGCGAGTTCATCAGCTTGTCGGCCGCAAGCACATTCACGACGCCCTTGCCGTCGACGGTCTGCATGAAGTCGCCGATGTTGAGCATCGGCTCGCCGAAGAACTTGTCGCCGCCCTGGGTCTCGATCTGCAGCAGCCCGCGCTGGATGGCGCCCACGCTGGCGGCGCTGATGTTGCCGTACTCGGTGGTGAACTGGCTCGCGTTCTCGCCCACGTGCTGGAGCATGGCGCGCAGGTCCTTCAGGTCGAGCAGCAGCAGGCCGTTGTCGTCGGCGATCTTGAACACCAGGTTCAGCACGCCGGCCTGGGTCTCGTTGAGGTTGAGCATGCGGCCCAGCAGCAGCGGCCCCATGTCGGAGATGGTGGCGCGCACCGGGTGGCCCTGTTCGCCGAACACGTCCCACAGCGTGACGGGGCAAGCCAGGGGCGTGGGCGGCTCGATGCCGCGCTCCTTGAGCGTGGCGGCCATCTTGTCGCCGATCTTTCCCGGCTGGCTGATGCCGGTCAGGTCGCCCTTCACGTCGGCCATGAAGACCGGCACGCCGATGCCCGACAGCTTCTCGGCCAGCGTCTGCAGCGTGACGGTCTTGCCGGTGCCGGTGGCGCCGGTGATCAGCCCGTGGCGGTTGGCCAGCGCGGGCAGGAGGAAGCACTCGGTGGTGCCGTGGCGTGCAAGCAGCAGGGGGTCGGCCATGGGGGGCTCCGGACGAAGGGAAACGGGCAGTCTATCCAAGGGTGCCTCCTATAATTTCGCCTCCTTTCGAGAAATAGTTCAACGACCCGGAGCCCTGAGTGTCATCTGCCGCAAACCCTGCATCCGCCTCCGCCCAATCGCCCCTCGAAGCCGAACTGGCCGCGGTGCTCGTGAATGCGCTGAACCTCGAAATGACGCCGGAGTCGATCGACCCGACCGTTCCGCTCTACGGCGACGGCCTGGGCCTGGACTCCATCGACATCCTCGAAGTGGCGCTGGAGATTTCCCGCCGCTACGGCTTCCAGCTGCGCTCGGACGACGAGCGCAACAAGCAGATCTTCGAATCGCTGCGCAGCCTGGCCGCGCACGTCGAGCAGAACCGCACCACGGCCTGAGCCATGACCGGTCGCCATGCGCCTCGCGCCGCCGGGCGCGACTGAGATGGCGGGGTGGCGTCTGGCACTCCTGCTGCTCGCAGGGGTCGCTTATGCAGGCCTGTCGCACTGGATGATGCTGTTCCACGCGGCGCAGCCGTGGGCGGTGGTGGTGCTGCTCGGGCCGCTGTGGCTGTCGGGCCTGGGGCTGGCGGCCGGTCGCTTCGGGCGACCCGGCGCGGTGGCCGTGCTGCTGGCGGCTGCGGTGTTCTGCGTGCTGGTCTGGCGCGGCGAGGCGGGCGATCCCAACCGCCTGTACGTGCTGCAGCACGTCGGCATCAACGCGCTGCTGTGCGGCTGGTTCGGCAGCACGCTGCGGCCCGATCGTCTTTCGCTGATCGGCCAGTTCGCGCAGCGCATCCATCCGTTGACGCCCGCGCATCGTGCCTACACCGCCGCTGTCACGCGTGTCTGGGCGCTGTATTTCGCGGTCGTCGCGCTGCTGTCGCTGCTGGTGTATGCCACGCTGCCGTTCGCGGCCTGGTCGCTGTTCTCGAACGTGCTGACGCCCATCGGCGTCGGCGTGCTGTTCATCGGCGAATACCTGCTGCGCTACCGCCTGCACCCTGAATTCGAGCGAACACGTCTGGTCGATGCCGTGCGTGCCTTCTACAACCACGTGCCGGCCGATCGGCCGGCCGCTCCCAAGCAATGACGCAGCGCACGTCCCCACTTCCCCTGCTCGGCGAGCGCGACCTCGATGCGCCGCTGGCCTGGCACCAGGGCCGGCCGGTCAGTGCCCGCACCTTCCTGGCCGACGTGGCCCGGCAGGCCGCAGTGCTCCCGGCCGAAGGCCCGGCCGTCAACGTCTGCGGCGACCGCTATGCCTTTGCGGTCTGCCTCGGCGCCGCGCTGCTGCGTGGCCACGCGAGCCTGCTGCCGCCCGACGCGCGTCCCGACACGCTGGCTCGCGTGTGCGCGCCGCACGCGACGCCCTTCATCCTGACCGACCATCCGGCGCTCGACACGCCGGGCCTGCCGCATGTGCCGGTGGTGTGCACGCGCGAGCGGGGCGAGGGCGACGAGGCCTTGCCGTGCGTCGATGGCGCGCGGCACGCCGTGAGCCTGCTCACTTCCGGCTCGACCGGCGTACCGCAGCC
Organism: Pseudomonadota bacterium; assembly: GCA_018241185.1. Taxonomy (GTDB): domain Bacteria; phylum Pseudomonadota; class Gammaproteobacteria; order Burkholderiales; family Burkholderiaceae_C; genus Xenophilus. Next base: position 8,271 of record JAFEEH010000230.1, on the reverse strand, counting down.
GCATGCCAAGCGCTGGGACACGCTGGTCGGCGACGTCCGGGCCGCCGTGCCGAGCCTGTGCGCGCTGCTCGGCCTGGATTCGCTGCACGGCATGACGCTGGTGGCCACCGTGCCGGTCCAGCACAGCTATGGCCTGGAGTCGACCCTGCTGCTGGCACTGCACGGCGGCGCGGCCTTCGAAAGCGGCCGGCCCTTCTATCCGGCCGACATCGTGCAGGCGCTCGAATCGGTGCCGCGCCCGCGGGCGCTGGTGACCACGCCTTTCCATCTGAAGACGCTGCTGCAGTCCGGCCTGGCGCTGCCGCCGGTCGATCTGCTGCTGTCGGCCACGGCACCGCTGTCACCGCAACTGGCCCAACAGGCCGAGCAGGCGACGGGCGGCGTGCTGCTCGAAATCTACGGCAGCACCGAGTCCGGCCAGGTGGCGGTGCGCCGCACCACCCACAGCGAAGTATGGGAAACCTTCGGCGCCATCGAGGTGCATGCCCGGACGGGTGACGATGGTGCGGAGCGCTTCGTCTTCGAAGGCGATTTCATTCCCGAGCCGACGCCGATGGCCGACGTGCTCGAGTTGCTGGACACGCGCCGCTTTCGCCTCTTCGGCCGCGCCAACGACCTGATCCATGTGGCCGGCCGGCGCAGTTCGCTCGGCCACCTCAACTACCACCTCAACAGCATCGCCGGCGTACAGGATGGCGCCTTCTGGTTGCCCGACGACGTGGCCGATGGTGTGGTGCGGCCGATCGCCTTCGTGGTCGCGCCGGGCGTCGAGGCCCACGACATCGTGGCCGCGCTGCGCGATCGCGTCGAGGCCGTCTTCGTGCCGCGGCGCGTGGTGCACGTGGCGTCGCTGCCGCGCGAGGGCACCGGCAAGCTCACGGTGCGTGCGCTGCGCGAGTTCGCCCTGGCGCAGGTGGCGGCCGAAGGCGCGCCGGTGCGTCTGACGCACGAGGTGCCGCACGACCATCCCTGCTTTGCCGGCCATTTCCCAGGCCAGCCGCTGATGCCCGGCGCGCTGCTGCTGGCCGAGTTGCAGGAAGCCATGCAGCGCGTGCCGGCGCTGCACCGGCGCCTGGGCGATTCGCCGGTGCTGGCTGCGGCCAAGTTCCTGGCGCCGGTGCGACCGGGCAGCACGCTGGTCTTCGACCTGCAGCCCGACGAGGGGGCAGGGCGCGGCGTGCGCTTCGACATCCGCTGCGGAGACACCGTGGCCGCGACCGGCCGCTGGACGCCCGGCGCCGCTGCCCCATGAGCGTGGGCGGGGAGGAGGTGGGGCGCACGGCCGGGCCCGCGCCCGAAGCGGTGCCTGCCGCTGCCCCCACAGTGGCCGCCGACTGGGCGCAGGCGCCCGAGCGCAGCAACATGGCCGCGCTGCGCTTCATCTGCTGGGTGGCGCTACGCCTGGGCCGGCCGGTGGCGCGGCTGATCCTGCATCCGATCACGCTGTACTTCCTGCTGTTCTCGCCGTCGCAGCGACGGCACATCCGGCGCTACCTCGAGCGGGCCATCGGGCCGCACGCCGGCTGGGGCGACGGCTACCGCCTGCTCCACAGCTTCGCCTCGACGGTGCTGGACCGCGTCTACTTCCTGCGCGGCCGGCTCGACCTGTTCGACGTCAACGTCACCGGCGTGCCGGTGATCGAGGACGAGTTGCGCGCGGGGCGCGGCGCCTTCCTCATCGGCGCGCACGTCGGCAGCTTCGAGGCGCTGAGCGCCTGCCGGCAGCTGGGCTCGGGCGAACTCGACCTGCGACTGGCGATGCTGATGTTCCCGGACAACGCGCGGCGCATCAACGCGGTGCTCGATGCCATCAGCCTGCCCGGGCTCAAGCCGCGCGTGATCGCGCTCGGCCGACCGAGCGCGATGCTCGAACTGCGCGACTGGCTCGACGGCGGCCACATGGCCGGCATGCTCGGCGACCGCACCCTGACGCCGCAGGAAGAGGCCGCCGGCCAGCGGGGCGACACGATCCTGCTGCCCTTCCTGGGTCGCGACGCACCGTTCACCGACGGGCCTTTCAGGCTCGCGGCGCTGTTGCGGCGCAAGGTGCTGTTCATGGCCGGGATCTACCACGGCGGTGCACACTACGAGGTGGTGTTCGAGCCGCTGGCCGACTTCTCGGCCCGCATCACCGATCCGGCGCAGCGGGAACAACGCATCCGCGAGGCCCTCGAAGCCTACGTGCGGCGCCTCGAGTCGCTGTGCCTGGCCCATCCCTACAACTGGTTCAATTTCCATGATTTCTGGCAGGAAGATGCGCAGCAGCCCTAGCCCGCGGACGTGGTGCGCGGCCGCCTTTCTGGCCGTGGCTGCACTGGTGCCGGCCAGCCACGCCTGGGCCTTCGAGGTCAAGGACCTGATGGGGCTGCTGGCCCAGCAGAAGAACGGCGAGGCCCGCTTCACCGAGCAGCGCTACGTGCGCGGCATCGACGGCCCGCTCGCATCCAGCGGCACGCTGAGCTTCGTGCCGCCCGACAAGCTGGTGCGGCGCACGCTGAGCCCGCGGCCCGAATCGATGTCGGTGGAAGGCAATGCCCTGGTGCTGCAGCGCGGCGGGCGCACGCGCACCACCACCGTGGACAGCATGCCCGAGCTGGCCGGCCTGATCGAAGCCATGCGCGGCGCGCTGAGCGGCAATGCCACGTTGCTGCAGCGCTATTTCCGCACCGACCTGAAGGGCGATGCGAAGGAGTGGACGCTCGACCTCGCGCCGCTCGATCCAGCGCTCGGCCGGCAGATCCGCAGCCTGCGACTGAGCGGCCGCGCCGGCGAACTGCAGGGCGTGGAAATGGAGTTCGTCGGCGGTGATCGCTCCGTGATGACCATCGTGCCGGGACGCGCGGCGCCATGAGCGTGACGGGGGCAGGTCCACGGCACCGCTGGCTGGCGCTGGGCGTCTGGTTGCTCCTGCTGCTGGCGGGCGTCGGCGTCATCGCGCGTTCGCAGTTCAGCGCCGACCTGTCGGCTTTCCTGCCCGCCAGTCCCGATGCCAAGCAGCGCATGCTGATCGAGCAGCTGCAAAGCGGCATCGCGTCGCGCACGCTGTTCATCGGCATCGAGGGCGGGCAGGACGCGGCCGACCGCGCCCAGGTCTCCCGGGAGATGGGCCGCAAGCTGCGCGCCAGCGGCCTGTTCGACCAGGTGCAGAACGGCGACACCACCGACTGGAAGGACGCCGGCACCTGGGTCTTCGATCACCGCTACCAGCTGTCGCCCGATGTGACGCCGGCGCGCTTCACGACCGAAGGATTGCGCGACGCGATCCTCGACACGCTCTCGCTGCTCGGAACGCCAGCCGGCAATGCCTTCAAGCCACTGCTCGAGCGTGACCCCACAGGCGAATCGGCGCGTATCGCCGAGGCGCTGATCCCGCCCACGGCACCGCGCACCGACGAGGGCGTGTGGGTGGCGCGCGAGGCGCCGCGGGCGTTGCTGCTGGCCAGCACCCGCGCGGCCGGCGGCGACCTCGACGCACAGGCTGCCGCCATCGCCCGGGTGCACAGCGCCTTCGCCGAAGCCGCGTCGGGCGCGAAAGGCCAGGGCGCCCAGGCGCCGCGGCTGCTGATGAGCGGCACGGCGGTGTTCTCGGTCGAGAGCCGCGACAGCATCAAGGCGGAGGCGATCCACCTCGCCACGGTCGGTGCCATCGTGATGAGCGGTCTGCTGTTGCTGGCGTTTGCCTCGTTGCGTGCCCTGGCGCTGGCCTTGCTGCCGGTGGCGACAGGGGTGGTCGCCGGCACCGCCATGGTGAGTCTGGTCTTCGGCAACGTGCACGGCCTGACGATGGGCTTCGGCAGCACATTGATCGGCGAGACGGTCGACTACGCCATCTACTACCTGATCCAGGCGCGTCAGGTCGCGACCGAACGCGCCGGCCTGGCCGGCTGGCAGCGCTGGCGCGACGTGCATTGGCCGACCGTGCGCCTCGGGCTCCTGACGTCGGTGTGCGGCTTCGCGGCCCTGGTCTTCTCGGGCTTTCCCGGGCTGGCACAACTCGGCGTGTTCTCGATCGCGGGGCTGGTCGCGGCCGCGCTGGTGACGCGGTTCGTGCTGCCCGTGCTGGCGCCCAACGGCGCCACCGGCAAGGGCCTGCGCCGGTACATGGCGCAGGTGGCGGGCGCCATCGTCCATGCGCTGCCGCGGCTGCGCCTGCCTCTCATGGCGCTGGGTGTGGCGGCGGCAGCGCTGATCGTCTGGCAGGGCCAGGAACTGTGGCGCGCCAAGCTCAGCTCGATGAGTCCGGTGCCGCGCTCCGCGCAGCTGCTGGACGAGAGCCTGCGCAACGACATCGGCGCCAGCGAGGCCGCGACGCTGGTGGTGGCCTACGGCGACACCGTCGAGGCGGCGCTGCGCAACGCCGAGGCGGCGGGTGCGCGGCTCGACAAGCTGGTCGACAGCGGCGAACTGCTGGGCTACGACACCGTCACGCGCTTCCTGCCCAGCCAGCAGACCCAGGCGCGCCGGCTGGAGGCGCTGCCCGATGCCGACACGCTGCGCGCGCGCCTGGCCGAAGCGACGGCCGATTTGCCGCTGTCGGCGCAGCGCCTGGCGCCCTTCGTGGCCGAGGTCGAGAAGGCGCGGACGCGCCAGCCGGTCGGCCTGAAGGACATGGCCACCGGCCCGCTCGAGGCGGTGACCAACGCGCTGCTTTTCGAGCGTCCCGGCGGCGGCTGGGCGGCCATGCTGTCGCTGCACACCGGCCCGAAGTTCGAGCATGCGAAGGTGGTGGCCGCACTGGCCGGCCTGCCTGACGTGACGGTGGCCGACGTGGGCCAGGAGCTCGGTGATCTCTACGACCGCTACCTGCACGACGCCTTCGTCCAGGTGGCGCTGGGCGCGCTCGCCGTGGTCGTGCTGTTGGGCCTCTGGCTGCGCTCGGCACGGCGCCTCTTCGCCGTGTGCCTGCCGCTGGTGGTGGCGGTGGTGCTCACGCTGGGTGCCATGGCTGCGATGCACATGGCGCTGAGCATCCTGCACCTCGTGGGTCTGCTGCTGGTGGTGGCCGTGGGCTCCAATTACGCGCTCTTCTTCGACCAGTTGCAGGTGACGGGCCATGCCGACGAGGACACGCTGGCCTCGCTCATGCTGGCCAACCTGACGACGGTGGTGTCCTTCACCTTGATCGCCATCTCGGCCATTCCCTCGCTGTCGGCCATCGGGCAGGTGGTCGCACCTGGGGCGTTGCTGGCGCTGCTGCTTTCGGCCGCTTTCGCCCGCACGGGCAGGGCGTCGGCGCCAGCTGCACGCGAGGCGTCATGAGCACCGCCGTGCGCTCCCCGACGCCCTGGCGCCTGCCGCCCTTTGTGCGCGCCAGCGCGGTGCTGCATCTGGTGGCGCTGGCGGCGGTGGTCGTCACGCCCTCGCTGTGGCCGTGGGCGCTGGCTGCAGTGGTGCTCAACCACGTGGCCATCACCGCGATCGGGCTCACGCCGCGCAGCCACTGGCTGGGCGAGAACATCACGCGCCTGCCCGCCGCAGCGGTCGCGCGGCGCCAGGTGGCGCTGACCATCGACGACGGGCCCGAACCCGCCGTGACGCCCGCCGTGCTCGATCTGCTCGATGCGGCCGGGCACAAGGCCACCTTCTTCTGCATCGCCGAGCGCGTGCAGTCGCACCCGGCGCTGGCAAAGGAAATCCTGGCGCGCGGCCACAGCATCCAGAACCACACGGCGCGGCACCGGCACGATTTCTCCTTCCTCGGCCCGCGCGGCTACGCGGCGGAGATCGAGCGCGCCCAGCAGATGCTGGAGGCCGTGACCGGCGAGCGCCCGCGCTGCTTCCGCGCGCCGGCCGGCTTGCGCAATCCCTTTCTCGCGCCGGTGCTGCACCGGCTCGGCCTCACGCTGGTGAGCTGGACCCGCCGTGGCTTCGACACGCGTGAGGGCGATGCGGCCAGGGTGTTGGCGCGCCTGACCCGCGGGCTGGCCGCGGGTGACATCCTGCTGCTGCACGACGGCCATGCCGCACGGACCGCTGCGGGCCGGCCCGTGGTGCTGGAGGTGCTGCCCGCGCTGCTCGCGCGGCTGGATGCCGAGGGCCTGCGCTCGGTGACCCTGCCTGAGGCGCTGAGAGAGACCCCATGACCACCGCCATCCTCCCTCCCGACGCCGCCTGGCGCGAGTTGCACGACCAGGCCAGCGCCCCGTACAAGCAGGGCGGCAACTTCGCGTGGCACTTCGCGCGCGGCAAGCTGGGCTACGACCCGGCCTTTCGCGGCATCGTGTCGCGCGGGCTGATCGGCCCCGACCGCCCGCGCATGCTCGACATCGGCTCGGGACAGAGCCTGTTCGCCAACCTGCTGCACAGCATGGCCGGCATGCAGCGTGCGGGCCGCTGGCCGCAGGACTGGGCCGCGACGCCGACGGCGCCCGTGTACACCGGCATCGAACTCATGCCACGCGATGTGGCGCGGGCCCAGAAATCCGTGGGCCACATCCAGCCCCAGCCGACCATCGTGTGCGGCAACATGTGCACCGCCGACTTCCCGGCCTGCGACGTGGTTGTCATCCTCGACGTGCTGCACTACGTCGACTTGGCCGCGCAGGAAGGCGTGCTGCTGCGCGTGCGCGATGCGTTGCGGCGTGGAGCCGGCGAGCGCACGGTGCCCGGCCGCCTGCTGCTGAGGGTGGGCGATGCGGCCAGCAAGCGTGGCTTCGCGATCAGCCAGTGGGTCGACCGCACGGTGACGCGCATCCGCGGCCACAAGGTGTCGCCGACCTGGGGCCGCACGCTGGACGAATGGATAGCGCTACTGCAGCGCCTGGGCTTTTCCGTGCAGCCCGTGCCGATGAGCGAAGGCACGCCCTTCGCCAACGTGCTGCTGGTGGCCGACATCGAGGATTCGACGACATGACCGCTCCCCAGACCCTTGATCGCGCGGGCATCGCCGCGCGCATCCCGCACAGCGGCGACATGTGCCTGCTGGACCGTCTCGAACGCTGGGACGCGCAGTCCATCCACTGCACGACGGCGCGCCAAGCCGACCCGGCCAACCCGCTGCGCACCGCCAGCGGCCTGATGAGCGCCTGCGCCATCGAGTTCGCCGCGCAGGCGATGGCCCTGCATGGCGGCCTGCTCGCCACCGAGGGCAGCGAGCCCTCCGCCGGCTTCCTGGCCAGCACGCGCAACGTGCGGCTGCACGTCGCGCGCTTCGACGACCGGCCGGCGCCATTGCACCTGCACGCCGAGCGCTTGTCGGGCGACGTGAACCAGGTGATGTACGCCTTCCGCGTCGAAGACGGCGCGGGCCGCCCCGTGGCCGACGGCCGCGCGGTGGTCGTCCTCAACACGCCGCTGCCTGCGGCCTCCTGAAACAGTCCGGACACGCCCCATGACTTCACTCCAAGGCAAACGCGCCCTCGTCACCGGTGCCAGCGGCGCCCTCGGGTCTGCCATCGCCGAACGCCTCGCGCGCGACGGCGCCACCGTGTTGTTGCATGCCAATGGCCGGCGCGACGCGATCGAGGCGCTGGCCTCGCGCATCGCGGCGTCGGGCGGCCAGGCCGAATGCCATGTCTTCGACCTGACGAGCGATGAGGCCACGGCCGCGGCCTGCGCGCGCATCCTCGAGGCGGGCCCGGTGCAGGTGCTGGTGAACAACGCCGGCGTGCACGACGACGCGGTGATGCCCGGCATGCGCGCCGAGCAGTGGCACAAGGTGATCGACGTGTCGCTCAACGGCTTCTTCCGCGTGACGCAGCCGCTGCTGCTGCCGATGCTGCGCACGCGGTGGGGTCGCATCATCAACATCTCGTCGGTCGCGGCGATCACCGGCAACAAGGGCCAGGTGAACTACGCGGCCGCCAAGGGTGCGCTCAACAGCGCGACCAAGGCGCTGTCGCTCGAGGTGGCACCGCGCGGCGTGACGGTGAACGCCATCGCGCCGGGCATCATTGCGTCTCCGATGGCCGACGCGGTGTTCGATCCGGCGCTGATCCAGCAACTCGTGCCGGTCAAGCGCGCGGGCACGCCGGAGGAGGTGGCGGCGCTGGCGGGTTTTCTCGCCGGGCCGGAGGCGGCGTACATCACGGGGCAGGTCATCTCGATCAACGGCGGGATGGTCTGAAGACGGTCCAATCAGCGAAAGTGCAATTGGGCTCTGGCGCTTGCTGGGCGGGCGCTGGGGCCGAAATCGTCACGTTCGTTACTTTCTTTGCTGGGCTTGCTTTGCGCTCTTGATGGGGGCCGATTCCGGCGCTGCCAGTGGATCGGCCGGCACGACCGGCTGGGGCGCTGGCGGCGGCCGCGGGCCTGCGTTCTCCGGCTCAGGCT
>JAFEEH010000022.1 GCA_018241185.1 Pseudomonadota bacterium | reverse complement strand
GATCCACGCCGCGTCGGACCCCCAGCGCCCGGCCAGCCCGCCCAGCAGGCCCGTCGCCGCGATGCCGATGCCCGGGCCGGTGTAGATCACGCCGCCGAGCGTCGGGGTACCGGTCTCGGCCAGGCGCCGCAGGCCCCATCCCGAGGCGAAGACGAAGGTCCATGCGCTCATCACGCCCGCGGCGGTGCGCAACACGCCCCAGGCCGTGAAGCCGTGGAGCAGGCCCATGCCCAAAAGCAGCAGCGCGGTCGCCACCAGGCCGCCCCGCACCATGCGCGGCGCGGCCACGCGGATCGCCGCGCACGACAGGGCACCGACGAAATAGCCGAGGTAGTTGAGCGAGGCCAGCAAGCCGCCGCCTTCCAGGTTCAGCTTGCCCTCGTGCAGCATGACGGGAAGCATGGGCGTGAAGGCGAAGCGCCCGAGGCCCATCGCCACGGCCAGCGCCACCATGCAGGCCAGCGCGGCCCGCCAGCCGCCGCGCGGCTCATATCCGATATTCGACATCCGTGAGTTTCTGATTTTTCTATTCGGCCAGCGCTGCGGCCACGAGCTGGCGCGTGTAGGGGTGCTGTGGCGCATCCAGCACCTGCTCGACGGCGCCCTGCTCCACGACGGCACCATCCTTCATCACCAGCACCCGGTGCGCCATGGCGCGGATGACTTCCACATCGTGCGTGATGAGCAAATAGCTCAGGCCGCGCTCGCGCTGCAGGCGTTGCAGCAGGCCCAGCACCTGCTTCTGGATCGTGACGTCGAGGGCGCTGGTCGGTTCGTCCAGTACCAGCAGTTCGGGATCGACGATCAGTGCCCGGGCGATGGCCAGGCGTTGCCGCTGGCCGCCCGAGAATTCGTGCGGGTAACGCTGCAGCAGTGACGGGAACTGGGCTTCGGTGAGCCCGACGTCGGCCAGCGCTGCCAGCACGCGCTCGCGCCGCGCGGCGCCATCGGACGCGCCGCCGTGCACATCGAGGCCCTCGCCCACGATCGCCTCGACCGTCAGGCGCGGCGACAGCGACGAGAACGGGTCCTGGAACACCACCTGGACCACCCGCCGCAGCGGCCGGTCGGCCGCGGTGCGGCGCGTCCAGCCGCGCCCGTCGATGCGCAGTTCGCCCTGCGCGGGCAGCAGGCCCAGCGCGGCCAGGGCCAGCGTGGACTTGCCCGAACCGGACTCGCCGACCACGCCGAGCGTCTCGCCGCGGGCGATCGCCAGGTCGGCCCCCTGCACCGCCACGAAGGCGTCACGGCCGAACCAGCCGCGAAGGCCGGGGCGCGGCACGGGATAGCTCACGCGCAGCCCGCGCGCCGTCAGTACGGGCGGGCGTCCGGCGTCCGCGGCCGGCACCGCGACGACGTCGCGTTCCGGCCGGCTGTCGATCAGCTTGCGGGTGTAGGGGTGTCGGGGCGCGTCGAACACGGTGGTGACGGCGCCCTCCTCCACCAGGCGGCCCTGCTCCATCACCGCCACGCGGTCGGCGAAGCGGCGCACCAGGTTGAGGTCGTGGGTGATGAGCAGCACCGCCATCCCGAACTGCTGCTGCAGCTTGTCGAGCAGGTCGAGGATCTGTACCCGCAGCGTCACGTCCAGGGCGGTGGTGGGCTCGTCGGCCAGCAGCAGGCGCGGCTTGCAGGCCAGGGCCATGGCGATCATGGCGCGCTGCCGCTGCCCACCCGACAGCTGATGCGGGAAGGACCGCGCACGCCGGGCCGGCTCGGGCACGCCGGTGTCGGCGAGCAGTTGCACCGCGGCGGCCTGCGCCTCGCGCTTGCCCATGGCCTCGTGCAGTTCGAGCACCTCGGCGATCTGGTCGCCCACCGGGTACAGCGGATTCAGGGCCGTCATCGGCTCCTGGAAGATCATCGCGATCTCACGGCCGCGCACGCCGCGCAATTCTCGCTCCGAAATCGATAGCAGGTCACGCCCGTCTGGCGGGCCTTCCGGACCAAAAAGGCTTGCAACGCCCGACAGTCCGGCGTTGGGCACCAGCCGCAGCAGGCTCAGCGCGGTGATCGTCTTCCCCGACCCCGACTCGCCCACCAGCGCAAGCTTCTCGCCCGCGGCGACGTCGAAGTCGACGCCGTGCACCACCTCCTTGCCGTCGAAGGCGATGCGCAGGTTGCGGACTTGGAGCAGCGGGTTCATCGGCCCGCCTTTCTCGGGTCCATGGCGTCGCGAAGCGCGTCGCCCATGAAGGTCAGCAGCATCAGCGTGACGACCAGCACGCCGAAGGTGGACATGGAGATCCACCAGGCGTCGATGTTGGCCTTGCCCTGGTTGAGCAGTTCGCCCAGTGATGGCGTGCCGGGCGGCACGCCCAGGCCCAGGAAGTCGAGCGAGGTCAGCGCCAGGATCGCGGCACTCATGCGAAACGGCAGGAAGGTCACGACCGGCACCATGCTGTTGGGCAGGATGTGGCGCCACATGATCTGCAGGTTGCCCACGCCCAGCGCGCGCGCGGCGCGCACGTAGTCCATCTGCCGGTTGCGCAGGAACTCGGCACGCACGTAGTCCGACAGGCCCATCCAGCCGAAGAGCGAGAGCAGCACCAGCAGCAGCGCCACGCTCGGCGCGAAGATCGCGCTGAAGATGATGAGCAGGTACAGCTCGGGCATCGATCCCCAGATCTCGATGAAGCGCTGGAAGGCCAGGTCGGTCTTGCCGCCGAAGAAGCCCTGGATCGCGCCGGTGATCACGCCCAGCACCACGCCGATGACCGTGAGGGCCAGGGCGAACAGCACGCTGACGCGAAAGCCGTAGATGAGTTGCGCCAGCAGGTCACGGCCGCGGTCGTCGGTGCCGAAAAGGTTCTCGCGCGAGGGCGCCGCGGGGTTGGGCTGGCTTGCGAAGTAGTTCAACGTGCGCGGGCCATACGGGTTGGGCGCATAGACGGCCCAGTTGTCGCCCTCGGTGATGCGCTGGCGGATGAAGGGGTCGAGGTAATCCGCCGGCGTCTCGAAGTCGCCGCCGAAAGTCTTTTCGGAGTAGTCCTTGAGGACAGGGAAGTAGGTCTGCCCGCCATAGCGCACGACCAGCGGCTTGTCCGTCGACAGGACCTCGGCGAAGAGACTGAGCACCACCAGCAGGACGAACACCACGAGGCTGCAGAAGCCCAGCCGGTTGCGGCGGAAACGCCGCCACGCGCGGCGACCGGGCGACAGGTGGGCGGGCGCGGCCGCGATCGTGGCCTGCGCAGGCGTGGCGACGACCTCAGTCAAACTTCACCCTCGGATCGACCCAGACATAGCAGAGGTCGGAAATGAGCTTGGTCACCAGCCCGATCAGCGTGAAGAGGTACAGCGTGCCCAGCACCACCGGGTAGTCGCGCCGGATCACGCTCTCGTAGCTCAACAGGCCCAGGCCGTCGAGCGAGAACAGCGTCTCGATCAGCAGCGAACCGGTGAAGAACGCGCCGATGAAGGCCGCCGGAAAGCCCGTGATGATGGGAATGAGGGCGTTGCGGAACACGTGCTTCCACAGCACCTGCTTCTCCTTCAGGCCCTTGGCGCGCGCCGTCAGCACGTACTGCTTGCGGATTTCCTCGAGGAAGGCGTTCTTGGTCAGCATGGCCGTCACCGCAAAGCTGCCCAGCACCATGGCCGTGACGGGCAAAGCGATGTGCCAGAGGTAGTCGACGATGCGCGCGCCCCACGACAGCTGCTCCCAGTTGGACGACGTGAGCCCGCGCAGCGGGAACCACTGCAACTGTCCGCCGAAGATGACCAGCAGCGCCACGCCCAGCACGAAGCCCGGAATCGCATAGCCCACCAGCACGAACAGCGTGGTGACGAAGTCGAAGCGCGTGCCGGCCCGCACCGCCTTGGCCACACCCAGCGGCACCGCGATCAGGTAGCTGATGAAGAAGGTCCACAGGCCCAGGCTGATGGAGACCGGCAGCTTCTCCTTGACCAGCTCCCACACGCCCTTGCGCTGGTAGAAGCTCTGGCCCAGGTCGAGCTTTGCGAAGGACTTGAGCATCTGCCAGAAGCGCTCGTGCGCCGGTTTGTCGAAGCCGTAGAAGGCCTTGATCTCCTCGATGCGCTTGGGGTCCAGGCCCTGCCGGCCGCGATAGCCCGAGCCGCGCGAGGCCGCGCCCTCCCCGCCGGAATCGCGGCCCTGCAGTTGCGCCACCATCTGTTCCACGGGGCCACCCGGCACGAACTGGATGACGGTGAAGGTCACGAGCAGTACCCCCAGCAGCGTGGGGACCATGAGCAGCAGGCGCTTGAGGATGTAGCTGGCCATCGTGCGCCTATTTGTTGACGGGCGACGCCCACCACGTCGAGATGGCCCAGGTGTGTGCGTCGTAGTACGGCGGGATCGTCTTCGGCAGCACGAAAGGCGCGGGCCGGTAGCCGATCAGGAAGGCGTCGCCGTAGTACTGCGGCACGCCGTAGTAGCCGTGCGAGAGCAGCCGGTCCAGCACGCGCATGGCCGTCACCAGCTCGGGCCGGGTGCGGGCCGACACCACCTTGCCGACGATCGCGTCGACCGCCGGGTCCGCGATCCCCCAGATGTTGGACGAGCCCGTGGTCTCGGCCGCCTTGGAGCCGAAGCGCTCGAACAATTCGCTGCCCGGCGCCGTGCTGCCGGGCAGCCGCACCGTGGTCATCTCGAAATCGAAGTTGTCCATGCGCTGCTGTGCGAGCGAGAAGTCCACGCTGCGAAAGCGCATGTCGATGCCCAGCGTGCGCAGAGCACCCTGCATCGGCGCCATCACGCGCACCGTCGACGGCTGGTCGTTGAGCACCTCGATGGTGAAGGGCTCGCCCTTGGCGTTGCGCAGCGCGCCGTCGCGGTAGGTCCAGCCCGCCTCGGCCAGCAGCTTCTGCGCCTGTCGCAGGTTCTCGCGCAGGCTGTGCGGCGGCGTGGTCACGGGCGAGACGACGGCCGGGCCGAAGACCTCGGGGCGCATCTTGTCGCGCAGTGGCTCCATCAACGCCAGTTCGTCGGGCTTGGGCAGGCCCTCGGCGTGGAACTCGCTGTTGGGGAACCAGCCCTCGACACGCTTGTACAGGCCGTAGAACATCTGCCGGTTGAGCCACTCGAAGTCGAAGGCCAGGCCGATCGCCTGGCGCACCCGCACGTCCTTGAACTTGTCCTTGCGCAGGTTGAAGACCCAGCCCTGGTAGTCGCCCGGGTTGCCGTTGGGGAAGGCGCGCTTGACCACCTCGCCCCGGTCGAACACACGGCCCGTGTACTGGCGGGCCCAGTTGCGCGAGATGAACTCGCGCATGAAGTCGTACTCGCCCGCCTTCAGGCCCTCGAAGCGGCTGGTCTCGTCGAGGTAGATCTTGTAGCTGACCCGGTCGAAATTGAACTGGCCCTTGCGCACCGGAAGATCGGCCCCCCAGTAGTTCGGGTCGCGCACATAGGTGATGTCGCGCCCGAGGCGGCTGCTCGGCAGCTTGTAGGGGCCCGAGGCGATGGGCAGTTCGGTCGTCACCTGATCGAAGGGCTTGCCCTTGCCCCAGGCGCGGCTGAACACCGGCATGCCGCCGACCACGAGCGGCAGCTCGGGATTGGGTGTCGCGAAGTCGAAGCGCACCGTGCGCTCGGCCGTGGCGGTGGCCTTCTTCACCTCGGCATAGATGGTGCGGAACTGCGGCGCCGCCTCCTTGCTCATGAGCGTGTCGAAGGAGTGCACCACGTCGGCCGCCAGCACCGGCGTGCCGTCGTTGAAGCGCGCCTTGGGGTTCAGGCGGAAAGTGGCCGAGAGGCCGTCGGGCGACGCCTCGACGTCCTCGGCCAGCAGGCCGTAGGCGGTGGTGGGTTCCTCGCTGTTGCCGGTGAGCAGGCTCTCGAACATCAGCGTGCCCAGGCCGGCAGGTGCCGTGCCCTTGAGCGTGAAGGGATTGAACTTGTCGAAGTTGGTCGGCCGCGTGGGCGGCACGAGGCGGATCTCGCCGCCCTTGGGTGCATCCGGGTTCACGTAGTCGAAATGCGTGAAGCCCGGCGGGTACTTGATGTCGCCGAACTGGGCGTAGGCGTGCGCCGCCCAGACCGGATTTCCAGACAGCGCCAACGCACAGAGCAGCCAACCTCGCATGCGAGAATTCTGCACAAGATTTCTACGAGGCAATTTCATGGGCTTTCTCTCCGGCAAGAAACTGTTGATCACGGGCGTGTTGAGCAACCGATCCATCGCCTACGGCATCGCCAAGGCCTGCCACCAGCAGGGCGCCGAACTGGCCTTCAGTTACGTCGGCGAGCGCTTCAAGGACCGCATCACCGAGTTCGCCGCCGACTTCGACTCCAAGCTGGTGTTCGATTGCGACGTGGGCGACGATGCGCAGATCGACAAGCTCTTCGCCGACCTGTCGCAGACCTGGCCGAAGTTCGACGGCTTCGTGCACAGCATCGGCTTCGCGCCGCGCGAGGCGATCGCGGGCGACTTCCTCGACGGCCTCTCGCGCGAGGGCTTCAAGATCGCGCACGACATCAGCGCCTACAGCTTCCCGGCGATGGCCAAGGCGGCCCTGCCCTACCTCAACGACAAGTCGGCCCTGCTCACGCTGACCTACCTGGGCGCCGTGCGCGCGCTGCCCAACTACAACACCATGGGCCTGGCCAAGGCCAGCCTCGAGGCCTCGGTGCGCTACCTGGCCGGATCCCTGGGCCCCAAGGGCATGCGCGTCAATGGCATCAGCGCCGGTCCGGTCAAGACGCTGGCCGCCAGCGGCATCAAGGGCTTCGGCAAGATCCTCAGCACGGTGGCCGAGGTCTCGCCGATCCGCCGCAACATCACGATCGAGGACGTGGGCAACGTCGCGGCCTTCCTGCTGTCGGACCTGGCAGCGGGCGTGACGGCCGAGATCACGTATGTCGACGGCGGCTTCAGCAACGTCGTGGGCGGCATCGACGAACCCGCGGCCTGAGCTGCATCCTTCAAGCCAAAAGTGCCTGCAGCGCCCGCCAGCCGGGCGCAGGCAGCTATCGATTCCATAGCATGACGATCGCGCGCCGCGCCCTGCTGATCGCCCCCGCCGTGTGGTTTGCGTGGCCCGCTGCGGGCTGGGCCGCCCCCGCGCTGATGCTGGCCGAGCGCTACCGCGCCGGCATGCCGCTGGCCGGCTGGTGGGTCAGCGAGAAGTACGACGGCCTGCGCGGCTACTGGGACGGCAAGCGCCTGTGGACGCGCGGCGGCGAGCCGATCGCCGCGCCGGCTTGGTTCACCGCGCCGCTGCCGGCCACGCCGCTGGATGGCGAGCTGTGGGCCGGCCGGGGGCGCTTCGAGCAGGCCGTGTCCACCGTGCGCAGCCGCACCCCCGACGAGAAGGCCTGGCGCGAGATCCGCTTCATGGTCTTCGACCTGCCCGCGCAGCCCGGCGACTTCGACGCGCGGCTGAGCGCCTTGCGCAAGCTGCTGCCGATCACCGACGCGCCCTGGGTGGTGCCCGTGGCACAGGCGCGCGCCACCACGCACGCCGAGCTCATGGCACTGCTCGACAAGACGATCCGGCTGGGCGGCGAGGGGCTGATGCTGCACCGGGGCGCTTCGCTGTACCGGGGCGAGCGCAGCGGCGACCTGCTCAAGGTCAAGCCACACGACGATGCCGAGGCACGGGTGGTCGCCCACCTGCCTGGCCAGGGCCGGCATGCAGGCCGGCTGGGCGCCCTGCTGGTGCGCACGCCCGAGGGCGTGACCTTTCGCCTCGGCGGTGGCTTCACCGATGCGCAACGGGCCGACCCGCCGGCCATCGGCAGCACCGTGACCTACCGCTTCAACGGCACCAGCGCGGCGGGCGTGCCGCGCTTTGCGCGCTTCGTGCGCGTTCGGGACGACGGCTGAGCACGCCGGACACTCCCGATTCGCAAGCGCCGGTCGATCCGCCGCTGCCGCCTCCGCCGCCGCCCACACGCGGCCCGCTGCGCTGGGCCTTCATGGCGCTGGCAGTCCTGAGCCTCGCGCTCGCCGTCCTCGGCGTGCTGCTGCCCGGCCTGCCAACCACGCCCTTCGTGCTGCTGGCGGCCTGGGCAGCGGCGCGCAGTTCGCCGCGCCTGGCGGCCTGGCTCGAATCGCACCGCCTCTTCGGTCCGCTGATCAGCGACTGGCGCGCCGGCGGGCGCGTGAGCCGGCGCGCCAAGTGGAGCGCCGCGATCGCGATGGCCGTGTGCGCCGGCCTGCTGCTGTGGCTGGTGCGGCCGCGCGCCGCTGCGATGGGCGGGATCGCGGTCATGGCCATCGTGTTGGTCTGGCTGTGGCGCCGGCCCGAACCCTGAAAGACGCGATTTCGCCAAAGTGCAATCGGCCTGCAGCGCCCGTCCGGCGGGCGTTGCGGCCGAATTCGTCACGAACGTGACGAATTCAAACCGAAGGCGTGTCGCTCGCCGCCCGGCGGGCGTCGATCGCGCCCGGCACTGGCAGCCACGATGCCGACGACGCAGTGCCCACCCGCGGCCTTCGACCCCATCATCATCGTCGTCGGTGGCCACACGCCGAGGCGGACGAAGCTGCGGGACGTCACGTCATGAGCGGCGCCGGGGCGCAGCCAGGTCCGGACGCGGAAGGAAATCCAGAGTGGCACAGAGGACGCAGAAGGATCGCCATTTCCGGATTGCTCCTTCGCGACCTCTGCGAAATCGTTGCCTCTTCGGCGTCCGGACGCCCGCATTCGAATTCGTTCATCGGCACCGCCACGCCTGCGTCCGCCGGTCGACCAAGCGGCCCAGCAGCAGGTACAACACGGTGACCACGGCGGAGATGCCGGCGATGAGCACGGCCATGGCCGCGGCCGCGCCGGTCTCGCCGGCCTCGTCGAGGTTGAGGATGGCGACGGACGCGAGCTTGGTGTCGGGCGAGTACAGGAACACCACCGCCGAGATGGTGGTCATGGCGTTGATGAAGAAGTAGCGCGAGACATCGACGAGCGTGGGCAGGCAGATCGGCAGCGTGACGCGCCAGAAGGTCTTGTAGAACGGCACCTTGAGCGAGGCCGAGACGGATTCGAACTCGGCATCGATGGCCTTGAGCGCGGTGACCATCGTCAAGTGCCCGGTGGTATAGAAGTGCACCACCGTGCACAGCACCAGCAGCGCCATGCTCTGGTACAGCACGTTGAGCGGGTTGCCCGGCGCGTTGAAGAAGAAGATGTAGCCCAGGCCCAGCACCAGCCCCGGCACCGCCATGGGCAGCATGGCCATCAGCCGCACCAGCGGCCGCGCCCAGCCGAGCCCCCGCGTCTTCTCGAGAAGGTAGGCGCCGACGAAGACCACGGCTGTGCCGAACACCGCGGTTCCGGCGGTCAGCTTCAGGCTGTTGATCAGCGCGTCGCCCAGTTCGGCATCGACCAGGCCGGCCACGTAGTGGTTGAGGCTCGGCGCCAGGTTGTACGGCCAGAGCTTGGCGAACGAAGCGAAGACCGCCATGCCGAACATGGCCAGCATCAGCGCCACGATCAGTGTGCAGTACGCCGTCATCGACGCATCGAAGCCCCGCGACGGCTGCGGCACCAGCGCGACGGCACGTGCGGTGAGCATCGCCGTCTGCTTTCGCTGTACCACGTGGTCGATGCCGAAGGTGAGCGCCGCGGGAGCGAGCAGCAGCAGCGCCACCACCGCGCCGCGCTGGAAATCCTGCTGGCCGATGACCAGCTTGAAGACGTCGGTCGCCAGCACGTTGAAGTTGCCGCCGACCACCTTGGGAATGCCGAAATCGGTGATGACCAGCGTGAAGGTGACGAGTGCCGCCGAGATCAGCCCGTACTTGGCGCCCGGCAGCGTGACGGTGAAGAAGCGGCGCAGCCGTCGGGTGCCCAGGGCATCGGCCGCCTCGTACAGGCGAGCGTCGGCCAGCGACAGCGCCGTGACCAGGATCATCAGCGCATGCGGAAACGTGGCAAAGCATTCGGCCAGCACGATGCCCGATGCGCCGTAGATGCCTTGGAAGCCCAGCGCCAGCCAGAGCGCCTTGGCCACGCCCTGGTTGCCGAACCAGTAGATCAGCGAGATGGCCGACAGCAGCGACGGCGCCAGCAGCGGCAGCAGCGTGATGCTGCGAAAAACCCCCTTGGCCGGCATGCAGCTGCGCGTGAGCGCGTAGGCGAAAGTGAAGGCCAGCGGGATCACGATCACCGTGACCAGCAGCGACACCCAGACGCTGTTCCACAAGCTCTGCAGCAGCGCGGGCGACTGCAGGTAGGCGGCGAAGGCGGCCCAGCCACTGCCCTGCTCCGCGTTCTGCACGGCCTGGGAGAGGATGGCGGCCAGCGGCAAGGCCAGACCGATCACCAGCAGAAGCAGGATGCCGAGCAGGCCCGCGTGCGCGACGCGGTCGCTCCAGGGGACCCGCTGGCGCAGCGGCGGCGGCACCAGGACAGCGGTGGCGTTCATTCCTGACCCGCGGCAAACGCGCGCAGCCGGTCCGTGCGCAGCGCGAAGCGCAGGCGGCCGCCTTCGCGCACCGCGAATTCGTCCATCTGGTTGAGCGAGAACTGCAACTGGAGCGACTGGCCGTCGAGCGCCTCGACCTGCACCTGCGCGAGGCAGTTGCCGCCGAGGAATTCGACGTGGCGTACCGTGCCTTCGCAGCGGCCGGGGTGGTCGTCGGGCACGTCGATCATCAGCCGGTCCTCCGGCCGCAGGTAGAGCACGACGGGGCGGCCAGGGCGGAAATCGGCGCCCTGCCCCTCTTCGCAGCGCAGCCGCAACTCGCCGCAGCGGAACCAGTGGTCACCCTCCGCCACGGCCTGCAGGCGGTTCACCTTGCCCACGAAATCGGCCACGAAGGGCGAGGCCGGTGCCCGGTACACCTCGCGCGGCGTGCCGACCTGCTCGATGACGCCGTGGTTCATGACCACGATTCGGTCGGCCACCGACAGGGCCTCTTCCTGGTCGTGCGTGACCATGATGGTGGTCACGCCCAGCTTGCGCTGCAGCGCCCGGATCTCGTTGCGCAGGTGGACCCGCACGATGGCGTCGAGGGCCGACAGCGGTTCGTCCAGCAACAGCAGCCCCGGCGAGGTGGCCAGGGCCCGCGCCAGCGCGATGCGCTGCTGCTGGCCGCCCGACATCTGGGCCGGGTACTTGCCGCCGCTGCCCGGCAGGCCGACGAGCGCGAGGAGTTCGTCGACCCGTGAAGCCACCTGGGCGCGCGGCTGCCTCCGATTGACAAGCCCGTAGGCCACGTTGTCGGCGACGCTCAGGTTCGGGAACAGCGCATAGGACTGGAACACGATGCCGTAGTCGCGCTGTGCCGGCGGAAGCACCGAGACGTCGCGACCGGCCTGCAGGATCTTCCCGGCCGTTTGCGTCTCCAGGCCCGAGATGATCCGCAGCAGCGTGGTCTTGCCGCATCCCGAGGGCCCGAGGAAGCAGACGAACTCGCCGCGCGCAATGGCGAGGTCGATGTGCGAGAGCGCGGTGAAGCTGCCGAAACGCTTGCTCACGCCCTCCAGGCGCAGATAGCCCTCATCCCGCGCCGCAGCGCCGGTGGGCATCGAGACCGCCGCGTCCATGGCGTCGTGGCCGCGCCGCGCCCACATTACTTTTTGGCCTCGCTCTTGGCGTCGTAGCGCTTCGACCACTCGGCCAGGATGCGTTCGCGGTTCACCGCCGACTGCTCGAAGTTCATCTTGATCAGGCGCGACTCGTAGTCGGCCGGGATGTTCGCGAGCTTGGGCGCGACGCCCGGTTGCGCGGTGATCGCGAAGTTCTTGCCGTAGAGCAGCATGGCGTCCTTGGACGAGGCCCAGTCGGCCAGCTTCTTGGCCGCATCCAGCTTCTTGGTGCCCTTGTAGATGGCGAAGCCCTCCAGGTCCCAGCCCAGGCCTTCCTTGGGAAAGACCAGTTCGATCGGCGCACCCTTGGCCTTGTTGGTGTGGCCGCGGTACTCGAAGGAGATGCCGGCCACGTACTCGCCGGCCGCCGCCATGTTGCAGGGCTTGGAGCCGGAATGCGTGTACTGCCCGATGTTCTCGTGCAGCGCGTCCATGTACTTCCAGCCGCCGCCCTTGCCGTTGTCATCGCCCCAGAGCTGCAGCCAGGCGGCCACATCGAAGTAGCCGGTGCCCGAAGAGGCCGGGTTGGGCATCACGACCTGGCCCTTGAACTCGGGCTTGAGCAGGTCCTTCCAGGTGGTGGGCACGGGAATGTTCTTCTTCCTGGCCTCGACCGTGTTGAAGCACACCACGGCGCCGAACACGTCCATGCCGAACCACGCGGGCGGGGACTTCTTGTCGCGGTACTGCGGCATGATCGCGTCGAGGTTCAGCGGCGCGTAGGGTTCGAGCATGCCGTTCTTGTCGAACAGCGCCAGGCTCGATGCGGCCACGCCCCAGATCACGTCGGCCTGCGGGTTCGCCTTCTCGGCCAGCAGCTTGGCGGTGATGACGCCCGTGGAGTCGCGCACCCACTTGATGTCGATGTTCGGGTTGACCTTGTTGAAGGCCTCCTGGTAGGCCTTGAGCTGGTCGGTTTCCAGGGCGGTGTACACGCTCAACTGCGTCTTCTGAGCCCACACCGACGTCGCGCAAGCCAGGCCGATGAAGGCGGCCACGATGTGTTTTGCATGGTGCATGAGCAACTCCTCATCGAAAAATGAAAGACGAATGTGCCGGCGCGAAAAGACATCCCCGTGACACATGCGCCAAGCAAAATCGGGGCCCGCTCTGTCCGATCGTCAATTGTCTTTTGCAAATCGTAGACAATCCGAACGCTGCTGCTTAGCATCGACCCATGCCCGCCAAGAAGATCTCGCCGCACCCCGTCATCGCACAGCTTCAGTGCAATTCGCTGGCGAACGTGGTGCAGACCGAGATCGAGCGCATGATCCTGGAGGGCGACCTGCCCTCGGGCGCCAAGCTCACCGAATCCACCCTGGCCGATCAGCTGGGTGTCTCGCGGGGGCCGGTGCGCGAGGCGTTTCGCATGCTCGAGGAAGCCGGCCTGGTGCGAACCGAGAAAAACCGCGGTGTGTTCGTGCGCGACGTGCCGATCGAGGAGGCGCTGGAGATCTTCGAGGTGCGCGCGGTGATGGACCTGTACGTCGGTCGCAAGGTGGCGCAGTCGGCGTCGGCGGCCCAGGTGCGCGAGCTGCGGCAGTTGGTGGATGCGATGGACCAGGCCGTCAAGGCCGGCAGTGCGCGTGACTACCACCGCTTCAATCTTTCTTTCCACGATCGGCTGCTCGAACTGGCCGGCAACGCCAAGCTGCTGGCCACCTATCGCAAGCTGGTCAACGAGTTGTCGCTGTTCCGGCGCCAGAACCTCACCGGGGAGTCCATGGCGGTGTACTCGCGGGAACACCGCCAGATCGTGAAGGCGATCGCCGCCGGCGACGCCGAGGCCGCCGGCCAAGCCATGTTTCAGCATGTGATGAACAGCCGCGAGCGGACTCTGCGCAACCACCAGGCGCGGCAAGCAGGCGCGACAGTCGCTGCCGGCGCCTCGCAGCACGCGGTGGTGGCCTGACGAGGAAGGCGTCATGGCCCTGTCCCTGGACGATATCGCCGCTATCTTCGGGCGCAAAGGCTCGGCGCAGTACAGCGGCGAGCCGGTCACGCAGCTCGAACATGCGCTCCAATGCGCCCTGCTCGCCGAGCAGGCCGGCGCGGACGACGAGCTGGTCACGGCCGCGCTGCTCCACGACCTGGGCCACCTGCTCAATGACCAGGGTGAATCCCCGACGCTGCGCGGCGTCGACGACCTGCACCAGTTCTACGCCCTGCCCTTCCTGCATGGGCTGTTTTCCGATCGGGTGCTCGATGCGATCCGCTGGCATGTCGACGCCAAACGCTATCTGTGCGCATCGCGGCCGGGCTACGAGGCCTCGCTCTCGGACGATTCGAAGCGCAGCCTTGCCTTGCAGGGCGGTGTCTTTTTCCCGGCCGAGGAGCGCGCCTTCCTCGAGCGACCCCACGCACAGGATGCGGTGCGCGTTCGGCTGTGGGATGACGCGGCCAAGCAGGCCGGACTGCCCACGCCGCCGCTGGCCCACTACCTGGTACGCGCCCGGCGCTGCCGGACGGACGCGCCGGCGTGACGCTGACCGGCCCGGTCGCGCTCGCTGTGCTTTTCGGCGCGCTGCTGCATGCGAGCTGGAATGCGCTCATCAAGTCGGCAGTGGACAAGGAGCTGGACACGGCCCTGATCCACAGCATCGGCTTCTTCGTCGCCTTCCCGCTGCTGCTGTTCTCCGGGTTGCCCGCGGTCGCTTCCTGGCCCTACCTGCTGGCGTCGATGCTTGTGCACATCGGCTACTACGTGGCGCTGGCCGGGGCCTACCGGCATGGCGAGCTCGGACTGACCTATCCGGTGATGCGCGGCTGCGCGCCGCTGCTGGTCGCGCTGGGCAGTCATGCGCTGATCGGTGAATCCATCTCGTCGATGGCCTGGGTGGGCGTGGCGGGCGTGTGCGCCGGCGTGGTGCTGCTGGGACTCTCGCCCGCAAGCCTGCAGGCGGCCGATGGGCACCGGGGCAAGGCGCTGCGCTTTGCACTGTGCAATGCGGCCATCATCGCGGTCTACACCGTGATCGACGGCCTGGGCGTGCGTGCCTCGGGCAATGCCGCAGCGTATGTGGCGGCGTTGTTCCTCTTCGATGGCGTGCCCTACCTGCTGCTGGTGCTGTGGCGCCGCGGGCGGCACGGCCGGCCCGCCGCGTGGCGCTACATGGGCGGCCGCTGGCGCATCGCATGCCTGGGTACCGTTGCTTCGCTGGGGAGCTACGGCATCGCGCTGTGGGCCATGACGCGCGCACCGGTGGCCGTGGTGGCCGCGTTGCGCGAGACCTCGGTACTCTTCGCGGCGCTCATCGGCACGCTGTGGCTCAAGGAGCGCTTCGGCCTGCAGCGCTCCCTGGGCACCGGCGTGGTGGTCGCGGGCGTGATGGCCCTTCGATTCGGCTGAGGCCGGTGCTCAGACCGTCCGGCCGAAGGGACCGTCGGCCCCGACCTGCACCAGGTTGTCCTCGCTCGCCAATGGCTGTGGTGCCCGCTCGCCATTGCCGTTGGCCACGCAGTCGGCGTAATAGCGCACGTTGCCGTCCTCGTCCTCGAGCTCGACCAGACCGTGGATGTCGGTCTCGAAGCCCGGGCACTTGGTGTTGAACTCGCGTGAAAACTTGAGGTAGTCGACGATCTTCTTGTTGAACACCTCGCCGGGGATCAGCAGCGGGATGCCCGGCGGGTACGGGGTGATGAGGCTGGTGGTGATGCGGCCTTCCAGGTGGTCGATCTCGACGCGCTCGGTCTTGCGGTGGGCAATATGCGCATAGGCGTCGCTGGGCTTCATCGCGGGCGTGAGGTCCGACAGATACATCTCGGTGGTCAGGCGGGCGATGTCGTACTCGGCGTACATCTTGTGCACGTGCTGGCACAGGTCGCGCAAGCCCATGCGCTCGTAGCGCTTGTGCTGCTGGCAGAACTCCGGAAGGATCCGCCACATGGGCTGGTTGCGTTCGTAGTCGTCCTTGAACTGCTGCAGAGCCGTAAGCAGCGTGTTCCACCGGCCCTTGGTGATGCCGATGGTGAACATGATGAAGAAGCTGTAGAGGCCCGTTTTCTCCACGATCACGCCATGTTCGGCCAGAAACTTGGTGACGATGCTGGCCGGAATGCCGCTTTCGGCAAAGTTGCCATCCATGTCCAGCCCGGGCGTCACGATGGTCGACTTGATCGGGTCGAGCATGTTGAAACCATCCGCCAGCGCGCCGAAGCCGTGCCACTTGGCGTCGCGGTCGTCACCCTTGATGACCCAGTCGTCCGCACGGCCGATGCCCTCTTCGGCAAGCTTGTCGGGCCCCCAGACCTTGAACCACCAGTCGTTCTCGCCGAACTCGGCCTCCACCTGGCGCATCGCGCGACGGAAGTCGAGCGCCTCGAGGATGCTTTCCTCGACCAGCGCCGTGCCGCCGGGCGGCTCCATCATCGCGGCCGCCACGTCGCAGCTGGCGATGATCGCGTACTGCGGTGAAGTGCTGGTGTGCATCAGGAAGGCCTCGTTGAAGAGGTGCCGATCCAGCTTGCGGTGCTGCGAATCCTGGACCAGCACATGGCTGGCCTGGCTGATACCCGCCAGCAGCTTGTGCGTGGACTGGGTCGAGAACACAAGCGTTTCCTGGGGCCGGGCCCTCTTCTTGCCCATGGCGTGGTAGGGGCCGTAGAAGGGGTGGAAGGCGGCGTGCGGCAACCAGGCCTCGTCGAAGTGCAGCGTGTCGACGTAGCCGTCGACGGCCTTCTTGATGGTCTCGGTGTTGTAGACCACGCCGTCGTAGGTCGACTGGGTGAGCGTGAGGATGCGCGGCTTCACCGCATCGGCATCCACCCCCTTGAGCAGGGGATTGGCCCGGATCTTCGCCTTGATCGACTCGACGTCGAACTCCTGGCGCGGAATGGGCCCGATGATGCCGAAGTGGTTGCGCGTGGGCTTGAGGAAGACCGGGATCGCGCCCGTCATGATGATGGCGTGCAGGTTGGACTTGTGGCAGTTGCGATCCACCACCACCACGTCGCCGGGCGCCACCGTGTGGTGCCACACCATCTTGTTGCTGGTGCTTGTGCCGTTGGTGACGAAGAAGCAATGGTCGGCATTGAAGATGCGCGCGGCATTGCGCTCGCTCTCGGCGACCGGACCGGTGTGGTCGAGCAACTGCCCGAGTTCTTCCACTGCGTTGCACACGTCGGCGCGCAGCATGTTCTCGCCGAAGAATTGGTGGAACATCTGTCCGACGGGACTCTTCAGGAATGCGACGCCGCCCGAGTGGCCCGGGCAATGCCAGGAGTAGGAGCCGTCCTCGGCGTAGTCCAGCAGCGCCTTGAAGAACGGCGGCTGCACGCCCTCCAGGTAACTCTTGGCCTCGCGGATGATGTGGCGGGCCACGAACTCCGGCGTGTCCTCGAACATGTGGATGAAACCGTGCAACTCGCGCAGGATGTCGTTGGGCAGATGGCGCGAGGTCTTCGTCTCGCCATAGATGTAGATCGGAACGTCGGTGTTCTTGCGGCGGACCTCGTCGATGAAGGTGCGCAGGTTGAGCACGGCCGGATCCATGTCCGGGCCGCCGCTGAACTCCTCGTCGTCGATGGACAGGATGAAGGCGCTGGCCCTGCTCTGCTGCTGGG
>JAFEEH010000229.1 GCA_018241185.1 Pseudomonadota bacterium | reverse complement strand
CCGCCCGCCCGGCGGCGCGCCCAGCTCGACCGTGGCACGGAACGCGCGTGCCACCTCACGCACGATGGCCAGGCCCAGCCCGGTGCCTTCGGTGTCGGCAGCGACGCGATAGAAGCGCTCGAACACCCGCTCGCGCGCCTCGGCCGGGATGCCCGGCCCATCGTCCTCGACCCAGAAGACGGCCTGCGTGCCCTCGCGCTTCACGCCCACGGTGACGCGGCCGCCTTCGGGGGTGTAGCGCAGCGCGTTGTCGACCGGGTTGGCCAGCAGCGCATCGAGCAGCGCCGGCTGGGCCCACACCCCTACCGCCCCACCATCGGCCGCGGGCAAGGCCATGCCGAGGTCGATCCGCCGCCGCTCGGCCAGGCCGGCGAGCTGCTCGACGGCGGCCAGCGCGGCAGCCGCCAGGTCCAGCGGCTCCAGGTGCGCCTGCGCATCGCCATGCTCGGCCTGTGCCAGTGTCAGCAGCTTGTTCGTCACATCGACCAGGCGCCGGTTGCTGGTCGCCATCTGCTCCCACATCGCATCCATGTCGGCGCGGCGCGTGTCCCAGTCCTGTCGGCGCGCGCGGGTGAAGCGCGCGTACTCGATCTGCGAGGACTGCAGGGCCAGCGGCGTGCGCAATTGATGCGCCGCATCGGCAATGAAGCGCCGCTGCGCCTGCGAATGTGCGCGCAGCTGCCGTGCGAAGGTGTTGACGGTGTCGGCGACGGGCCGCAGCTCGGTGTGCAGGCCACGGGCGTCGATGGCGAAGTCCAGGTGCAGCGGGTCCTGTCCCGCCAGCTGCCGGTTCATGCGCACGATGGGCCGCAGCTCCCAGGTGAGCGCCAGCGCGCTGACCAGCACGGCCAGCAGCAGCGCCACCAGCAGGTATTCCACCGTGGGCCACCACAGCGTGTGGAGCATCTGGTCGCGGCTCTTCGTGGTCTTGCCCACGGCGACGGTGATCTCGCGCGAGCCGCCGGCCTCGTACATCGCCCGGCGAGTGACGACGGCACGCAGCTCGAGGCCGTCGAGCCGCGTGTCGTACCACTGCGCACGGTCGACGCCCGCGAGCGCCAGGCGCACCGGCATCGGGAAGTCGGGCGAGCCGGCCAGCACCTCGCCGTCGCTGCCGATCACGCTGAGGAACACGCGGTCGTGCGCCGGCGACACGAACAGGCTCAATGCCGAAGGCGGCACGCTGGCCTGCACGTTGTCGCCTTCCCAGATCAGCCGGTCCGACAGCACCTTGGCCGACGAGAGCAGGTCGTGGTCCTGCACGTAGTCGGCCACGGCCGCCGCGTTGCGCCAACTGAGCCACGCGCACACCGCGACGAAGAGCGACAGCGGCAGCAGCAGCCACGCGACGAGCCGTGCGCGCAGGCTGAAGCGCACTCAGGCCCCGTCCCGCAGGCGCAGCAGGTAGCCCACGCCGCGCAGCGTGATGATGGTGGCCTGACTGGCCTCGAGCTTCTTGCGCAGCCGGTGGATGTAGAGCTCGACGGCATCCGCGCTGGGCTCGTCGTCCAGGCCGAAGATGCTGTCGACCAGCGCCTGCTTGGACACGGTGCTGCCGGCCTTGAGCACCAGCGTCTCGAGCAGGCTGCGCTCGCGCGGCGGCAAGGCCAGCTCGTCGCCGGCCAGCGTGAACTGCCGCGTACGCAGGTCGTAGCGCAGGTCGCCGCACACGATGTCGTTGGCCTTGCCCGGCACCTGCCGGCGGATCAGCACCTTGATGCGCGCCACCAGTTCGCGCACCTCCACCGGCTTGACGAGGTAGTCGTCCGCACCGATCTCCAGGCACAGCACCTTCTGGTCGAGCGAGTCGGCCGCGGTGAGGATCATCACGGGCACGTCGTCGCGCCGCTCGCGCAGGCGGCGCAGAACGCCCTTGCCCGACAGCTGCGGAATGTTCAGGTCGAGCAGTACCACGTCGTAGCGCTGTTGTTGCAGCAGGCGATCGGCCGCGTCGCCGTCTTCCACATGGTCGACCACGAAGTCCTGCGCGCGCAGCAGGCTGGCCAGCCAATGGGCCAGTTCGGCGTTGTCCTCGATGAGCAGCAGCTTCATGGCAGGTGCCGATTCTAGGAAGGCCGCACCGTGGAACTGACCGGCCGCTGACCCTCCGCTCCGGCACCGCGCAGGGCGATCGCCGCACTTCAGGGTTAACCACGACGCTTGGGCCCCCTCGCTGAAAGCCGGCCGAAGGATGCCGATTCCTAGACTGGCCCGGACCGAGGCAAACCGCCCCGGGGTCGTCGAACCCACCGCAAGGAGACCTGCCATGCCCGCCTTCCGTTCCACCCTTCTGGCCGCCGCGCTCGGCACCGCCCTCGCGGCTGCCGCGCCCCTCGCCTCGGCTGCCGATGCGCCCATCACCCTCATGGTCGGCGGCATCAACAAGATCATCTACCTGCCGGCCAAGCTCACCGAGGCGCTGGGCTACTTCAAGGACGAAGGCCTGAACGTCGAACTGCAATCGCAGCCCGCGGGCGTGGATGCGGAGAACCAGCTCATCGCCGGCGCGGTGCAGGGTGTGGTCGGCTTCTACGACCACACCATCGATCTTCAGAGCAAGGGCAAGGAGATCGAGGCCATCGCCGTGTTCTGCAAGGTGCCCGGCGAGGTGGAGATGGTGTCCACCAAGGCCTTCAACGCGGGCTTCAAGAGCATGGCCGATGCCAAGGGCGGCAAGACGCTGGGCGTCACGGGCCTGGGCTCGTCGACGGACTTCCTCACGCGCTACCTGGCCGACCGCGCTGGCGTCGCGTCCAAGGAGTATTCGCTGCTGCCCGTGGGCGCCGGCAACACCTTCATCGCGGCCATCAAGCAGGACCGCATCCAGGCCGGCATGACGACCGAGCCCACCATTTCCGAATTGCTCAAGACCGGCGATGCCAAGGTGCTGGTCGATCTGCGCACCGAGGAAGGTGCCAGGGCGTCGCTGGGCGGCCTCTACCCCGCGGCCAGCCTCTATGTGCAGAACGCCTGGGCCGACTCGCACAAGGCCGAGGCCGCCAAGCTGGCCCACGCCTTCGCACGCACCATGCAGTGGATCGGCAGCCATTCGGCCGAGGAGATCGCCGACAAGATGCCCAAGGACTACTACGGCAGCGACAAGGGCCTGTACGTGCAGGCGCTCAAGTCTTCCCTGCCCATGTTCACGAAGGACGCGAAGATGCCCGAAGGCGGTCCCGAGACCGTGCTGAAGGTACTGGCCACCTACAAGCCGCAGGTCAAGAGCAAGAACATCGACCTGTCGAAGACCTACTCCAACGCCTTCCTGGCGATGGCGGCCAAGTGAACGGGGCCGCCGCCATGAAGAACGCCACGCCGGGCAGCGGCTCGGCCATCGACTTCGACAACGTCTCGCTGCGCTTCATCTCGCAGGACGGCCACGCTACCGTGGCGCTGCGCAACTTCAGCATGTCGGTGGCGCGCGGCGAGTTCGTCGCCATCGTCGGCCCCACGGGCTGCGGCAAGTCGACCACGCTGAACATGATCACCGGGCTGCTCAAGCCCACCGTGGGCACGGTGAAGATCATGGGCCAGCCGATCCACGGCATCGACCCGCGCATCGGCTTCGTGTTCCAGGCCGACGCGGTGTTTCCTTGGAAGAGCGTGCGCGAGAACGTCGCCGCCGGCCCGATGTTCCGCGGCAAGCCCAAGGCCGAGGCGCACGCGCTGGCCGACGAGTGGATCCGCCGCGTGGGGCTGGACAAGTTCGGCGACCACTACCCGCACCAGCTCTCGGGCGGCATGCGCAAGCGCGTCGCGCTGGCGCAGACCTTCATCAACAGCCCCGAGATCCTGCTCATGGACGAACCCTTCTCGGCGCTGGACATGCAGACCCGCACGCTGATGCAGGACGAGCTGCTGCAGCTGTGGTCGGGCACGGGTGGCTCGGTGGTGTTCATCACGCACGACCTGGAGGAAGCGATCGCGCTGGCCGATCGCGTGTTCGTGCTCACGGCGCGGCCCGGAACGCTCAAGCGCGTGTACGAGATCGACCTGCCGCGTCCGCGCGTGATGAGCCAGGTGCGCTACGACCCGCAGTTCATCGAGCTCTCCAAGCGCATCTGGGACGACCTGCGCGAGGAAGTCGCGATTCATTGACCGTCTTGCACCCTCTCCCTCCGGGAGAGGGTGCGGGTGAGGGCCGCGCGGCCTTCGCCTGCCTGCACCGTATTGACCGCCCAGCGCCCTCACCCCAGCCCTCTCCCAGAGGGAGAGGGAGCCAAAACCGAAGAGACACACGACCATGAACGCCATCGCATCCCCCGGCGCCGTGCCGGGCACCCTCCCCGCCGCGCTCAGCGACGAAGCACTCGCGCGCGAATCCGAGATCGCGCAGCGCGCCATCCGCGGCCGCCGCCGCCTCATCATCGGCCTGCGCCTCGTGGTGCTGGTCGTCGCGCTGGGCGGCTGGGAGATCGCCGCCCGCATGAAGTGGATCGACCCCTTCTTCTATTCGCAGCCCTCACTGATCTGGGCGCAGATCGTCGAATGGGTGCGCGACGGCACCTCGCAGGGCTCGCTGTGGATGCAGGTCGCCGTCACGCTCGAGGAGACCGTGCTCGGCTTCCTCATCGGCTCGGTGGCTGGCGTCATCGCCGGCATCCTGCTGGGCCGCAACAAACTGCTGTCGGATGTGTTCAGCCTCTACATCCAGATCGCCAACTCGATCCCGCGCGTGGTGCTCGGTTCGGTCTTCGTCATTGCGCTGGGCCTGGGCATGGCCTCGAAGGTGGCGCTGGCAGTGGTCATGGTGTTCTTCGTCGTCTTCGGCAACGCGTTCCAGGGCGTGCGCGAGGCCGACAAGTACATGATCGCCAACGCGCAGATCCTCGGTGCCTCGCCACGGCAACTCACCACCGCCGTGGTCATCCCCTCGGCCATGTCGTGGATCCTGGCCAGCCTGCACGTGAGTTTCGGCTTCGCGCTGGTAGGCGCCGTGGTCGGCGAATTCCTCGGCGCCAAGGAAGGCATCGGCCTGCTGATCGCCACCGCGCAAGGCGCCTTCAATGCCAGCGGCGTATTCGCCGCCATGATCGTGCTGGCCGTGGTCGCGCTGCTCGCGGACTTCCTGCTGACGACGCTGGAGAAGCGTCTGCTGAAGTGGCGGCCTGCGGCGTTCTGATTGGGCGGCAAGATCGAGGGCACGGCTCACTGTCACGCCCTCCTCCGCTCCTCTGTGCCGCTGACCGGACTCTTCCAGGCCTTGAACATCTGAACGCAGGTCCTGTCTTGGTCGTGGTACCTACTTAGAAGCTCACATTGAGGTTGAACCCCGCCGTCACCCGCGCCGTGCGGTAGCCCTCGGGCTTCCACACCGGCGCGCCGACGAACACGTCGTAGCTCAGGTTCTTCCACGCCCCCCGCACGCCCACCACGGCGCCGGCCAGATGGTTGCCCAGCAGGTACTTGGTGCTGGGACCGCCCACATGGCCGTAGTCCAGGCCGGTGTACAGCTCTGCGCCGCTTTGCCCGATGCCCCAGCCGACGTCGTTGCGGATCAGCCAGCCGCGCTCGGCCATCAGGCTCGTCTCGCCATCGAAGCCTCTGACGGTGTAGCGGCCTCCAATGGCGAAGCGGTCCTGCGGGGTGAGCGGCGTGCGGTTCCATTGGGCGCGGATGAGCCCGCTGTAGCGGAACTTCTGTTCGCCGAGCTTGAAGGGCACGTTGGCGCTGAGCTCGGCGGTGTAGCGCTTCATGCGCGAAGTGCCCTCGTCGTACGCCTCTTCCGGTGCCGGCCTGGCGCCGAAGCCACCGGTGCCGCGCTTGTAGGCCAGCGTGCCCTCCAGGGTGGCGGTGCCGGCCTGGGTCTCGATGAACTCCTTGTGGTTGACGGCCAGTTCCCAGCCGCCGGTGACGCGGTGCTGGACGCCCACTTCGGCGTCGTCCACGAAGTTGCGCGATTCGCGGCGCCAGGCCTTGAGGCTCGCGCTGGTCTTGCGGTGCTGGTCGCGCCAGAGCATGCGCGTCAGCTTGAGCTCGGCGTTGTTGGTCTTGCCCGCGTAGATGTAGCTCTGGTTCAGGCCGGCGATGGTCTGGAAGTACTGGTTGTTGGAGGCGGTGAAGCCCAGCAGCCACCAGCCGTAGGGCACGGAGTAGTGCAGGGTCTGGCCCTCGGTGCCGCGGTCGGCATCGCGCAAGAAGCGCCGGCCGATGTTGTGGTTGACGTTGACGTAGAAGAGGTCGTTCAGGCCCAGGGAGTTGTCCAGCGAGGCGGTGATGCCGCCCTGGTAGCGGCCCGTCGCCTCGGTGCCGCTGTCGTCCAGGTTCATGGACAGGCGCCACTTCTTGGACTGGACGTACTTGACGAC
Organism: Pseudomonadota bacterium; assembly: GCA_018241185.1. Lineage (GTDB taxonomy): Bacteria > Pseudomonadota > Gammaproteobacteria > Burkholderiales > Burkholderiaceae_C > Xenophilus. Next base: position 46,844 of record JAFEEH010000229.1, on the reverse strand, counting down.
CAGGTCGCTCTCGCCGGGCTGGGCGTTGGGGGCGGAGGACGGCTCGATCTGGATGTCGGCTTCGGCGGTGGGGGAACGCTTGAGGTTCTCCAGGCCCTGCTCGATGGCGCGCAGGTTCAGCAGGTCGCCAGGGGATGCCGGAATGGCGGTGGCGAGCAAGGCGCCCTGCCCCAGCAACGGCACGGTGGAATCGGCAGACAGGCGGATGGCGGCGATGCGGCCGGGGACGAGGGTGAGGGTCAGCACACCACTCGTCAGGTCCTGCGGGGCGGCGAGGACGCGGGTGGTGGTCCAGCCACGGGCGATGACTTCGGCCTGGGCGCGGGCCAGGACGACGTTGACGCCGGAGGTGCCGAGGCAGCGGCCCAGGGGGGAGTCATCACCGGAGGTGCCGGACAGGACCGAGGGCGAGACGGCCCACTGGAAGGAATCGGAGGCGTCGCCCACGAGCAGCACGCGGTCGATGCGGAAGCACGGGGTCTCAGCATCGAGGATGCGGGAGACGGGGCGAGCGGCGGGCGCGGGCAGGCGTTCGTCGATCTGGCGTTCGTTCTGCTCGCGCAGGGCGCGCTCGCGCTCTTGTTGGCGTTGCTGTTCGATGAAGGGTTGGGGGGAGGTAGGAGTTTGCTGGGCAAGCGCCCAGGTAGAGGCCGCCCCAATCAGTACGGGCAGAACGTAGTACTTCAAAATTTCCTCACCTAAATGTCAAATTTTCTAATTATTTTAATTAATCATTGCCTCACACCGCTTATCGAGGAGGAGCAGCCAAAGCATTAAGGGCCAAGATATAGGCATCTACTATTTCTCTCTTTTTAATTGGAATACAGTGGTCCGCCCTCGTCCCGTCAGAAGACCCGCCAAGCAGCACCCCCATCTCACCACCGAGTTCGGCATAAAAAACATAATAACCCCGATCCAGCAGGCACCAGGGCGAAATCATCACCGCTCCATCCAATTCTTCTTCCTCTAGGCTACCGTGGAAGATCACCAAATTTCGAAAGAGCGAATCAAACCCACTTTCGTGGCGAATTCTTTTCAGTGGCGAATTTAGAAGTCGAATTATTCGGCCAAACCTTAGTAGTTCTGGACCTAGGGTTACTTTTTCAGTCACCCAGCCAAGAAGCCGATTTTTTGAGTGCAGACCTAAACGTCCATAGCGAAAGCCTGGGACATGTGGCTCCAGGCGCTCGACCCACTCAATGGCAAACTTTGACACGTCGCCAAAAATCATTTTGTCACAACGAGGACACCGAGGGCAGGGAGAATTCAACCGTTGCGATAACTGCTTTTCATAGGTGAATATCGCGGCTGGTATCAACCTCGATGTAAATTCCAAGGCCTTCACCGTGGCCTTCGACCAAGCATACCTGATCAAATTGCTGGACCACCTCAAGAGTCACTGCGTGTAAATCAGAAGGGTTGCGAGAACGAAAAAAGATATCTGCATACTCTCGGCGGACGCTGAGAACTACTCTGACGTCTTTAGCAAGCAATTTCCAAGTTGCTTCAACTGTAGGCCACGGGTCTGAGATCCAATAGCGGATGCCGACAATCTCATTTTGCGAAACTAGATGATCATAGAATACGCCGCCTAAAGGCCGATCAACTAGCGGCAAATACAGACCGCCGAAAGCTTCTGCCGGAAGACCGTTCTCCAGAATAGAATAATCGTCCGTACCTAAACGCAAAAGGACTTGTTTCATGGATATCATTTCAAATAAGGGAGAACTCGCTGCAATATGGCAATGCGAGTCTGTTGCAACAAAATTCCTGCTTGATTCCCCGATTGCTGGTAAGACACCAAGATTCGATTTGCAACTTCGATGTATGAATTCGCCGCGTTTAGAGTGAGATTAGCCGGAACAAGGGGTGACGCGGCAAGTGCAGCTTGCGCGTCCGCCAAACCAGAGCCAAATACTTCCTTCAAGGCCTGGCGCTCCGCCACACTCAGCGCCTGATTAATTTGCTGAGATGTCATCCCAGCATAAGAACTTACGCCAAGCGCGCCAATGCCCAAGCATATACGCGGGCCATTTGTTTGAATGCATCCGTACTGGTCCACCACGACCGACGGATCACCTAGCATGTCGTCGATAAACCGGGTGTTCAACCGAGCCGTTAGGCTCGCAATCCGCTCCAACTCTTGGGGTGTGCACCTCGTTTTCGCGCAACGATCTTTGAGATCATCTAGTTGCCGTTGCTCGGATGGACTAAGGTGGTTATTTTCCGCAGCGTTGGCGCCTGCCGCAGCGGCAATATTTGCGCTTGCTTGATCGCCACCGACGATCGCCCCCGCTATGCCAGCAACGGTCTGGCTCAGCAAAATCGTATTTGCAGCAAGGGCGGGATCCTTGTTGGGGTTGTAGATGTTCGCAGTGATCTCTCCCACCACGGCCCCGATGGCGCCTGCACTGCATCCGTCGCTCGAGCTTCCCCCGTAACCGCCTGCCGTGGCTCGGCCAGCGCCGGCCACGCATCCTGCAATCGCGTGCCCTACGGCATTCGCGAGTCCGCTGCTGTTCGCCCCCAGCCACTGTGCGCTGCCTGCGGCCACCGTATCCAATAGGCCGTTGGAGATTGCAGCTGCCAGGTTGTCTCCCAAATTGCCGCCATTGACAGCGGTGTTGACCAGCGCAGCAGCCGTGCGGTCCATCAGGTTCCGCGCCAGCACATCGCCCCAAGTCACCGTCGACCCGGGCACTCCCACGTTGTTGGCGACGGCCCCCTGAAGGCCCGTTGCCATGTCGAGGGCGGCGACTGCGCCGCCAGTGACCATGGCCGTCAGGATGCGCCGGACGCCCTGGCTGGAGCCAAGCTCGTCAAGCACCGCCGCGATGTTGCCGTTGTTGTTGATCAGGCTGACGGCGGCCATGCTGGACACCGCGGTGATGCCCGAGGCTACGGCGCCCGCGAAGAATGTTCCGCCCGCCGTTGCCATCGCCCCGTTGCTTGTCGTCGTGAACCCCACGCCTTGCGCTGCGCTCACGCCTGCACCGCTCGCAGCGCCCCAGGTAAGCGCCGCGGCGACCACGGTCACCACCGCCGCCCCCGCCTGCGTCAGGCCGCCTTGGCTCTCCGCCCACTGCCTCTGCTCCAGCGGCACCCCACTCCAATTGATCTGCAGGTTGTTCAGCTGAGCGTTGTTCTGCACCTGCGTGAGCCACTGCATGCCCGGCTTGCCGGCCTGGTCCGCGATCGCCTGCGCAAGCGTCTGCGTCGGCACGCCGAACTGCGCATTGCCCTGGTACGCCACGGGCACGCCCACCTGGACATTCACGGTCGGCGTGTTGAGCGTCAAGCCGCCAGCGCCGGTGCTGATCTGCGTGTAGTTGGCCGCTGTCGTCGTGACGCCCGAATCACGCGTGCGCTGATAGGCCAGATCGCGTTCGCCGCGCGACTGCTCGACCGTCGTGCCGGTCGTCACCACGCCCATGTTCACTGCCCCGTGCTCGGCGCTGATCGTGGCGCTGTTGCCCGCATTGACGGTGGCCGCCATGAGCGTGACGTCGCCCTGGGTGGCCGTGATGCTCACGTTCTGGCCGCTCAGGGTCGCGGCCGCCAGCGTCGTCGATTCCTTGGAGTTGGTGACGCTGCCGCGGTTGTCCAGGCCATGACCGGTGCGAACGACGGCCGCTGTCGGTGCCACGGACTGGCGACGGTCGGAGACGCCCAGCGATGTGCTGTTGTATTCCGTTCCGCTCACCACATTCACGTTTTGCCCGGTCAGCGCCAGATCGCTGCCGGCGGTGAGGTTGCTGGCGTAGACGTTGACGTCCTTGCCCGCCGTGACGGTGAGGTTGCCGCCCGCCGTGACGTTGCTGTCGCGCTCGGTCTGCGTCTGCACGCTGCCGGTCATGTCATGCGCGCGCATCACGTCGAAGCTGGCATCGCCGGGCTTGGGCGTGATGCCGCCGTGAGTCACGCGGCTGTAGCTCACGTCGTTGGACGTCTCCTGTGCCGCGGAGACGATGTTGACGTTGCTGCCCGCGCTCAGCACTGCATTGCCGCTGGCGTTCACATCGCTGCCCACGATGTTGAGGTCCTGACCGGCCTTCATGTTCACGTTGGCGCCGCTGAAGCTGCTGCCGATCGCGGTGTTGCTGTGCATCTGGCCGTCGACGGTGGTCGTCGTCGAGGTCAGGATGCCCTTGCTGCTGGTCTGGATGTGGAAGGCGGTGTCGTTGACCGCACGGCCGGACTCGATGGTGATGTCGTTGCCGGCACGCACGTCCAGATCGCCGGCCGCGGTGACAGTCGCAGCCCGGGCGTTGACATCGTGGCCGGCGTCAAGTGTCACGTTACCGCCGCCGGTGATCGTGGTGCCGACCTCGCGCGAGTCGATGGAGTAGCTCAGCGCACCGTCCGCGATGCCTCGAACGGTGCTGCTGGTCGTCACCGTCGAGAGGTTGATGTCCCCACCAGCCTTGAAGCTCGTCGCCCCGCTGCCCTGGTTGACGATCTGCGCGCCGACGAGGTTGATGTCGTTGCCCGCGCTAGCGACCAGCACGCCCTTGCTGCCAGTCACATACAGGCCGGCGACGCGGTCGATGTTGGTGCCGCTGCTCATGAACCCGCCCGTCGTGCTCTGGGTGGTGGTCACGACGTTGATGCTTCCGCCGGCGTCCAATACGAGCTTATCGCGTGCATCGATGGTGCCACCGACGTTGTTGATGTCCTGCTGGGCCTTGATGCCGACCTGCCCGCCGCTGATGCGCCCATTGAGGTTGTCCACCGTGCTGGCGTTGATGCTGACGACCTCCCGCCCGGCGATGGTGCCGGTGTTGGTCAGCTTGCTGCCCTTGCCGTCGATGTTGACCTGGTTGCCGGCCAGCAGCGCGCCGCTGCCGTCGATGTCGCCGGGCTGCACGCGCACGTACACCTGGGGCACCAGCACCTTCTGAGTGCTGCCGTCGGGCAAGGTCACGGTCTGCTCGACCAGCCAGACGATGTCGCTGGTCAGCTGCGCCATCTGAGCGGCGGTCAGCGCCACGCCAGGCGTGAGCCCGAACTGCTGCGCGAAGGTCACGCCCGCGTTCATCAGCGCGATGTACTGGTCTTCGTCGCTGCTGTAGCCGCCCAGGTAACGGTAGCCGGTGAGCTGCGCGATCTGCTCGCGGATGAGCTGCTGCTCGTAGAAGCCGTCTCCCAGGCGCTGCAGCGTGGTGTCCGGGTTCACGCCCAGGTGCTCCAGCAGGTAGTCGCTGGACAGCCAGTTGTGATAGCCCGCAAAGCGCGGATCCGTCACCACCAGGTAGCGGCCCGAGCCGGGGTGTTTGCTGTACAGGCTGGCGTTGGGGATGCTGGCGCTGGGCGTGCTGGTGCGCACCACCATCGGGATCGAGCCGTTCGCGCCAGCCGCGCCGGTGCCGCTGGCGCCCGATGCCGCGGCCGCACCTGTGCCGGACGATGACGCCGCGCCGCCCACCTTGGCGGCCACTTCGACGATGGTGGGGTTGCGGGTGCCGCCGCTGGCAGTTGCTGCGCCCGCGGCGCCTGTTCCGTTGCTGCCTACCGAAGCCGAGCCGATGGCGTAGCCGCTGGTGGCGTTGACGTGGTCGACGTATTCGTAGGCGCCTACGGCCACGGTCGTGGTGGTCGGTGGCGTGAAGAAGTACAGCGGCACCGGCGCCGGATCGGCCAAGTTCGGGCTGTAGCCGTAGGCGACGCGCAAGGTTTCGGCGACGGTCTGTGTGCCGGGCGTGGCCCAGTTCTTGGCGGAGGTTACGTTCAATGCCCCGCCGGCAACCACCCGACTGTCACGGTTTTCCAGATGGCCGTTGATGGTGAGGTCGCCACCGGCCGCGATGCGCGCCGGATCGGCGTTGACGGCCGTGTCGGTCGTGGTCTGGGTGTTGATGCACCAGTCGGCGTAGCCGGTACCGACCACGATGACGCTGCCGTCCGGGTTGCGGTGATACAGGGTGCGGGTGACCGGATCGCCCCAGGTGACGACGTTGCCCTGGGCGTCGAGCTTCTCCCAGATGGTGCCGTTCATCGTGGCGTAGTAGGTCTGGGAGCCAGTGGTCGTGACCTGGGTGATCTGCAGATGCGTGTCCAGGTTGTTGACCTGTCCCGTCGCGATGGACATGTTGCCCAGCGATTCGATGGTGGCGCTCAGGTTGTTCAGGGTGCTGCCCTGGCCGGTCGCCTTGCCGTTGGCATCCAGGCCGCCACCGATGGCCATGTTGGCGCCGCTGAAGATCAGCGCATGCTCGCGGTTGTTGACTTCGCTCGCGCCGATGTCCACGCTGTCTCGCCCGGCGATGGTGCCGGCCGTCGCGACGCCATTGACGGTCTCGGTGTCGTTGTTGACCTGACCGGCGCCGATGGCCACGGCGTTGCCGTAGATGCGGCCGGTGCCGATGTTGTTAAGGACGCCCGCGTTGATGCGCGTGGTGCCGGCGCTGTCGATCAGCCCACGGTTGTTGAGCGTGCCGGCGTTGACGGTGGTGTTCGTCCCCGACATCTCGCCGCTGGCGCTGTTCGTGACGACGTTGCCGCTCACCGTCAGCGTCTGGCCGGCCAGCAGCTTGCCGTTGTTGGTCAGGTTGCCGGTGGTGCCGTAGCTGAGGTTGCCGTTGGCGACGACTTCGCCGTTGTTGACGATGTCCTGCGTGAGGGCGACCGTCAGGTCCTTGTTGGACACCAGGGTGCCGTCGGCGCTGAAGGTGGCGGCATCGAGGACGACGCTCTTGTCGGCCACCGGCGTGCCGCCGGTGTTGATCACCTTCAGGGTCTTGGCGCCCGGGTTGGCCGCGTTCGGGTCGGCCATCTTCAGCGTGTCGCCCGCGGACATCAGGCCGTTGGTGTTGTCCACCGTGCCGCTGACGGTGGCCGTGACGTTCTGGTTGGCGCGGATGGCGCCCTGGGTGTTGTTCAGGCCGCCGGCGGTGATGGCGACGTTCTCGCCCTCGATGCCCTGGTTGGTGCCCTGCGTGCTGTTGTTCAGCACCGTGCCGCTGCCCACGTTCAAGGTCGTGGTGGCACTGGAGCGCAGCAGGCCGGCCGTGTTGTTGACGCCTGCCCCGCTGACCGTGAGGTTGCCCAGTGCCTGCGTCTGGCCGCCGCTGTTGTCGTAGGTGCCGCCGTTCGTGTTGACGATGACCGCATCCTGGCTGAAGACCTGGCCGCTTGCGGTGTTGGAGAACTGCTGGGTGTTGGCGGTGATGGCGCCCTTGGCGCCGATGAACCCGCCGGCATTGTTGAGGTTGCCGGAGGCGATGTTCAGGGTGTCGGCGCTGGTGATGCCGCCTTGGCCGTTCGTATAGCCAACCGCATTGGTGTTGCTCAGCACCTGACCGTGGGTGTCGATGGTGAGCGGGCCGCCGGACTGGATGAGGCCGGCGTCGTTGAGCAGCGTGCCGGTCTGCAGGTTGACGGTGGTCGTCGCAGCGATGGTGCCCTGGCCGTTGGAGAGTTGCTGGCCATGGGTGTCGACGGCCACGCTGTCGCCGAAGACCCTCCCAGCACTGTTGTCCAGGCCGGCGTTGGAGAGCGTGGTCGTGCCACCGGCTTGCAGCGTGCCACCCGCGTTGGTGGTGGCGCCGGAGGTGGTGACAACGAGGTTGCCGTTGACCGCCGCAGTCGTGCCGCCGTTGTTGTTGAGGCTGCCAGCGTTGACGGTGGTGTTGCCATTGGCGGCCAGGGTGCCGGCCTGGTTGCTGGCGGCGGCTGCGACCGTGGCCGTCAGGTCGCCCACCGCCGTGATGCGGCCGGCGTCATTGTTCAGGCTGCCGACATTGACGGTGGAGTTGGCGCCCGAGATCACCTTGCCCGACTGGCTGTTGTCCAGGGGGCCGGAGACGGTCAGCGAGAGGTCGGCGCTGGTGCCGGACTGAAGGGTGCCGCCCTGGTTGCTCAGGCTGGCCGCGCCCAGGGCCAGGTTGCCGTTGGTGGCGAGGATGCCGCCGTTGTTGTTCGCGGCCCCGGCGACACTGATCTGCGTGGCCCCCGTGCCGCCCTGGACGATGCTGCCGCCCTGGTTGCTCAGGCTGCCGGCCTGCACGGTGATCTGGTCCGCGTAGGTCTTGCCGCCGTCCTGGCTGAAGGCACCCGAGAGATTGACCACGAGTGCACCGTTGCCGGTGATCTGCCCGTTGGTGCCGCTGAAGCTGCCGCCCGTGATGGCGAGCGTGCCGGTGCCGGCGTGCTCGATCCTGCCGCCGGTGTTGGTGATGCTCGCGCCGGAGAGGGTCAGGTCCTGGCTGTTGCTGGCGATGCGGCCGCCGTCGTTGTTCAGGGTGCCGTTGACTGCCAGGTTCGCTGCCGTGGTGCCGGTCTGAACGATCTCGCCACCGTTGGTGTTGGCGATGTTCGAGGCGTTGATCTGGAGTTGGCCGGCGTTGACCGTGCCGGCGTTGTTGACCAAGGTTTGGCCGACGTTGCTATTGGCGGTGATGCTCAGCGTGCCGGGCGTGACGACCTTGGCACCGCTGGTGGCGACGTTTCCGCTGGTGGACGTCAACGCGATGTTGGCGGCGCTGGTGGTGCCGCTGCCGACATCGACGCTTGCGCCTTGCAGGTTGACGTCGCCGGCAGCCAGGTTGGTGCCTTGCGCGGTCAGGCCCTGAGTGGCGGCAACGTTCAGTTCGCCCGCGCTGGCCAGGCTGCCGTCGGCCTGGATGCCCGCTCCGAGCACGCTGCCTGTCGTGGACTGCACACTGCCGGCGCTCAGGGTGGTGTTGCGGCCCGCCGTGATGCTGCCCGCGTTGGTGAGCGCGCCCGGGGCTGTGACCTGGACGTCGTGGGCGGCGCGCAGGCCGCCGCCGCTGGCGTTGGCCAGGCTGCCGGCCTGGATGGTGAGGTCGGTGCCGGCGCCGATGCTGCCCTGCCCGTTGTTCAGGGCGCCGGTGACGGTGAGTTGCACCGGCCCGGCAGAGGCCTGGATGGCGCCCTTGTCGTTGCTCAGGCTGGCGGTGGCCAGTTGCACGCCCTGGTTGGCGGCCAAGGTGCCGGCGGTGTTGTCGGTGGCGCCGGCGACGTTCGCTGCGAGCGTGTTGGTGGCGGCGATGGTGCCGCGGGTGTTGTCGACCTTGCCGCCGACGCTCAGGGTAGCGGTGCTGTCGCTGGTGAGCGTGCCGTCGACGTTGATCAGGTCGCCGGCGGTGGCGATGTTCAGGTTGCCGGCGCGCACGGTGCCGGTGCTGTTGTCGAAGCTGCCGACGTTGGCGCTGAAGTTGCCGCTGACGTTGAGGGTGCCGCCGTGGTTGCTGAAGCTCTGCTGGTTCAGCACCATGTTCGCGACGCTCAGGGTGCCGCCGGTGTTGACGATGTTGGGGCTTTGCAGGGTGATGGGGCCACCGGCGTAGATCTTGCCGCCGTCGTTGAGGATGGCACCCGCTGCAGTGATCGATCCGGGGTCGGGTGGCGTGGCCGGGGCGGCTGCCGTCGTGGTGCCGGTCGAGCCGGAGCCAGAGCCAGACCCAGTGCCCGTCGAGCCGGTCGTCCCTGTTGTGCCCGTGGGAGCGGCGCCCGTGCCGCCCGTGGTGCCGGTGGTCCCCGTGCCAGCGCCTGAACCGGCGGACAGCGGCTCGCTGCCGATCCAGCCACCGTTGGTATTGGAGAGCGTCGGCGCCGCGATGGCGAGCAACGCCGTGCTGGTCTGGCGGATGGTGCCGCCGCGGTTGTCGATGTCGCCGCCGTTGCTCGCAAGCTGGACGCTCTGGCCCTCGAGGGTGCCGGTGTTTTCCAGCCGACCCGCGGCGGTGACGACGAGGTTGCCCGCGCTCGCCCCGATGCTGCCGGCGTTGCGCACGCCCAACCCAGCCTCGTTCCCAATCAAGGTGATCTTCTTGGCGTACATGCCGCCCAGGGCAGAAACGTCCAGCGCAAAGGTGGGCGCGGCGCCGGTGCCCGCCGTGGGCGTGACCTGGGCATGGTCGGCGCTGACCTGGTTGGCGCCGGTGACGACCTTGAGTTCGCTGGCATAGATGGCCGCGTTGACCTGCAATGCACGGCTGAGGATGGCCGCGTAGTCGGTTGTGCTCAGGTCCAGGCCGTTGCCATCGATGGTGACGGTGCCGCCCTGCACGAGGAAGGAGTCCAGCGTGCCCATGGCGCCGAACTGCGGAGTGCCGGTGGTGAGCGTGGCGCGGCTGGTATTGATGAAGCCGCCGCCATTGACGTTGATGCCGCTCGGGTTGGCGATGATGACTTCAGCGCGCTGGCCCGCGACCTCGATGTAGCCGTTGAGGTAGCTGGGGTTGGAGCTGCTGACCTGGTTGACGATGATGCGGGCCGGTCCCGTGGCCAGCCACGGATTGCCCTGCACCAGGCCGCCGAGCTGGGTCGATGCCGTCGTGCGGCTGTTATTGAGGATCGCGCCCGCGGCGTTGACGTCGAACTGGTTGTACTGGTTGATGCTCACCCCGGCGGCGCTGGGCGTGGTGATGTTGACCAGCGGCACGCCGTTGGGCGCAACCAGCACCTGGGGCTTCTGGCCTGCGGCGGCGAAGGGGTTGGGGACGATCTGGGCGTGGACCTCGGGCGCTACGCCCAGCATCGACAGAGCCGCCAGTGCAGTCCAGCCGATGGCGAACACTGCGGGGCGCCAACCGGAGGTGCTGGCACTGTCCGTGGCCGCAATATGGCCGTTGCTGTTGCCCTTGCCCGCGCCGACCGCCGTCTCCGCCACCACCATGCGCAGGCCGCGCGCAGCGTTGAAGATGACCCGGTGAAGTCCCTGATTCATGAATGCCGTCCCTGAGGAATCCAACGCCTTCGTTGCGATGCATTGATGCAACGAAGACGATACAAAACGTGTTTTCACGGATTGTCATCTTGGCGCTGGAGGCAGCCCAGGCACTACGTCACACAGCTGGCCTATGGGAATTGATAGGTCTGCCGCAGGTGTAAGACGTGGGTATGCGTTTGAGTGGCAACCCTCCACAAATGTGACTATTTATTGCAGTCCGGGCAAGTGTGTCACCCCATCGCACCTGCGGTGGGACCGGGCCTCCCCACGCATACTTCCCCCATGCAAGACCCAAAGAAAAGCTGGATGTGGGGCCGCGCCTTCCGCACCTATCCGTTGTCGATGTTCCCACCCGCGTTGCGGCTGACGGTGGGCGCGGACCTGACCGGTGACGGCCCGGCGACCGAGGATGCGCAGTGCGCCCTTCGCCTGGCGGACGGCACGCAGGTCGGCCGCGTCAACCGCGACACCGGCGAGGTGCTGGTCGGCCGGCGGTTGAAGGAAGGCGACCTGCCCGGCAAGCCCCGCGCCTGAGGCCGCCCCGCCAGCGGCGCGGGCTTGACGGCCCGGCCCTGCACCGATGTGGTGCCTGTGGCAGCATCGGCGGTCCTCACGCACCCGCATCGCGCATCGGCTGTGCGGTGCGGCGCCCGCGATCAACGCGCCTGGCCCGACGTCGCCGATCGCCGCACGCCCCTCCCTCTCGCATGCCCGCCGACCACGCCTCCGCCACCCACCCTGCCCGTTCCACCGCCTCCGAGCGCCAACGCCTGCTGATGCTCGGCGTGTCGATCGTGCTGATCGCGTTCAACCTGCGGCCGGTGTTCTCCAGCCTCTCGGTGGTGCTGCCCGACATCGTGGCAGGCACGGGCATGTCGGCCGCCGCGGCCAGTGCGCTGACCACGCTGCCGGTGGTCTGCCTGGGCGCATTCGCCATGGTCGCGCCCTGGCTCGGGCGCCAGGTCGGCATCGAACGCACGCTGCTCGCATGCATGGTGTTGATCACGGTGGGCACCGCACTGCGCGGCACCGCGCAGGTGCCGGTGCTGTTTCTGGCCTCTGCGTTGGCGGGCGTGGGCATCGCGGTGGCCAACGTGCTGCTGTCGGCCCTGGTCAAGCGCGACTTCGAACGGCGCTCGGCGTTGATGATGGGCCTGTACACCATGGCCGTGTGCGGCGGTGCGGCCAGCGGTGCGGGCGTCACGGTGCCGCTGCAGCATGCGCTGGGCACCGACTGGGCCGGTGCGCTGGCGATGTGGGCGGTGCCCGCGGCCGTGGCATTGCTGCTCTGGACGCCGCGCGCCCTGCCCGCCGGCCCCGAGCCGGGTGGCGCCACCTACCGCGTGCGCGGCCTGTGGAACGATCGGTTGGCCTGGCAGGTGACCTTCTTCATGGGCCTGCAGTCGGCCCTGGCGTATTCGGTGATGGGCTGGCTCGCGCCGATCCTGCGCGAGCGCGGACTGGCCGCCGCCACGGCCGGCTTCGTCGTCTCGCTGTCGGTGCTGGTGCAGGTGCCGACCTGCCTGGTCACGCCCGCACTGGCCCAGCGCCAGCAAAATCAAGTCGCGTTGGCCGTGGGTCTCGCCGCCCTCACGGTCGCGGCGCTGCTGGGTGCCATGTTCGCGCCCCTGCCCACGGTGTGGCTGTGGGCGGTGCTGCTGGGCGTTGCGCAGGGCGGCACCTTCGCACTGGCGCTCACGCTGATCGTGATGCGCTCGCCCGACGCGCGCGTAGCGGCGCAGCTGTCGGGCATGGCGCAGGGCGTGGGCTACCTCGTTGCGGCCTGCGGCCCGATGCTGGTGGGCCTGATGCGCGCGTGGACCGGGAGCTTTCGCGCCAGCGCCCTGCTCTTCGGCGCCATCGGCGTGGTGCTCGCGCTGGCGGGCGCCGGCGCGGGGCGCGCGCGGGTGGTGGGCGCGGCGGCCGTGCCGCGCTGAGGCCGCCCGCCGCGCGGCTTAGCGCTGCGTCTTGTCCTTCGCGTTCTGCGCCTCGATGCGTTCGCGCGCGGCCATCCAGTCTGCGTCGCTCCACTGGCGCAGCTCGTAGAAATTGCCGCCGGTGGCCAGGGCCTGCCCGCCGTCCATCATGATGCTCTGGCCGGTGAGCCAGTCGCACTGGCCCGGCGCCATGAGGAAGGTGGCGAGGTTCTGCAGTTCGCGCATCTCGCCCACGCGGCCCTGCGGATTCGCCTTCTTCGTGCGCTCGCCAGGCTCTTCGCCGGGGTTCAGGCGCTTGCTCATGCCTTCGGTCGGGATCTCGCCCGGGCCGATGCAGTTCAGCCGCACGCCCCAGCGCGCCCACTCCACCGCCAGCGACTTGGTCATGACCTCGATGCCGGCCTTGCTCATGGCCGAGGGCACGACGTAGGGGCCGCCGTTGTCGACCCAGGTCACGATGATGCTCATCACGCTGCGCATCGGGTCGCCGGCCTTCCACTTGCCGGCGCGGGTGTCGGCGATCCAGCGCTTGCCCACCGCCTGCGTGACGTAGAAGGTGCCGTGGAAGACGATGTTGGCCACCGCGTCGAAGCCGCGCGACGACAGCGCCTCGGTCGGCGACACGAAGTTGCCGGCCGCGTTGTTGATGAGACCGGTGAGGCCGCCGCTTTGCCACAGCGATTCGACCATCTCCTCCACCGACTGCGCGATGCGGATGTCCACGCCGAAGGTGTCGATGCGCCGTTCGGGAAACTGCGTGCGCCACTGGGCGGCGGTTTCCTCGCACACCGACTGACGGCGGCCGCAGATCGCGATGTCGGCGCCCAGCCCGAGCAGGCGCTCGGCCATGGCCTTGCCCAGGCCGGTGCCGCCGCCGGTGACGAGAATGCGCTGCCCGCGCATGAGTTGGGAATCGAACATGGTGTCTCCTGTGAATCGTGAACGAGCGATGCGCGGGCCATGCTAGCGGGCGCGGCGCCGCGGCGCTTGTCAAATCCGGCTCATCGCGCGCACCGCCGCCCTGGCGACAATCGCGTGCACGGTTTCAAGCCAAATCGGCCCGCGACGCCCGCCCTGCTTGCGCGAGCAGCTACCGAATTCATAGCATTCCGAGGAGACGCCCCGCATGTCCGACGCCCCGCCCCTGACGTTCCAGCCGCTGGCCGGCGTGCGCGTGCTGAGCCTCGCGCTCAACCTGCCCGGCCCCGCGGCACTGATGCGCTGCCGCGCGATGGGCGCCGAATGCCTCAAGTTCGAACCGCCCGCCGGCGACCCCATGCGGCACTACAACCCCACGGCCTATGCGGCGCTGCACGCCGGCGTCGACGTGCGCATGGTCGACCTCAAGCAGGCCGACGGCCAGACCGCGCTGCACGAGGCGCTGGCCGGCACCGACGTGCTGTTGACATCCTTTCGCCCCTCGGCCCTGGCCAAGCTCGGCCTCGATCGCGCCAGCCTGCAGCAGCGCCATCCGCGGCTCTCGCTGGTCCCCATCGTGGGTGCCGCCGGCGCGCGCGCCGAGGAGCCGGGCCACGACCTCACCTACCTCGCCGACGCCGGCCTCGTTACCGGCACCGCGCTGCCGCCCACGCTCTACGCCGACATGGGCGGCGCCCTGCTCGCGAGCGAGGCCGTGCTGCAGGCCGTGATCCAGGCGCGTGCCACCGGCCGCGGCGTGCACCACGAGGTGGCCCTGAACGATGCCGCGCAGTGGCTGGCGCTGCCGCGCACCTGGGGCCTGACGGTGCCTGCCGGCGCCGTCGGCGGTGCGCATGCGGGCTACCGCGTCTATCCCTGCGCCGACGGCCGCGTCGCCGTGGCCGCGCTGGAGCCGCATTTCGCCGCGCGGCTGTGCGAAGCGGCCGGCCTGCCGCCCGCCGACATGGCCGACCCCGCGACGCACCGCGCCATCGCCGCCTGGCTCGCGGGGCAGACGCGCGCCGCGCTCGATGCGCTCGCTCGCGCGCGCGACATCCCCCTGCACACCCTCGCGCCCGAAGCCGCATGAGGTCCACCGGTACCGTGCGTCAGTGGGACGCCGCGCGCGGCTTCGGCTTCATCCGGACCGGCGAGAGCCAGGACGTGTTCTTCCACGTGCGCGACTGGCGCGCCGGATTCGAGCCGCAGGTCGGCACCGCGGTGCAGTTCGAGCGCATCGAGGTCGGCGGCAAGGGGCCGCGCGCCATGGCCGTGCGGCCCATGGGCGCTGCCGCTGGCAGCGCGGTCCGCCCGGCCGCCGGCCCGACGCGCGATGCCCAGCGCGGTGTCGATGGCCGCCCTGCGGTGGCCCGCCGGCGTGCCGGCTCGCGCGCCCCGTCGAGCCTCGGTGCCGCGTGGTGGGTGGCTTTGCTCATGTGGGCGGCCTTGTTGGCCTTGGGCCTGGCCACGCATCGACTGCCCGCCTGGTTCGTGGCTGTGCTCGCGGTGCTGAACCCCGCCACCTTCATCGCCTACTGGATCGACAAGCGCGCGGCCGAGGCTGGCCGCCAGCGCACGCCCGAGAACACGCTGCACCTCCTCGCCCTGCTGGGTGGCTGGCCGGCTGCGCGCGTCGCGCAGCAGCGCCTGCGGCACAAGTCCAGCAAGGCCGAATTCCTGCGCGTGTACACGGCGACCGTGGTGGCGCACCTGGCGTTGCTCGCGGCGTGGGTGACGGGCTGGCTCGATCGCTTCGTGCGCTGAGCGCGGGCCATGCCCCGGCCACGGCGGGGTGATTAACACGAGCCGCATGGGGCCGCTCGGCAGAATCCCGGCCCACATGGTCACCCACCCTGCCCCCAGCACCGGCCCGGCCGCCAGCTCTCGCCGCTTCTGGCCCGCACTCGGCGCGCTCGCAGCCCTGCTGGCGAGCGTGATCGTCCTGGGCCACGACGGGCGGCGCGTCGCGCAATTGCTCGTGCTGGCACTTCCGCTGCTGGCCTGGCTGTGCTGGCCCGTGCGCAGTGCCGGAATGCACCGCCTGCGACAGGCGGCCGTCGCCCTGTGGGTGCTGGCCTTCGCGCTCGACGGCGTGGTGCGTGCCTACCTGCTCGACACCTACCAGTCCGCGCCCGACGGCGCGCTGGTGCTGGGCGCCGCAGCCAACACCAACCCGCGCGAAAGCGCCGAATACCTGGCCATGCACTGGCGCACCGCGCTGCTGTGGCTGCTTGCCGTGCTGGCGGCCGGGGCCTGCGCATGGCGGCTGGCGGCACGCGGACGCCGTGGCCCGTCGGCGCCGCTGTCGCGCTGGGCCGCGGCCGGTGTGGCGGCGGTGCTGCTGCTGTCCGGCGTGGCCTATGCGAGCAAGCCCTGGCGCCGCCTGCACCCGGTGCTGTTCTGGAGCGGCTGGCAGTCGCAGCTCGACACGCTGCGCGCCGGCTGGGCCGACCAGCAGCGCGTGCGCGATGCGGCGCTGGCCCGTGCCCGCGCCGCGGCTCCGGTGATCGCGCGCGAGGGGCCGTCGACGGTGGTGCTGGTCATCACCGACAGCATCAACCGCGACAACCTGGGCCTGTACGGCTACCGGCGCGCCACGACGCCGCGGCTGCAGGCCCAGCAGCGGCAGCTCGGCGAGCAGTTCACGGTGCTGCGCAATGCGTGGTCGGTCGATGCCAGCACCCTGCCCGCGCTGCGCAACCTGTTCGCCTTCGGCGAGCCCGACCGCGCCGACCCGCAGCACCTGCTGGCCCTGGCCCGCGCCGCCGGCTACAAGACCTGGTGGATGAGCAACCACGACGACGTGGCCATCGAGCAGCAGCATGCGCGCCTGGCCGACGTGGTCGACATCGTCAACCGCACGCCGGGTCGCGCGAGCGCCTCGCTCGACAGCGAGCTGCTCGACTGCGTGCAGGAGGCCCTGGAAGACCCGACCGAGCGCAAGCTGATCGTCGTGCACCTGCTGGGCGCGCACCCCCACTACACGCTGCGCTTTCCGGCGGGCCAGAACCCGTTCGACGACGAGATCGACGCCGTGGAGTCCGACATGGCGAAGAACGGCCGTTCCGCCTGGGTGCGGCGCTTCCGGCAGGAGTACGACGCCGCACTGCTGTACCACGACTTCGTGGTGGCCGAGATGCTGCAGCTCACGCGCACCGTGGGCCGCACCGACGGCTACCGCGCCTGGATGTACCTGTCAGACCACGGGCAGGAAGTGGGGCACGGCAGCGACCGCGCGGGCCACAGCCCCCGCACCGAATCGGGCTACCGCATCCCCGCCGTGGTGTGGCGCAACCAGCCGCCGCCGGCCGAGGCCGCGCCGCCCGCCGAGGCGGCCCTGCGGCCCTTCCGCGCCGACTGGGCCGGCTGGACGCTGGCCGACCTGCTGGCGCTGCGCTGGAGCGGCTTGCGCACCGATCGCGACGTGCTGGCCGCCAGCTACCGCTGGGAAGCGCCAACGCTGCCGATGGCCGTGCGCTCGTTCACCGACTGACCGCCGCAACGACCGCTATTTTTTTGATAGCTCCCCACGCCCACTGGACGGGCGCTGCGGGCCGATTCGCCTCTGAACTTCACGCCGGAGAACGGCGCTGCGCATCGAGCGCCGCCAGCCGCGCCAGCAGGATCTCCACCTGTGCCGGCTTGGCGAAGTGGTCGTCGAAACCCGCCTCCAGCGCCTTGCGGCGGTCGGCCTCGCGGCCGTAGCCGGTCAGCGCGATCAGCGCCATGGCCTGCGTGGTCGGCTGGCCGCGCAGCTGCGTCGCCAGGTCGTGGCCGCTCAGGCCGGGCAAGCCGATGTCGATGACGGCGCCGTCGGCCGGCGCGTCGGCCAGCGCCGCGAGCGCCTCCTCGGCCGAGTAGGCGGTGCGCACCCGGTGCCCCTCGAGCTCGAGCCAGCTCGCCAGCGCGTCGGCTGCGTCGCGGTTGTCGTCGACCACCAGCAGCGTGAGCGTGCGGGTCGGCGTGTTGACGGGTGCCGCGGCCTCCACCGCGAGCGCGGCACCGGCCTGCAGCGGCAGGCGCAACTCGAAGGTGCTGCCCCGCCCCAGGCCGTCGCTGCGCACACCGATGGCGCCGCCGTGCAGCCGCGCCAGGCTCTGCGCGATCGCCAGGCCCAGGCCCAGGCCACCCGCTGCGCGCTGCAAGGGCTGCTGGCCCTGCACGAAACGCTCGAACACCTGCGGCAGCAACTCGGGCGCGATGCCGATGCCCTCGTCGATCACCTGCAGCACGGCCTGCGGATCGCGCGCCGCGGGCTCGACCGCCAGCACCACGCGGATCGCGCGGCCGGGCTCGGTGAACTTGGCCGCGTTGTTCAGCAGGTTGCCCACGATCTGCGCCAGCCGCAGCAGGTCGCCGTGCACCAGCACCGGCTCGGCCGGCAGCCTGACCTCGGGCATCTCGCCGCGCTGCTGCAGGGCCGGCAGCGTGAGCTCCAGTGCGCGCGCCACCACGTCGCGCAGGTCCACCGTCTCGGCCCGCAGCACGATCTTGCCGGAGACGATGCGCGACACGTCCAGCAGGTCGTCGACCATGCGCGAAAGGTGCCGCACCTGCCGGTCGATGATCTGCCGCTCGCGCGGGAAGGCCTGCGCATCGCGCCGCTGCATCAGCTGCAGCGCCAGCGCCATCGGCGCCAGCGGGTTGCGCAACTCGTGGCCCAGCATGGCGAGGAACTCGTCCTTGGCCTGGTTGGCGTCCTCGGCCGCCTTCTGCGCGGCGCGGGCCTGCGCGAGCAGGCGCACGTTGTCCAGCGCCAGCGCGGCACGCTGCGCCACCTCCTGGATGAGCGTGCCGTCGTCGGCCGAGAAGCGCCGCCCGGATTCGGCCTGCAGCACGGCCATGGCGCCGATGGTGCGACCGCGCGCCACCAGCGGCACGATGCAGCCGGCCGTGATGCCCAGCGCGCGCACGAACTCGCGCAGCTGGGGGTCGAGCGCCGCCGGCAGGTCGGCGTCGTCGATGTTGCGCAGGAAGGTCTGGCCGGTGGCGATGGCCCAGGGGAATGAACCCGGCGCGTCGGACGGCGCCTGGCGCATGGTCACCATGTGGGCGATGGCCGCCGTGCGCTGCGGGTCGAAGTGATGGGTCAGTTTGCGCTGCAGCACGCCGTGCTCGTCGAGCAGGTCGATGCGGCACAGGTCGCCCACGTCGGGCACGATCACCTGGGCGATGGCGGCCAGCGTGGACTCCTCCTCCAGCGACTGCGACAGCGCCGCGCTGGCCCCGACCAGCCGGGCCAGGCGCTGCTGGGCGGCCTGCGCCGCGCCGCGTGCCTGCTGCTCGGCGCGCAGCAGTTCCTCGCGCTCGGTTTCGCTGCGTTGCCGCTGTGCCGCGGCGGCGCCCAGTGCCTCGGCCACCGCGTCCACCTCGGGCACGCCCGATGGCTCGACCGCCAGCGCCTGCCCTCGGCCCAGCGCGCCGGCCTGCTGGCCCAGGCGCGCGATGGGGCGGGTCACGCCGCGCGAGATCCACCACGCCGCCAGCCCTCCCAGCAGCAGCGAGAACAGCAGCCCGCCACCGTAGGCCAGCATGCTGCGGCGAAACGCCGCTTCGGCCACCGACAGCGGCACCCCGATCACCACGAACCAGGGCGTCGACTCCATGCGCGCCACCGCGGTCTGCGAGGGCACGCCCTCCACGTTGATCGACTGCCCCACCGCGTCGCGGCGCTCGCCCATGTCGTTGAGGATCGCCTTGAGGCTGTCGCTCGGCGGGCTGCCGCGCAGGCGCGCCTCGTCGACATTGCGCGCTACGCGCCGTTCGCGGGAGTCGAACACCGAAACGCTCCAGCCTTCGGGCGTGCGCTGGCGCTGGAGCACGGCGGTGATTGCCTCGGGCATCACCACGGCCGTGAGCACGTGGCGCGTCGCGCCCTCGCGCTGCACCGGCACGCGCACGGCGAAGGCCGCGCGTGCGGTGTAGGGACCAGCGGCCATGGCGCCGATGGCAGGCTGGCCGGTGCGCAGCACCTGCTGCAGGCTGTCGGCGTCCACCACGCGCTCCACCGCCTTGCCAGCGCCGCGCTCCGTGTTGAAAAGCACGCGTCCGTCGGGCGCCGCCAGCAGCACTGCCGCCCACTCGGGGTGCGAACGGCGAACGGCCGCCGCCAGGTCGCGGGCCGTCTCCAGGCCCTCGGGCGTGGTCGCGCCCAGGGGCTCGGTCAGGGCCAGGGCGTCGAGGGTGGCGATGGTCAGGCGCAACTCGCTGTCCACCGCGGTGGCGACGGCCCGGGCCACGCCCAGTGTGGAGGCCTGGGTTTGCGCGTATTGCGCCTTGAGCAGCGCATTCAGGGCGGCGCCGCACACCAGTGCCAGCGGCAGGATGGCCACCGATGCGATCAACATCAAACGGCCCTGCATCGTGATGATGCGGCGCATGCGTCTCCTCGGGAGGGGGTTGGCGTCGGGCCGTCGGGATGTCCGCCAAGCCGGCGGATCCAGAGGCTTCCGCAGGCATTGTGCAGCAGCGACGCGGGCACCCCGGCGCGCGGCTGCGCGCACTCGGCGCCTTGGCCTGCATGCGCGCCGGCACGCCCATGGCCCAATGCCGGCATGGATCTCGAACCCGCGCGTTTTTTCAGGCTCATCCTGCTGTGTACCGACTGCGAGAAGCGCGACAACGGCCCCAAATCGATGGCCGCCAAGCCCGCGATGCGGCAGCTCAAGCACCTGGTGGCCGACGCGCCGGGCAAGGTGAAACTGCTGCGCACACGCTGCATGGGCCTGTGTCCTCGCAAGGCGATGGCGGCCCTGGTCTGCGGCGAAGGCCTGGCGCCGGCGACCGCCGAGCTGGCGAAGGACGACGACCTCGAGACGCTGGCGCGCTCGGCAGCCCCAGTGGCGCGCTGAGCGGCGACGGCCGCCTCCGCCTGCGGCGGCGCTGACATCAGGTTACGTTCTTATCCGGCACGGCCGGCCCCCGCCATGGCTTGGGATGGCGGCATGTCCACTCCCCCGCCTCCCGGCCCGCCGGCGCACCGCGACGCCGGGCGCCCGGCACCGGCCCAATGCTCGT
The DNA here is from genome assembly GCA_018241185.1 of Pseudomonadota bacterium. Taxonomy (GTDB): domain Bacteria; phylum Pseudomonadota; class Gammaproteobacteria; order Burkholderiales; family Burkholderiaceae_C; genus Xenophilus. The sequence continues at coordinate 26,279 of JAFEEH010000229.1, read as the reverse complement.
CCTCTCCCGCGCCGACGCGATGGAGCGGCACCGACACCGGCCCGCTGCCCGTTCCCGTGCTGCGGCCACTGCAGCGCGCTGCCCTCAGCACCCTGCGTGCCGGGCACCGGATCGCCAAGGGCGGGCTGCGCGGCGTCGACGCGGCCGACGCCCAGCAGGTCGTCGCCTTCCCCACGCCCACCGTGCACGCGCTGCTGCGCTATGGCTTCATCGAGGAGGAGGACACGAGCGGCGTCTACCGTGCCACCGACCACGGCCTGCGCGCGCTGGCGGTGCTGCCCGCATCGTGATGCGTCACTGCCCGTCCGCGGTGCTGGGTTCCATGCTGCTGCTCGGCGTGGCAGCTTGCACGCCGGCCGAGCCGCCGGCTGCACCCAGGGTGGACATCGCCATGTGTCCCGAACCCTGGCAGCTGGAAGACTGTGGCAGCCGCGCCGGTGAAGCACCGAGCTGCGCGTTCATTCCCGCATCGGCCAATGCAACGGGGGGCCAGCCGCGCGCCTGGGCCTACGACGCGGATGGCGTGAAGCTGGTCGACTTCGCGTTGCCGCTCGTGCCGGGGGCGCAAGGCGCGCCACGCCGGGTGCGGCTGGCGCTGGAGCACGCGGCACGGCCGGTGCGCCGCATCGTCGTGTGCTCGGTCGACCCGCTTCTGCCGGTGGTACGCGAGCGCATCACACCGGTGGCCCAGCGCACTGCATCGCTATCGAATCCATAGCTGCCCGCGCAATACTGGCGGGCGCTGCGAGCCGATTTGGCTTGAAAGTGCAGGCTCAGGCCGGCTGCTCGGGAACGCCCGCCACCTCGTCCATCCATACGCGCGCCTCGGCGTCGCTGGGCGCGCGCCAGTCGCCGCGCGGCGAGAGCGAGCCGCCGGAGCCGACCTTGGGCGAATTGGGCACGCAGCTGCGCTTGAACTGGCTGATCTGGAAGAAGCGCCAGACGAAGATGCCCAGCACCCGCTTGATCTCGGCCAGCGTGTACTGGTGGCGCGCGCCTTCCAGCGCGTCGGGCCAGGGTCCGGCGTCGCGGTCGTGCCAGGCGGCGTAGGCGAGGAAGGCGGTCTTCGACGGCCGGTAGCCATAGCGCACCGTGTAGTAAAGATTGAAGTCCTGCAGCTCGTAGGGGCCCACCGTGTCCTCGGTGCGCTGGACGGGCTGCTGGCCGTCGTCGCCCTCGCCCGCCGGCACGAGCTCGGGGCTCACCTCGGTCGCCAGGATGTCGCGCAGCACGCGGCTGCCCTCGCCGTCCTTGCCGCCGAGCAAGCCCTCTTCGGCCACCCAGTGCACCAGGTGCTTGATGAGCGTCTTGGGCACGCTGGCGTTCACGTTGTAGTGCGACATGTGGTCGCCCACGCCGTAGGTGCACCAGCCCAGCGCCAGCTCGCTCAGGTCGCCGGTGCCCGCCACGATCGCGCCATGGTGGTTGGCCAGGCGGAACAGGTGGCTGGTGCGCTCGCCGGCCTGCACGTTCTCGAAGGTGATGTCGTAGACAGGCTCGCCACGGGCGAAGGGATGGTCCAGATCGGCCAGCATCTGCCGGCAACTCGGGCGGATGTCGATCTCCTGCGCGTGGCAGCCCACCGCCTTCATCAGCCGGTGCGCCTGCTCCAGCGTGCGGCCGCTGGTCGCGAAGCCGGGCATGGTGTAAGCCAGGATGTGGCTGCGCGGGCGGCCCAGCCGGTCCATGGCCTGGGCCAGCACCAGCAGCGCATGGGTCGAGTCCAGGCCGCCGGAAATGCCGATCACCACCTTCTCGATGCGCGCCGCCTCCAGCCGCTGCACCAGCGACTGCACCTGGATGTTGAACACCTCGCGGCAGCGCTCGTCGCGCGAGGCCGCGTCGGCCGGCACGTAGGGGAAGCGCTCCACCACCCGGCGCAGGCCCCCCGGCACCACGGCCGGCGGCGGCAGGTCGAAGTCGACCGTGCGCCAGCCGGCCAGCGCCGCCTTGTGCTTCGCGGCCGAGGCGCCGAAGCTGTTCTGCCGCATGCGCTCGTGCACGAGGCGCTCCAGGTCGACGTCGGCATAGATGGCGTGCGAGCTGTTCGAGAAGCGCTCGCTCTCGGCCAGGCATTCGCCGGCCTCGTAGATCAGCGCCTGGCCGTCCCAGGCCAGGTCGGTGGTCGACTCGCCGATGCCCGCCGACGAATACAGGTAGGCCGCCTGGCAGCGCGCCGACTGGAGGTTGACCAGCTGGTGCCGGTAGGCCGACTTGCCGATGGTGATGTTCGACGCCGACAGGTTGACCAGCACCGTGGCACCCGCCAGCGCCGCGTAGCTCGACGGCGGGATGGGCACCCACACGTCCTCACAGATCTCGACGTGGATGGCCAGCAGCGGCTGCTGGCGCGGGCGGAAGATCAGGTCGGTGCCGAATGGCACGAGGCGGCCGTTGACGTTCACCGTGGTCGACACCGCGGTGTCGGCCGCGGCGAACTGCCGCGCCTCGTAGAACTCGGCGTAGTTGGGCAGGTAGGTCTTGGGCTGGATGCCCAGCACCTCGCCGCCGGCGCACACCGCCGCGCAGTTGTACAGGCGGTGGTCCACGCGCATCGGCAGGCCGACGATGGCCACCGCGGTCTGCCCGCGCGTGGCCTCGGCCACCTGCGCCAGCGCGGCGAGGCAGGCATCGAGCAGCGTGGACTGGTGGAACAGGTCATCGCAGGTGTAGGCCGACAGGCCCAGCTCGGGAAAGGCCACCACGGCCGTGCCCTGCGCCGCCGCGTCGCGGTACATGCGCACCGTCTCGGCGGCGTTGAACACGGGATCGGCCACGCGGTTGCGCGGCACGGCCACGGCCACGCGCGCGAAGCCGTGGCGATAGGGATTGAGGAATGGCAGGTTGTTGCTCACGGGCGAAGGTCCTTCGTCGGCGGGCGGCCAGTATGCATGGCCGGTCACCCTGCCCCGCATCATGCCGCGCGCGCCGTGGTGGCGCTGCCGCAGGGGCGCCGCTTCAGGCGTCGACTCAGCCGATGCCTTCGCGCGTCGCCACCGAGCGCGCATCGCGCGACCACAGCTGAAGCACGAAGTCGTCCTCCTCGTGCCGCAGGAGGCGCTGCAGGCCCAGCCGCTCCAGGGTCGCGTGCACGGCCTGGGTGGACTGGCGGCGCTCGGCGAAGTCGGGGCGCCAGTCGCAGGCCACCAGGTCGCCGTCCGGCGCGAGCGAGGCGAGGCCGGCCTGCGCCACCGCCGCCCAGGCGTCGGGCTCGATGAAGTAGCCGATCTCGCCGAGCACGATGAGGTCGAAGGGCCCGTCGGCATGGGGCCAGTCCTGCGGCAGCGCATGGCGCTCGACGCGCACCTGGGGCAGGTCCGCCGTGCGGCGACGGGCGACGTCGACGGCGTGGGCGTTGAAGTCGCTGGCCAGCACGCGATCGCAGCGCTCGGCCAGGGCGGCGGTGAGTTCGGCCGTGCCGCACCCGGGCTCGTAGGCGCTGCGGTAATTCGGCCGCGTCAGGCTCGCCAGCAGCAGCGCGCGCTTGCGGGCCTCGTACCAGCGGCTGCGCACGCCATACGGATCGTCGGCCGCGCCGTAGAGCGAGTCGAAGTACGCAGGGAGCGAAGAAGCCTGGGCGCTCACGCGAACATCAGCTCGAAGGGGCGCGCGGCCCGCGCCACCGAGCCCGGATCGAGGATCGGCGCCGCGCCGGTCGAGGCGTCGGGCCGCAGCTGGCTCTCGAAGGCCTGGACCGCGGCGCACTTGCGCTGCACCGTCGCCTCGTCCAGCTCGAGCCGCCGGGCGCGGTGCCAGGGCAGGCGCGGGTCGTCGGGCCGAGCCCAGTGCCAGCCCCATACGGGCACCTCGACCAGGCGCGCACCGGTGCGCGCCGCCGCCCAGGCGCAGGCATGGCCGACCGCCTCGTGGTCGGGGTGGCCATCCATGCGCCAGGTGGTGAAGACCACATCGTCCTCGTCGAACAACTGCACGAGGCGCTCCGCGAGGTCGAGGTACAGGCGCTGCACGTCGCCGTCGGGCAGTTCCAGGCGATGCATCTCGGGATGGGTGACACCGAGGCGCGCCAGCGCCCGCGCCTGCTCGCGCGGCCGCTCCAGGCCCAGCCGTTCGGCAGGCCATTGGCGCGAGCCCGGGTGGCTGGCCGTGCCGTCGGTCACCGCGACCAGCGCCAGGCGCCGGCCGGCGCGCGCCAGCTGCGACATCAGCCCACCGACGGCCAGCACCTCGTCGTCCGGATGGGGGGCGACCACCACGGCGCGCGAGCGCATCGGCACCAGCTGGGTGGCGCTGGTGGGCGGCGCATCGCGCAGCGCGGCGCAGGCCATCCAGGCGTCCTCCGGCGTGCCGCGGCCGGGGTGGATGGTGCGATCGATCACAGCTGCCATGCGAAGCTCTCCTCGTGGGGGTCGGCGTCCAGCGCCAGGGCGCCGAGCGCGGCGAGATCGCGCTCGGCATGGCTCTGGCGGATGAAGACGGGAAGGTCGGCCATGGCGCGCGCGAAGCGGGCGTCGCGGCACAGGGGGGCCGCGCCCAGGCCGCGGGCCGCATGGCGCATCACGGTATCGGCGGCGTCCTCGACCGCCAGGCGCACGCGCAGCGCCCACGCCTGCGCGTTGGCGTGGGGGTGGGCATCGATCCACGCGGCGCACTCGCGCAGCAAGGCCGCGCTGGACGCCAGGGCCGTGTCGATGCCGCCCACATGCGCCAGCCGGTGCGGGTCGCTGCGGCTGCCTGCCTTTTCGCGCACCATCGCCGCGATGCCGGCCGCCCCGCCCCACCAGCAGGCGGCGATGCCCGCCCCGCCTTGCCAGAAGCCGGGGCGGCGTACGTAATCGCCCGGACGGCCGAGCGGCCGCGCCGGCGCGCCGTCGAAGCGCACGTCGACGCTCGCGCTCCCGGCCATGCCGACGGCCAGCCAGCCGGTGTCGGTGACAGTCACGCCTGGGGCATCCATCGCCACGGTGGCAAGGCACGGCTCGCCGTCGGCGTTCCAGCCGCTGACCACCGCGTGCGTGACCTGGGCCGCGCCCGAGCACCAGGCCTTGGTGCCGCACAGGCGGTAGCCGTCGCCGGCCGTCTCGAACATCAGGCGCGCATCCGGCGGCTCCGCGCACCAGGTCGCCCACCGGCTGCCTGCCGGCGCTGGCGAAGCGCCCAGCTCGGCGAGGATCGCCAGTGCGTCGGTGTGGCCTTCGAAAAGCTTCACAAGGGAAAGGTCGTGGGCGCCCACCTGGGCCAGGCGCTGCCAGCGTGCCAGGGTCTGGCCGCTTCCTGGCCGCGGCAGGCAGTCCAATCCGGCGTCGACCAGGTCCGCCAGCGAAAGCGTGAGGCCGCGCGCATCGCACAACGCGGCGACCGGGTCGGCGGAAATAGTGGAAGCCATTGCAGCGATGGTGCGGCTCCAGGTCGCGGCTGGCGGTCGGTCGGCAGGAACCGGTTTTGTAGGTGGTCGCCCGCCGCCCCTGGCACCGCGCCAAAAAGAAAGGGCGCCCATCGGGGGCGCCCTCTCACGGCTGTCGATCATCCCCGGCGCGTTGCCGTGCGGGCACCGGTTTGCTGGCTTCGTGGCGGGCATCCCCTTCACGATGCGCGGAATCCGGTGCCGCCTTCGCATCACTGGAACCCGGGACGTCTCTCCGACCGCAACGCCAATCTACGGTGACCCGGCACGTCGGATGTAGGAAGTGGAGCATCGCAGGCGTCGCCTGCCGCGTACGGCGCCTGCGCGCCCGGTGGTACGCGCCGCACGAAATCGCGCACACTGTCGGGCGCCCAACGACTGCCCCCGCCCCACGATGTACACCCCCGCCCACTTCGCCGAAGCCCGCCCCGATGCCCTGGCGCGCATCATGCGCGAACACCCGTTAGGCATGCTCGTCCACCCCGGGGAGGGCCGCTTCGATGCCGATCACCTCCCCTTCGAGTACGAGCCCGGCGAGGGACCGCACGGCACCCTGCACGCCCACGTGGCCCGCGCCAATCCGCTGTGGCAGCGCTGCCCCACCGGCACGCCGGTGATGGTCGTGTTCCGTGGTGCCGAGGCCTACATTTCGCCCAGCTGGTACCCCAGCAAGCACGAGACCCACCGCCTGGTGCCGACCTGGAACTACGAAGTCGTGCACGCCCACGGCACGCTCGTCATCGACGACGACGAGCGCTCGGTGCGCCGCATCGTGGCCCGCCTGACTCGGCGTCACGAGGCCGGGGAGCCGCGGCCCTGGAAGATGGGCGACTCGGCCCCCGAGTTCATCGACGAGCTGCTGCGGCACATCGTCGCGATCCGGGTCGAGGTGACATCGCTGGAAGGCAAGGTCAAGCTGAGCCAGAACCGCGAGGAGCGCGACCGGCTCGGTGCGGCCGACACGCTGGATGGCCGCGGCGACGAGGCGATGGCGCGCGCGATGCGGGAGGCGGGGCCGAATTCATGATCGGAGCGCCTGGGCGATGCGCCCTCCTCTGCCCGCTGCCCGATGCGCTATCGAACCTCTCCTGAGTTGCGAACTTTTCGTGCTGCACCCTGAAAAGGTTGGCCCGGCTGGACAGCACGGCTCTTGCATATGGCAGCATCCGGCCCATGACCGGACATTCGTCACCAGTGCACTTGACCGAGAAGAACCGCCCTCTGACACAGTTGGAGCACACACTCGCCAAATGGATGCTGGAAAACGGCCTTCCGGAGGCGCGGGATTTCCTGGAGCAGTTAGATCGAGCAGAGGTGATGCCTTGGTGATGTCCCTGTGGCTGCGCGAGCATCAATTTTCAGATTCATGGGCACGCTCCCGCAGCTCCCTTCATACGCGTCATCGGAGATTTTCTCTGTGGTCCTGTTGAAGCGCCCGCCGGTGCATTCATATTTGAGAGCGGTGGCGTGCTCGGTGGTGTCGAGGTCTATTCAATGGCGAGTGACGCCCCCTCAGTTCTGCCCCTTCCCCCGCTGCGCCAATATGGTTAGGTCGCCAATCGGCCACAACCTGACATTCAGACGCGAGGCTCAGAAATCATGGATTCCGATACAGCTATCCGCGACGCGGTCGAGCTCGGCGAGCGACATGGCCTTGCATCTTTGGCCGGGGTCCAGAAACTGGTCTTCGCGATTTCTGAGGCGGAGGTCTACTGCGACAAGGACGGCATCGACGGGTTGATTCATCGATACGGAGCACCTGCCATGCGCACATTTGCCGAGGCCTTCGAAGCAGTTGGCGCGACCGAAATCGCGAGCGCTCTACTTGCCTTGGCGAAAGATGGGCCGAGACCAGAGGCCCTGCTTGCTCGTGCGAACACGCTTATCGCTGACCGCCGAGGCTACGCCTATGAAAGCCTCCAAGCGCTCGTCAGCCGTTCAGCTTAAAGTGTTCGTCGGCCCATTTCGGCCACAACCGGTCATTCGCAGAGTCGCCTCAAAGCAGTCACTCGCTCTCACTCATCAGCTATGAACAGAAATGCACTCTGGGAAAAATTCTTCGGCGGCGCAGACTGCGTCAGGAACTATCACTTCCACAGCTACGAATATCTGGACGACTTGGCGTTTATGCCGTCCGCACTTGAGATGTTTGAGGGTTGGCCCGAGGGCAAGCAACTAATTGCCAAAGTCGGCGAGAGGTTCGTGTCGCTGGGCTGCACCCCCGATGACCCCTTCGAGGGCGGAATGCAGCTCATGTGGTTGCCGCCATTTGTTGGTGCGGCGCAAGAGAACAACTACGGTTGCTACGTGCTTCACTACAAGCAGCTGGAGGACGGAATCTCATGGCTCGCATCACCGTTTGTGTTGCCGTTTATCCGCCTCCATCGCTCGGATGGCTGGAGTTGTGACAAGCCGAGCCCGCGCGACCGTTTGGAAGAGCGGATTGAGCGTGAAGGACAAACTCCCTACTGGCCCGGCAGTCTAGGGGTCTACTGACGGCCAGCAGCAGACATAGAGGACTTGGTTGTGATGAAGACTGGTCTGTCATCCATCGGCCGTGCCTTCGCATACGGTGAGTGCTCAGGGTGCATAGGGAAGCATTTATTCGCCAAGCACCTTGCCGCACTGGGCCTCGAGGTCGAGGAGCGCGCCTACAGCATCAACGTCTTGGAGTTCGAGCGCCTAACGTTTGAGTTCGATCAGCACACCGACGAAATGGCCACGATCGAAGGAACCGCTGCAACCTTGTCTGTTCTTCGCGCCAACGCCCATCGCCTTCACGAGGTGCTAACTCGGGGTGAAGTTAGGCACTGGATCGAAGTCACAGACGCAGTTCAGAATCGGCTTGAGATCTTGCACTACAACTGGCCAGACGAAGGCTGAGTGGCGCGCCGAATGGCTGCTTCGGAGTATCTCGAACTTCTGCTTCGGGCCCATAGCGGACCGCCAACCTGCTCGAAAGGCCCAATCAGTGAATCTCTTGATCGCTGACCAGATGCGGAAAGTTTTGGTTCACGAATGAGATGACGAAGTCGTCTGGTACGGCCGGCAGGCCTTGATCTGAAGCTGCCTTCTGGTAGCCCGCCCAAAAAGCTCGAACCTTGTCGCGCACAGAGGGCATGAAGTCCATCTGATGCTCGATCATCTCCTGCCAGCTACCGCTCGTCTTGAACGTTCGCTGTAGCTTTGGTTCGAGCTGAGAAAGGGCGGCCAACTGCTCCGGCCCTAGTTCGCCGATCAAGTCCAAAAGGTAGCTGTCAACCAACCGCAGAAAGGGATTGTTCTCGTACCTCTCCATTGCTTGTCCTTGCGTCTGCTATTGGCCGAATGTAGTCGAAGCTTGAATGCCGCTGCTGGACCTTCAAGCGGTCGCACATCAGAGCGAGATGCCGCCTTTCCAGTCTGCCCAGCAGACCACAAAACGCGGCGGGAATCAGCACTCCGTGGCGCGACGCGGGCAGCTCGCCCACACGCTCAGGCCGCCACGCCTTGCGCCGCCACGGGTCGCCGCCGCGCAGTGACCGCGCAGCCCACCGATGCCCCCATCACCAGCGCGATGGCCAGCCACTGCGTGACGCTCAGCCGCTCGCCCAGCAGCCCCAGCGCCAGCAGCGCGGCCACGGCCGGCTCCATGCTGATCATGATGCCGAAGGCCTCCTTGGGCAGGCGCTTGAGCGCCACCATCTCGAGCGAGATCGGGATCGCACTGGAGATCGCGGCCACGCACAGGCCCACCACCAGCACGCCAGGCGCCAGCAACGCCGCGCCCGCGTGCCACACCCCGACCGGCAACACCACCAGCGCGGCCACGCTCAGGCCCAGCGCGACCGAGTGGCCGGCGTGCAGATGGCCCAACCGCTTGCCGAACACGATGTACAGGCCCCAGAGCGTTGCGGCCGCGAGTGCCCACAGCACGCCGACCGGATCAAGACGGCTATCGCCGAGGCCCAGCGGCAGCAGAAGCGCCAGGCCCGAGGCGGCCAGCGCCACCCAGACGAAGTCGACCGCGCGGCGGGACGAGAGCACGGCCACGGTCAACGGCCCCGCGAACTCGATCGCCACCGCCAGCCCGAAGGGGATGGTGCGCAGCGCCATGTAGAAGCTCAGGTTCATGAGCCCGAGCGTCGCGCCATAGAGCACGATGGCGCGCGCGTCGCCGGGCCGCAGCGGTCGGCGCCAGGGCCGCCAGATCAGCAGCAGCAACAGCGCCGAGAAGCCCACGCGCAGGGCCGTGGTGCCCTGGGCGCCGATGGCCGGAAACAGTGCGTGCTTGGCCCAGGAGGTGCCCAGGCCCAGCGCCGTGACGGCGCCCAGCACGGCAAGGAAGGGAACGAAGGCGGCCGGCGTGCGGCCCGCGGAGGAAGGCATCGGGCGAAGTATCGCCCGCGCCCTCCCGGTGCTTCAGAGCTTCGCGATCGACACCTCGGTCGACTTGACCAGCGCGACGACGTCGGAGCCGATCTTCAGCTGCAGTTCGTCGACCGAGCGCGTGGTGATGACGGAGGTGACGATGCCCCAGGGCGTCTCGACGTCGACCTCGGAGACGACGTCGCCGCGGATGATCTCGCGGACCTTGCCCTTGAACTGGTTGCGGACGTTGATGGCTTGGATGGTCATGGTGGTTGCCTTGAAAGTGATGGGTTTGCTACAGATTCGATAGCTGCTTGCGCAGATGGGACGGGCGCTGGAGCCCGATTTCGTTCAGAACTTCCGACATCGCGGCGCATGCGGCGTCGAGGCGCGCTGTGTCATGTGGATGCGGCTTTCAGCGCCTGGTCGAGGTCGGCGATGAGGTCGTCGATGTGCTCGATGCCGACGGACAGGCGCACCGTGTCTTCCGTCACGCCGGCCCTGGCGAGTTCGTCGGGCGAGAGCTGGCGGTGCGTGGTCGAGGCCGGGTGCGTGGCCAGCGAGCGGACATCGCCGATGTTCACCAGCCGCGTGAAGAGCTTGAGTGCATCGAGGAACTGCGCTCCGCCTGCGCGGCCGCTGCCGATGCCGAAGGTGAGCACGCCGCTGGCCTTGCCGCGCAGGTACTTCTGCGCCAGCGCATGGTCCGGGTAGTCCTCCAGTGCGGCGTAGTTGACCCAGTTCACCGCGCGGCTCTTCTGCAGGTGCTGTGCGACGGTCAGCGCGTTGCTGCTGATGCGGTCCATGCGCAGCGCCAGCGTCTCGATGCCCTGAAGGATCTGGAAGGCGTTGAAGGGCGAGATCGCCGCGCCCGTGTTGCGCAGCGGCACGACGCGCGCGCGGCCGATGTAGGCAGCAGGCCCCAGCGCCTCGGTGTAGACCACGCCGTGGTAGCTCACGTCGGGCTCGTTCAGGCGCTTGAAGCGTTCCTTGTGCTGCGCCCAGGGGAACTTGCCCGAATCGACGATCGCCCCACCGATGCTGGTGCCGTGGCCGCCGAGGTACTTGGTGAGCGAATGCACCACGATGTCGGCGCCGTGCTCGATCGGCCGGCTGAGGTACGGCGAGGGCACCGTGTTGTCGACGATCAGCGGCACGCCGTGCTTGTGCGCGATGGCTGCCACCGCGGCGATGTCGGTGACGTTGCCGGCCGGGTTGCCCAGCGACTCGACGAAGATGGCCTTGGTCTTCGCGTCGATCAGCGGCTCGAAGCTGGCCGGGTCGCGGTGGTCGGCGAAGCGCGTGGTGATGCCGAACTGCGGCAGCGTGTGCGCGAACAGGTTGTAGGTGCCGCCGTAGAGCGCCGTGCTGCTCACGATGTTGTCGCCCGCCTCGGCGATGGTCTGGATGGCGTAGGTCACGGCCGCCTGGCCCGAGGCCAGCGCCAGCGCCGCGATGCCGCCTTCGAGCGCCGCGACGCGCTGCTCCAGCACGTCCTGCGTCGGGTTGTTGATGCGGGTGTAGATGTTGCCCGGCACCTTGAGGTCGAACAGGTCGGCACCGTGCTGCGCCGAGTCGAAGGCGTAGGCCACCGTCTGGTAGATGGGCGGCGCCACCGCGCGGGTGGTCGGGTCGGGCGAGTAGCCGGCGTGCACCGACAGGGTCTCGAACTTCCAGTCCTTGGACATACGGGTTTCCTTTGGGTGGATCAAGAAAGGCCGTTCACGCTGAGCTTGGCCTGTCCTGAGCTTGTCGAAGGGTCGAAGCGCCGCGCGAGGCTTCGACGGGCTCAGCCCGAACGGGTGTGGGCGATTGCGGCATCACACGGCCCAGCGCAGCGTGTGCGCGGGCGAGTCGGGCCAGTAGGCATCGTTCGCGGGCTCGGCCTCGTCGGCTGCGGGCTTCTGCAGCACCCGGTCGAGGATGCGCTTCTCGACGGCCGCGAAAGCCGCGTCGCCCTGCGAGCGCGGACGGGCCAGCACGATGCGCTCGTCGAGCGCGATGCGCCCGTCCTCGATCAGGATCACGCGGTCGGCCAGCGCCACGGCTTCCTGCACGTCGTGCGTGACCAGCAGCGCGGTGAAGCGGTGTTGCTGCCACAGCCCCTCGATGAGGCGGTGCATCTCGATGCGCGTCAGCGCATCCAGCGCGCCCAGCGGCTCGTCGAGCAGCAGCAGCCGCGGGTGGTGCACCAGCGCGCGGGCCAGGGCCACGCGCTGCCGCTGGCCACCCGACAGGCGCGCCGGCCATTCGTTCTCGCGGTCGGCCAGGCCGACCTGCGCCAGCACCTCGCGGCCGCGGGCGCGGGCCTCGGGCGGCAGGCCGAGCGTCACGTTGTCCAGCACGCGCTTCCAGGGCAGGAGGCGCGCCTCCTGGAACATGATGCGCGTGTCGTCGTGCAGGCCATTCACGGGTTGGCCGTCGGTGACGAGCTGGCCGCCGCTGGCCGCTTCCAGCCCGGCGATCAGGCGCAGCAAGGTGCTCTTGCCGCACCCGCTGCGGCCGACGATGGCGATGAACTCGCCGGGCTCGATGAGGAGTTGCGTGTCGCGCAGCACCTCGCGCTCGCCGTAGCGTTTGACGAGGTGGCGGAGCTCCAGCTTCACGCCGCCGGACTGCGGCAGGTCGGTGGATTCGGGGTGGACGGGGGTGTCGATGGCAGCGCTCATGGGGTGCGGGCTCCGTGCGGCCTCCCCGTCCCAGGCCGGGTGCTCGTGGCAGAGCGACCGGGCGCGCAGGTGAAGGGTGGCGGGTTTCATGGCGATCAGGCCGGTGGCTTGAACAGGTCGATGTCGAGGGCGTCGACGCGCTTTGGAAGCAGCTTCTCCGCGAAGAAGGCGTCGGCGATGCGTTGCTGCTCACCGATGCCTTCGCGCGTGGCGGGCCGCACGGCGTAGCTGCGTCGCGCGTTGGCCTGCTCCACGATGGCGGCGTCCAGGCCCCAGAACGGCGCGAGCAGCGCGGCCGCGTCGCGCGGGTTCTGCTTGACCCAGCGGCCGGTCTTCTCGAGCTCGGCATACAGCACGCCGAGGACCTGCGGCTGCAGGCGCGCAAAGCGCGTGCTGGCCAGGTAGTAGCGCTGGTACGACGCGAGCCCGGTGCCGTCGGCCAGCACGCGTGCGCCCGACTGACGCTGCGCCGCGGAAAGGAACGGGTCCCACACCACCCAGGCGTCGATGGCACCGCGCTCGAAGGCGGCCCGGCCGTCGGCGGGCGTGAGGTAGGCCGGCTCGATGTCCTTGAACGACAGCCCGGCCTTCTCCAGCGCGGCCAGCAACAGGTAGTGCACGCCGGCCGCCTTGGCGAAGCCGATCTTGCGGCCTTTCAGGTCGGCCAGCGTCTTCAGCGGCGAGTCGGCCTTGACCAGGATCGCCTGCGCCGTGGGCGACGGCGCCTCCTGCGCGACGAAGGTGAGCTTGGCGCCCGCGGCCTGCGCGAACACCGGCACGGTGTCGGCCACGTCGGCGCTGACGTCCACGTTGTCGAGGTTGAGCGCCTCCAGCAGCGGCAGCCCGCTGGTGAATTCGTGCCAGTTGGGCTTGACGCCCAGCGGGGCGAATTGCTTTTCGAGCGTGCCCTGAATCTTGAGCACCGCAATCAGCGTGGACGATTTCTGGTAGCCGATGCGCACGGTCTGCGCGGCGCTGCCTTGCGCCCAGGCGGCGCCTGCGGCCAGGGCCGCGAGGCTGCCGAGCGCGGCACGGCGGGTGGGTCGGAATGCGGATGTCATCGCCCGGCCCTCACTTCGCCTGGTAGCCCGGATGCCAGCGCAGCCACCCGTGCTCCAGCGCCCGTGCGAACACGTCGGCCAGCTTGCCCAGCAGCGCGTAGAGCAGGATGCCCACCAGCACCACGTCGGTCTGCAGGAACTCGCGGGCGTTCATCGTCAGGTAGCCGATGCCGGCCTGCGCCGAAATGGTCTCGGCCACGATCAGGATCACCCACATCAGCCCCAACGAGAAGCGCAGGCCCACGAGGATGGACGACAGCGCACCGGGCAGGATCACATCGCGGTACAGCTGCCAGCGAGAGAGGCCATAGGTGCGGCCCATCTCGATGAGTTGCGGATCGACGTTGCGGATGCCGTGGAAGGTGTTGAGGTAGATCGGGAAGAACACCGACACGCTGATGAGGAACAGCTTGGCCGTCTCGTCGATGCCGAACCACAGGATGACCAGCGGGATGAGCGCCAGCGCCGGGATGTTGCGCACCATCTGGATGGTGGAGTCGAGCAGCGTCTCGAAGAACTTGACCGAGCCGGTGAGCAGCCCCAGCACCAGCCCGGCGCTGCCGCCGATCGCCAGGCCCAGCAGGGCACGGCCGGCGCTCACCTTGACGTGGGTCCACAGCTCGCCCGACACGGCGAGCGACCACGCGGCCTTGACGACGTCGATCGGCGCCGGGAGCACACGGGTAGAGAGCCAGCCGAGCGATGAGGCGATCTGCCAGGCGACGATGAGGCCGATGGGGACGAGCCAGGGCACGAGGCGGTGGGCGACCTGGGCCGCGAAGGCCTTGGCGCCGCCGAGCGAGGGGGTGCTCAGGGGCACGGGTTGGACTTGTTCGGTCATGTGGAACGAGATGGAGGTCAGGACAGAAGACCGTTCGGGCTGAGCTTGTCGAAGCCGGGGTGCAGCGCTTCGACAAGCTCAGCGCGAACGGCGGCGTGTGACCACGGGTGCTTCATCAACTTTGCGCGCGCAGGCGCGACGGTGCGTCGACGTTGGCGACGACCTCGCCGAACGGGCCGGTGAGCGAACCACCGACCGATCCACCGATGCGCTGCTGCACGCGCCGCGGCAACAGCGGAAACACCAGCTCGGCGAAGCGGTAGGCCTCTTCCAGGTGCGGGTAGCCCGAGAGGATGAAGGCGTCGATGCCCAGCGCGGCGTATTCCTCGATGCGTGCCGCGACCTGCTCGGGGCTGCCGACCAGTGCGGTGCCGGCGCCGCCGCGCACCAGGCCCACGCCGGCCCAGAGGTTGGGGCTGATCTCCAGCGCCTCGCGGCTGCGGTTGGCGCCACCCCGATGCAGCGCGGCCATGCGGCGCTGCCCTTCCGAATCCATGTTGGCGAAGGCGGCCTGCGCTCGGATCACGGTCGAGTCGTCGACGCGGCTGATGAGCGCGTCCGCGGCCTGCCAGGCTTCCTGCTCGGTCTCGCGCACGATGACGTGCAGGCGGATGCCGAACTCCACGCGACGGCCCTTGCCCTCGGCACGAGCCCGCACGTCGGCGATCTTCTTGGCCACCTCGTCGGGCGTTTCGCCCCAGGTCAGGTAGCGCTCGACCTGCTCGGCCGCGAGCTCGTGCGCGGCCGCGGACGAGCCGCCGAACCACACCGGCGGATGCGGCTTCTGCACCGGCGGGAACAGCAGCTTCGCGCCCTTGACCTGCAGGTGCCGGCCGTCGTAGTCGAAGGCCTGCCCGTCGTGGCTGCGTGCGATGAGCTCGCGCCAGATGCGGATGAACTCGGCCGACTGCTCGTAGCGTGCCGCGTGGTCGAGGAAAACGCCGTCGCCCTCGAGTTCCGCGCGGTCGCCGCCGGTGACCAGGTTGACCAGCAGGCGCCCGCCCGACAGCCGGTCGAAGGTCGCGGCCATGCGCGCGGCCAGCGCCGGCTGGTGCAGGCCGGGGCGCACCGCGACCAGGAACTTGAGCCGCTTCGTCGCGCCGATGAGGCTGGAGGCGACGACCCACGGGTCTTCGCAGGAGCGGCCGGTGGGGATCAGCACGCCTTCGTAGCCGAGCGTGTCGGCCGCGCCGGCCACCTGCTGCAGGTAGGCCAGGTCGACCGGTCGAGCGCCTTCGGTGCTGCCGAGGTAGCGGCTGTCGCCGTGGGTGGGGAGGAACCAGAAGATCTGCATGGGAAAAATCCTTTGCGCTTACCAGGAGTGCGCGAGAAAGCGCGTCGATGGCGCGGTGGCGTGTGCCGCGACGAGCCGGCGCAGCGCCCGCACCGGCAGGTAGCCATGCGGCGCACGCCGCGCCACGGCATGGGCCGAGGGCAGCTTGATGCCCCACGCCACCACGGTGACGCCCAGCACGCGCAGCGCCTGCTGCGCGGGAGAGGAAGCAACGACGAAACGGGAACTCATGTCGACATTCCTCAGGCCAGGCCCGGGGCCGCCGCCTCGAGCAGGTTGATGCGCCTGGGGATCAGCTTGAGCTCGAAGAAGGTGTCGGCGATCTGCTGCTGCTCGCCCAGGATGGCCTTGGTGATCGGGCCGGTGCCGAACTGCGAGCGCCCGATCGACAGGTCGACCACCGGCTTGGGCAGGCCCCAGATCTGCGCCAGCTCGCCCGCGAGTTCGCCGCGGTGGTCCTTGCCCCACTGGTCGACCTTGTCGAGTTCCTCGATCAGCACCCGGGTCACGTCGGCGTTCTTCGCCGCGTAGTCGAGCGACGAGAAGTAGTAGCCGCGGTTGCCCACCACGCCCGTGGCATCGGCCAGCACCCTGGCGTCGAGCGATTTCTCGGCCGCTGCGAGGAAGGGGTCCCAGATGACCCAGGCGTCGATCGAGCCCTTCTCGAAGGCGGCGCGCGCGTCGGCCGGCGGCAGGAAGACGGCGTTCACGTCGGCGTACTGCAGGCCGTGCCTCTGCAGCAGCCTGACCAGGAAGTAGTGGACGTTGCTGCCCTTGTTGAAGGCGACCTTCTTGCCCTTCAGGTCGGTCACGCTGCGGATGGCCGAGCCCTTGGGCACCAGCACGGCTTCGGACTGCGGGCGCGGCACCGTCGCCGCGACGTAGGCCAGCGGCGCGCCGGCGGCCTGCGCAAAGATGGGCGGCGCTTCGCCCACGTCGCCGAAGTCGATCGAGCCGACGTTCAGCGCCTCGAGCTGCACCGGGCCGGCCGTGAACTCGGTCCACTTGACCGACACGTTCAGCGGCGCGAGGCGCTGCTCGAGCGTGCCGCGGCCCTTGAGCAGGCTGAGGTAGCCCTTCTGGTGGCCGATGCGCAGCGTGCGCGCGGCGCCCTGGGCGAACGCGGGCGCCGCGAGCGTGACGGGCAGCGCGAGGGCGGCGGCACCCTGGAGCAGGCGACGGCGCGAGAGGGAGGTCGATGGCGAGGTCATGGTGCGTGGTCCTGGATCGGGTGAATTCAGGCGAAGGCCAGCAGTGCGGCCTGAAGCGCCAGTGCGGCCAGCAAGTCGGCGGCGCGCAGCAGGCGGGAGCCGGACTGGGCGGCAGGCAGGTGGTCGGCGAGGGTGGGTGGCATGGCAGCAAGGAGCAGTTCGTGGGGGCGAGCGGTGCCCGCACCGCCGGGCAGTAGCCTGGCGGCGGGGACGGTGATCGGGGGGAGTGGCGAGGCGGCGGCGCACGGCCGCCCTCGCCTCAGACGCTACATCGCACCTGCGAGAAGGGCACCGGCTCGAAAGCGGCCGGGCGCGGCCCCAGCTTCAGGCCCTCGGCGGCCAGGGTGTCGACGGCTTCGGCCAGGCGGTCGAACAAATCGACCTGCAGCTGGTAGGCCCCTTCGGGCGTGAGCGTGACCTGGGCATCGCTCGCATAGACGCCGGGCAGGATGTGGCGCGCGCCCAGCGCGTTGAGCACCGGCCGCAGCGCGTAGTCCAGCGCCAGCATGTGGTGCGGGCTGCCGCCCGTGGCCAGCGGCAGCACCGCCTTGCCGCGCAGGGCGGTCTGCGGCAGCAGGTCGAGGAACACCTTCAGCAGTCCGCTGTAGGCGGCTTTGTAGACCGGCGTGGCGACCACGATGGCCTGCGCCTTGGCGATGCGGTCGACGGCCAGCTGCACGCTGTGGTGGCTGGTGTCGGCGGCCACCAGCGCCGCGGCCGGCAGGTCGCGCACGGCCAGCGCGTCGGTGGCCACGCCGCGGCGCGCCAGCCGGTCGGCCACGGCGTCGAGCAAGGCGGTGGACCGCGACGGCGAGGACGGGCTACCCGCCAGCAACAGCACAGACATCGGAAGCTTTCAAAAATTCAGGGACGAAATCGGCCTGCAGCGCCCGCCTGACGGGCGCCACCAGCTATGAAATCAATAGCAGCGGCCGCTCGGGACGCCGCGTGCAGCGGCCTACTTCTGCTTGTTGGTGTAGATCTGGTCGAAGCTGCCGCCGTCGGCGAAGTGCGCCTTGTCAGCCTTCGACCAGCCGCCGAAGGCTTCGTCGATGGTGAAGAGCGCCAGCTTGGGGAACTGGTTGGCGTACTTCGCCTTGGCCTTGTCGGCCGTGGGGCGGTAGTAGTTGCGGCCGGCGATGTCCTGGCCTTCGTCGGTGTACCAGTACTTGAGGTACTCCTCGGCCACGGCGCGTGTGCCGTGCTTGTCGGCCACCTTGTCGACCACCGTCACGGCCGGCTCGGCCAGGATGGAGATCGAGGGCACGACGATGTCGAACTTGTCGGGGCCGAATTCCTTGATGGCGAGGAAGGCCTCGTTCTCCCAGGCCAGCAGCACGTCGCCCACGCCGCGCTGCACGAAGGTGATCGTGCTCCCGCGCGCGCCCGTGTCGAGCACCGGCACGTTCTTGTAGAGGTTGCCCACGAAGTCCTTGGCCTTGGCATCGCCACCGTACTTGCGCTTGGCGAATTCCCAAGCGGCAAGGTAGTTCCAGCGCGCACCGCCCGAGGTCTTGGGGTTGGGCGTGATCACCTGCACGCCGGGCTTGACCAGGTCGTCCCAGTCCTTCAGGCCCTTGGGGTTGCCCTTCTTCACCAGGAACACGATGGTCGAGGTGTAGGGCGAGCTGTTGTGCGGCAGGCGCTTCTGCCAGTCGGGCTTGACCAGGCCGCCGTGCGTCACGAGCGCGTCGGTGTCGCCGGCCAGGGCCAGGGTGGCGACGTCGGCTTCCAGCCCGTCGATGATCGAGCGCGCCTGCTTGCCCGAACCGCCGTGCGACTGCTTGACCACCACGTCCTGGCCGGTCTTGGCCTTCCAGTACCTGGCGAAGGCCTTGTTGTAGTCCACGTACAGCTCGCGCGTCGGGTCGTACGAGACGTTGAGCAGGTTGACGGTGTTGCCCTGCACCTGGGCCACAGCCGGCAGCGATGCCGTCAGGGCCATGCCGGCCACGGTGCTGGCGGCCAGGGAAAGCTTGATAAAGTCGCGGCGGCTGTTCATGTTTGTGCTCGAAAAAGGCATAACGTCGATGCCTTGCATTCTCAAGAGCGCATAAGGAAACTGGAACGACCGAGTTTTCAGTTCTAAATAGCGAAATCAACTAAGCGGCCGGCTCAGCGCCCGCCGCGCACCCACACCGAAGAGGCACCGCAATGGCACGCATGGTCCACTGCATCAAGCTCGGCCGAGAGGCCGAAGGGCTCGATCTCCCCCCCTACCCGCCCCACACCGATCTGGGCAAGCGCATCTGGGAAAACGTCAGCAAGGAAGCCTGGGCCGCCTGGCTCAAGCAGCAGACCATGCTGGTCAACGAGAACCGCCTGAATCTGGCCGACCAGCGCGCCCGCCAGTACCTGGCGCGGCAGATGGAGAAGCATTTCTTCGGCGAAGGGGCCGACGTGGCGCAGGGGTACGTGCCGCCGAGCGCCTGACGCCCCGAACTGGCGCGCGCTGCTGTGCGCCAGCGTCTTGACGGCCCGCGCCGCGAGCACTGCCGGCGCCTCGCCTCCTCCGCTTTCCCATGACCGAACCCGTCGAGTGGCCTCCTGACGGCCGCCCGTTCAGCGCCCGCTTCCAGGAGGGCTACCACTCCGAAGCCGGCGCCACTGCGCAGGCGCGCCATGTGTTCCTGGGCGGCTGCGGGCTGCCCGGCGCCTGGGCGAATGCGTCGGAGTGGCGGATTCTCGAAACCGGCTTCGGGCTGGGCCTCAATTTCCTGACCAGCTGGCAGGCCTGGCGCGACGATCCGGCGCGGCCGGGCCTGTTGCACTTCGTCTCGGTCGAGGCCTACCCGGTGTCTGCCGCCGACCTGCTGCGCGCGGCCGCCGCGCAGGGCCCGGCGCTCGCCGCGCTGGGCGCCGAACTGGCCGCGCAGTGGCACGGGCTGCTGCCGGGCTGCCACCGGCTGGTGTTCGAGCAAGGCCGCGTGATGCTCACGCTGTGCGTGGGCGAGGTGCAGCCGATGCTGCGCGCGTTGCAACCCTTCGACGCGGACAGCCTCTTCCTCGACGGCTTCAGCCCGCAGAAGAACCCGCAGATGTGGACGCCCGAGGTGCTCAAGGCCGTGGCGCGTTTCGCGCGGCCGGGCACCGGCATCGCCACCTGGACCATCGCGCGCGCCGTGCGCGACGCGCTGGCTCCGCTGGGTTTCGTGGTCGAGAAGGCGCCGGGCCTGCCGCCCAAGCGCGACTGCCTGCGCGGCCGCTACGCCCCGGCCTGGCAGCCGCGCCGGCCGCCGCCCGATGCGCAGCGCGTGGCAGCGCCCGGCGCGTGCGTGGTGGTCGGCGCGGGCCTGGCCGGTGCGGCCGTGGCGGCCAGCCTGGCGCGACGCGGCTGGCGCGTGACCGTGCTCGACGCCGCGGATGCACCGGCCTCCGGTGCATCCGGCGCCCCCGCGGCCGTGCTGGCGCCGCATGTGTCGCCCGACGACGCCCTGCTCTCGCGACTGACCCGCGCGGGCGCGCGGCTGGGCTGGCAGCAGGTGCAGTCGCTGCTTGCCGACGCGGCCGGCACCGATTGGCAGTGCGAGGGCGTGCTGGAGCGGCGCGCGAACGCCGCCGCCCTGCGCCTGCCGCCCGGCTGGCAGGCGGACGGCCCCAACGACTCCTGGACCGCCGATGCCGCGCAATGCGCCCGCGCCGCCCTGCCCCCTGACACGCCCGCGCTCTGGCACGCGCAGGCCGGCTGGGTGCGCCCGGCTGCGCTGGTGGCGGCCTGGCTGGCCACGCCGGGCGTGCGTTTCGTCGGCCACGCACACGTCGCGCAGGTGGCCTCGACGTCCGACGGGCGCTGGCAGGCCGTCGATGCCCAGGGCGCCGTGCTGGCCGAGGGCGATCGTCTGGTGCTCGCGGGCGGCCATGGCACGCGCTCGCTGCTTGCCGACGCACTGCCCCTCCAACCCGTGCGTGGACAGCTGGTGCACGGACCGATGCCGGCAGAGGGCGACGGCACCGGCCTTCCCGCCGTGCCACTCAACGGCGACGGGCATCTGGTGCCCGCGGTGCCGCTGCCCGGTGGCCCGCGCTGGCTCAGCGGCTCGACCTTCTCGCCAGGTGAGGAAACGCGGGCGCTGCGCCCGGACGACACCGCGTTCAACCTCGACCGCCTCGAGCGCCTGCATCCCGGTGTGGCGGCCCTGGCGCGCCGACAGGCGGCACGTGGCGAGCTGCACGCCTGGGCCGGCGTGCGCTGCGCTTCGGCCGACCGCCGCCCGCTGGTCGGCCCGGTGCCCGGCGCCGCGCCGGGCCTGTGGGTCAGCACCGCGATGGGCTCGCGCGGCCTGAGCTTCGCGGCCCTGTGCGCCGAACTGCTGGCCGCGCGCTGGCACGGCGAGCCGCTGCCCATCGCCGCCAACCTGGCGCGCGCGCTCGACACCTCGCGCGTACGCGCCTGAAACCTACCGGTGCTGCCCGGCAGCCCGACGACAATGCCTGCCATGGCGACCCACTACGACATCCTGCACACCACCACCTACCGTTATCGGGAGCCGGTGAGCTTCGGGCAGCACCGGGTGATGTTCCGGCCGCGTGACAGCCACGACCTGCGCGTGCTGGCCACCGACCTGCAGGTCAGCCCGCAGGCGCATGTGCGCCTGATCCAGGACCCGCATTCCAACTCGGTGGCACTGGTGCAACCCCAGGGGCAGGCCACCGAGCTCACCATCGCCTGCTCGTTCACCATCGAGCATGTGCCCGATCCTGCAGACGAGCTGTCGCTCGACCCGGCCGCCGAGTTCCTGCCCTTCGCCTATTCGATGCAGGAGCGGCTGGACCTGGAGCACTACCTGCGCCCGCACCACGACGACCCCGACGGCACGCTGATCCGCTGGGCCCACCAGTTCCTGCACAGCGACCAGCCCAACAGCACGCGCGAGACGCTCACGCGCATGAACGCCCACATCAACCAGAGCCTGACCTACCAGGCGCGCGACGAGGAAGGCACGCAGACGCCGCTGGAAACGCTGGCCGTCGGCGGCGGCAGCTGCCGCGACTACGCGCTGCTGATGATGGAGGCGGCGCGCCGGCTGGGCATCGCCACCCGTTTCGTGTCGGGCTACCTCTACGACGCCATGCTCGACACCGGCGTGCAGGAACCCGGCGAGAGCATCGTCGGCGCCGGCGCCACGCATGCCTGGCTGCAGGCCTACCTGCCGGGCGCGGGCTGGGTTGCCTTCGACCCCACCAACAACCTCATGGGCAGCGGGCGCCTCATCCGCGTCGGCGTCGCGCGCGACCCGGCCTTCGCACCGCCCATTGCCGGCAGCTGGTTCGGCGAGGCCGACGCATACGAAGGCATGGACGTGGTGGTCAAGGTCACCCGTCGCCGCAAATGAATGATGCTATGGTTTTCATAGCTGCCCGCGCAGTCTGGACGGGCGCTCCAGCTCTTTTTGGCTCGAAGATCGGCGCCGGCCATGGCTGCCATGGCTGAATCGCCGCGCACCCTGGCGGGCCGTTGCTGTTGCGGCGCGGTGCACTACGCGGTCGACGACGCCTTCGACTACGCGCTGAACTGCCACTGCGGCGACTGCCGCCGCGCCACCGGCGCCGCGTTCAAGCCCTTCGCCGGCATCGCGCGCGAGCGCCTGCGCGTCACGCAGGGCGAGGACGCGATGCTACGCCACGGCGGCGAAGGCAACTTCGACATGCACTGCGCGCGCTGCGGCTCGCTGCTGTACTCGGTGGTGCGGGACGGCGCCTTCGTGCACGTCACGCTGGGCACGCTGATCGATGCACCGGGCGTGCGGCCGAGCGCGCACATCTTCGTCGGCTCGAAGGCGCCGTGGTTCACCATCACCGACGAACTGCCGCAGTACGACGGCCACATCGGCGAAGGCTGACGCGCGCCGCGCGAACTTCCCCGTCCACCGCATTGCCACCGAATCATCCACAAGGACACATCCCCATGACCATTCCCGCCGAAGACCGCCACCAGTTCGTCAACGACGTCGGCCACGAGGCCTTCGAACTCATCGTCCGCCGCATGGAGGCGCTGGGCGAACTCTCGTTGCGCGAGCTGCTGCCCTCGGTGGTCGGCGCCGTCAACGTGGCGCTGGCGAGCGCCTTGCGTCCTGCGATCGAAGGTGCGAGCGACCGCGCGGCCGCGGCGGACAGCCTGCTGAACGCGAGCCTGAAGCAGACGCGACAGCTGCTCGACCCGATCGTGCATCCGGCCCGCAGCTGAGGGCCGCGGCCGCGCGCCCTTCGGCGGCGCGCGCCAGGCCGCCGCCCGATCCCGACAGACCTCAGGCCGCGGCGAGCCGCTCCCTCGCCAGCTTCGTGCCCTCCGCCAGCGCCTTCAGCTTGCGCCATGCGAGGTCCCGCGCCATGGGTGCGAGGCCGCAATTCGTGCAGGGAAACAGCCGCTCCTTCGGCACGAACTGCAGCGCGCGGCCGATGGTGTCCGCCACTTCCTCGGGGGTCTCGACCACGTCGCTGGCCACGTCGATCACGCCGACCATCACGTCCTTGCCGGCCAGCAGCTTCATCAAATCGGGCGGCACATGGGAGTGGAAGCACTCCAGGCTCACCTGGTCGATGCGGCTGCGCGCCAGCGCGGGAAACACCGCTTCGTACTGGCGCCATTCGTCGCCCAGGGTGTTCTTCCAGTCGATGTTGGCCTTGATGCCGTAGCCGTAGCAGATGTGCACCGCCGTCGTGCAGGTCAGGCCCTGGGCTGCGCGTTCGAGCGCCTGCACGCCCCAGTCGGCGGCGTCCTTCATGTAGACATTGAAGGCGGGTTCGTCGAACTGGATGATGTCGACGCCATCGGCCTGCAGCGCGAGCGCTTCCTGGTTGAGCAATTCGGCGAACGCGAAGGCCATCTTGACCTTGTCGCCGTAGAAGCGGTCGGCCACGGTGTCGACGATGGTCATGGGGCCGGGCAAAGTGAACTTCAGCTTCTTCCTGGTGTGCGCGCGGGCCAGCTGGGCTTCGAAGGCGTGCACGCGGCCCTTCAGGCGCAACGCCGACACCACCTGCGGCACCATCGCGTCGTAGCGGTTGTCGCGGATGCCCATCTTCACCTTGTGCTCGAAGTCGATGCCTTCGACCTGCTCCAGGAAGCCGTGCACGAAATGCTGGCGCGACTGCTCGCCGTCGCCCACGATGTCCAGGCCCGCGTCTTCCTGGGCCTTGATCCACAGCAGGGTGGCATCGGCCTTGGCCTGGCGAAGGGCATCGCCTTCGGCCTTCCACTGCGGCCAGAGCTTGTCGGTTTCGGCCAGCCAGGCCGGCTTCGGCAGGCTGCCGGCGATGGAGGTTTCAAACATCTCGGATTTCCTTTCAAGCGACGATCGACAGGGTGGCCATCGCGGACCCATGTTGTCCGGGGGGCGGCCAAAGGTTCAGGGACCAGCCGGTTGCTCAGAGCGACACGGTGGCAGCCCAACGTTCGAGCACGTTCCGGTACGGCTCGATGAAGTGTTCCTGCGCAAATTGTCCCTGCTTCACGGCCAGCTGGCTGCGCTCCTCCCTGTCGTAGACGATCTGCGTCAGCGAGTAGTCCTGGTTCTTCAGGCTCGGCTGGAAGACTTCACCCGCCGCGGAATTGGCGTTGTAGATCTCGGGGCGGTAGATCTTCTGGAAAGTCTCCATGGTGCTGATGGTGCCGATCAGCTCCAGGTTCGAATAGTCGCCTGCCAAGTCGCCCTGGAAATAGAACGCCAGCGGTGCAACGCCATTCGGTGGCATGAAGAAGCGAACCTGCATGCCCATCTTGGCAAAGTATCGGTCGGTCGACGACAGCTCGTTCTGCCGGTACTCGACGCCCAGTACGGGATGGCGGTTGCCGGTCCTGCGGTAGGTCTTGCCGCTCGACGCGCTGATGCAGATCACGGGCGCCTTGCCCAAGTGCGCCTTGTACGTGGCCGAACGGACGAACTGCCTGAACAGCTTGCCATGGAGGTCGCCGAAGTCGTCCGGCAGCCCGAATTCCGATCGGTTGATGTTGTAGCCCGGCAGCAGGATGCTGAAGTCGTAGTCGCGCACGTAGGAGGAGAAATTGTTCCCTGCGATGCCGTCGATGCGCTTGTGCTCCTTCCTGTCGTGGATGCCGGTCTTCAGCATTTCGATCAACGGGAACGCTGTGGCATCGCGCGCGGCATCCATGCCCATCTCGACCGAGACGATCTCGAGCTCGATGGCGTAGCGGTCTCCCGTCGGGTTGTCCCAATGCGCCAGCTCGTTGAAGCGGTTGTCGATCATCTTCAAGGTGTTGCGCAGGTTCTGCTGCCGGCTTTCGCCCCGGGCCAGGTTCGCGAAATTGGTGGTGATGCGCGTGCCGTCCGACGGCTGATAGTTCTCGTCGAAGCGGATGCGCTTGAGGTTGAAGGTGAGTTCCTGGTTCATCGCCGTCCAGTGAGCCAATGGTTGAGGGAAAGGTCTGTCTGTTTGCTTGTTTGTTCACGCCACGATCGCTTCGTCGGCCCACCGCGGCCTGGCGTGGCGCGTCAGTTGCAGCAATGGCAGCGCGCGCGCGACCGCCAGTGCCGCGCGCCGGGTCAGCGCCCCGTCGTGCAGGCGGTGGTCGGTGAAATCCTTGTCGGTCGCGTACACGCCCAGCGGCAAGGTGCGGGCCTGGAAGAAGCTGAACAACGGACGCAATTGGTGGTCGATGACCAGCGCATGGCGCTCACTGCCCCCCGTCGCCGCCAGCAGGACGGGCGTGTCCGTCAAGGCGTCCTGATGAATGAAGTCGAAGAAGTGCTTGAAGAGCCCCGTGTACGAGCCCCGATAGACCGGCGTGGCCACCACGAGGATGTCGGCCTGCTCCACCGCAGCGAGTTCTTTCTCCACCGTGTCGGGCAGCGAGGAACGCGAGACCGTGCCGGCGAGCTCAGGCGCGAGCCTGCCCAGTTCCACCAGATGCCGTTCGCACGGAACGGCGTTGGCGATCAGCTCCATCAGGTGCTCGGCGAGGGAGGCCGCCTTGGAGGGGCGCTGCAGCCCTCCGGATACCGCGACGACGCGCAGCGGGCGCCGTGTTCCTGCCTGCCAAACCGGGTCGCATGCAGGCGCTTGTCGCGCTTCGTCTCGAAGTACTGGGGCAAGGTGGCGGGTGGTCATCGGCTGTGTCGCTCTGCAAACAGGACCGCGGATGCTAAGGACGAGAACTCATGAAGTAAAATGGTCTTATCTCACATATCCATGAATATGGCTCACACGTCATGCTGGAACGCACGCACCTCGCCATCGTTCGCGAAGTCGAACGCCAGGGTTCACTGACCGCCGCGGCCGGCGTGCTGCACGTCACGCAGTCGGCGCTGAGTCACAGCATGCGCAAGCTGGAACAGCAGCTGGGCACCGACATCTGGCTGCGCGAAGGCCGCAGCCTGCGGCTCACGCAGGCCGGCCAGTACCTGCTGGCGGTGGCCAACCGCGTGATTCCGCAACTCGACCTGGCGCAGGAGCGGCTGCTGCAGTTCGCGCAGGGCGAACGCGGCGCGCTGCGCATCGGCATGGAGTGCCACCCCTGCTACCAGTGGCTGCTG
>JAFEEH010000228.1 GCA_018241185.1 Pseudomonadota bacterium | reverse complement strand
GCACTGCACGGCGCCGCGAATGGCGCCTGCGCCCGCACACCGGCACCACCGGCCTGGACCGGGCGCGCGTTCGGCCGGCATGGCGCGGGCGCGCCCGGTTTTGCTCCTCTCCCCGCTGGGGAGAGGTGGGGTGAGGGGCACCCCGGCGTTGGATGAGGCGCGCCTCCTCAATCGCTGCAAGCCCCCACCCCGACCCTCCCCCAGAGGGGGAGGGAGAGAGGGGACTGGAGGGGATGAGGCGCAGCGGTTCAGGGCGGTGGTCGTGGGCCTGCGGGCGCAGGCGCCATTCGCGGCGCCGTGCAGTGCCGAAAGCACGTCGATGGACAGCGAGCACACAGCACGCACAGCAAGCCGGTCAGCGCGAGCCTGAGCCGGAGAACGCAGGCCCGCGGCCGCCGCCAGCGCCCCAGCCGTCGTGCCAGCCGATCGACCACCGCCGCCAAGCGGGAACGACCAGACATCGATTAAGTGGCACACAACAACTTAATTGGACAAACCAGCGAAGACCCGCTATCGTCGACCCTACGGCACCCACGAAGGGCGCTCTTTTTGGGGGATTCCCAAATGCAAGCCACCACCCAGCGCAAGTTCGCCTACGCGGTCGTCATCGGCCGCTTCCAACCGGTCCACTTCGGCCACCAGCGCCTCATCGAAGAGGCCTTGCGCGCCGCCCAGCGCGTCGTCGTGGTGGTCGGTTCCGATCGGCAACCCCGCAGCGTCCGCAACCCCTTCACCCTCGACGAGCGCGAACGCATGGTCCGCGCCTGCCTGCGCGGCAGCGAGCAGATGCGCGTGAGCGTGGTGGGCGTGAGCGACTCGCCCTACAACGACCAGCTCTGGATCGCGTCCATCCAGTCCGCGGTCGACCGCCTGATCGTGCAGGACGGGGCCGACCCCGCGAGCACGCGCATCGCCCTCGTCGGCCACCTCAAGGACTCGAGCAGCTACTACCTGCGGCTCTTCCCCAAGTGGGAGTTCGTGGCGCATGAGGCCGTCGACAGCATTCACGCCACCGACGTGCGGCAGCTCTACTTCGACCCCGAGCGCCGCGGCCAGATCCCGGCCGAGGCGTTGCCCGACGGCACGGCCGAGTTCCTGCGCCAATTCGCCGGCACGGCCGACTACGTGTCGCTGTGCGAGGAGCGCGCCTTCCTGGTCGACTACCGCGAGCGCTACCGCTATGCCGGCAGCGAGTTCCCGCCGATCTACACCACGGTCGACGCCGTGGTCGTCGAGGCCGGGCACATCCTCATGGTCAAGCGCAAGTTCCATCCGGCACGCGGCACGTGGGCGCTGCCCGGCGGCTTCGTCGGGCAGAAGGAGCGCCTGCTCGACGCGGCGATCCGCGAGCTCAAGGAAGAGACACGCCTGAAGGTTCCCGTGCCGGTGCTCCAGGGCAGCCTCAAGGCCAGCCATGTGTTCGATGCACCCGACCGCTCGCAGCGCGGCCGCAGCATCACGCACGGCTTCTTCTTCGAACTGGCACACAACCAGTGGACCGGGCTGACGCCCGTGCGCGGCAGCGACGACGCGGAGCAGGCGCGATGGATTCCGCTGTCCGACTTCCTCGGCATGCAGGCCCAGGTGTGCGAGGACCACTTCTTCATCGCCAACCATTTCCTGGGGGGACTGGGCCACAGCTGACCCGGTCCCGTTTCGGCAAGCAACGGCGCCGGTTGACGGCGCCCACGTGAAAGGAGCTTTCACCATGACCGCACTCCCCTCCCCTCTCGGCCGCAACCTGCTGCTGCGCACCGACTCGTACAAGGTCTCGCACTGGAAGCAGTACCCGCCCGGCACGCAGACGGTGTTCAGCTACATCGAGTCGCGCGGCGGCGTGTTCGGGCACGGCGTGTTCTTCGGGCTGCAGGCGTGGCTGCGCGAATACCTGTCGACGCCGGTCGCGCGTGCCGACATCGACGAAGCCGACGCGATCTTCAAGCTGCACGGCGAACCCTTCAACCGTGAGGGCTGGCTGCGCCTGGTCGACGTCCACGGCGGACGGCTGCCGCTGCGCATCCGCGCCGTGCCGGAAGGCAGCGTGGTGCCCGCACACAACGTGCTGGCCACGGTCGAGAACACGGACCCCGATTTTTTCTGGCTCACCAGCTACCTCGAAACCGAGCTGCTGCGCGCCATCTGGTACCCCACCACGGTCGCGACCGTGTCGGCCGCCGCCAAGGCCACACTGCTGCGCTACCTGGAGGCGAACAGCGATGACCCCACCGGGCAGATCGGCTTCAAGCTGCACGACTTCGGCGCGCGCGGCGTGTCGAGCAACGAGTCGGCAGCGCTCGGCGGCATGGCCCATCTCGTCAACTTCCTGGGCACGGACACGGTCATGGCGCTGGTGGCGGCGCGTCGTTACTACGACTGCGAGATGGCCGGTTTCTCCATTCCCGCGGCGGAGCACAGCACCATCACCGGCTGGGGCGCGGCCCACGAAGCCGACGCCTACCGCAACATGGTGCGGCAGTTCGGCACTCCCGGCGCCACGTTCGCGGTGGTGAGCGACAGCTACGACATCTTCAACGCCTGCGACCGCATCTGGGGCACGGAGCTGAAGGAGCTGGTTGAGCGCAGCGGCGCCACGCTGGTGGTGCGGCCCGATTCGGGCGACCCGGCGCAGACGGTGCTGAAGGTGGCGCAGATCCTGGCGGCGCGCTTCGGCACGACGACCAACGCCAGGGGTTTTCGCGTGCTCAGGACGGTGCGCATCATCCAGGGCGACGGCATCGACCTGCGCTCGCTGCGGCTGTGCCTGTCGAACCTGCACCACAACGGCTTCGCGGCCGAGAACATCGCCTTCGGCATGGGCGGCGGCCTGCTTCAGCACTGCAACCGCGACACCATGCAGTGGGCGATGAAGTGCTCGGCCATGCAGGTGGACGGCCAGTGGCGCGAGGTCTACAAGCAGCCCGTGGGCGATGCGTCGAAGGCGTCGAAGAAGGGGCGCCTGACGCTCGCTGGCAGCCAGGCAGAAGGTTGGCGCACGGTGCGCATCGACGGGGGCGAGGGTGCGCCGGCCGACGATGCGCTGCAGACCGTGTTCGAGAACGGCGAGATCGTGCGCAGCCAGTCCTTCGACGACGTGCGGGCGCGTGCCGCCGAAGGTGTGGCGCGGCTGGCAGACACCTTCGCGCTGTAGCGGACGTCAGCGCGCGAGGTCGACCACCACGCGGCCGCGCACCTCGCCGGCCAGCAGGCGCTGTGCCAGCGCCGGCACGTCGGCCAGGCCCACGGTCTCGGTGTTGGCGGTCAGCACCTCGCGCGGGAGTTCCCTGGCGAGGCGGCTCCACGCCTCGATGCGGCGCGCGTACGGCGCCATGACGCTGTCGACGCCCGCGAGCGTGACGCCGCGCAGGATGAAGGGCGCCACGCTGGCAGGCAGGTCCAGGCCCTGGGCCAGACCGCAGGCGGCGACGGTGCCACCGTATTTCAGGCTGGCGCACACGTTGGCCAGCGTGTGGCTGCCGACGCTGTCGACCGCCGCGGCCCAGCGCTCCTTCTGCAGCGGCTTGCCCGGCGCCGACAGCGTGGCACGGTCGACGACCTCGGTCGCGCCCAGCGCCTTCAGATGCGTCGCCTCGTTCAGGCGGCCGGTGGAGGCATGCACTTCGAAGCCCAGGCGCGAGAGCAGCGCGATCGCGATGGTGCCCACGCCGCCGTTGGCACCGGTCACCAGCACCGGTCCGTCGCCCGGCGTGAGGCCGTGCGCCTGCAGCGCCATGACGCACAGCATGGCGGTGTAGCCGGCGGTGCCGATGGCCATGGCGTCGTGGGTGTCGAAGGCATCGGGCAGCGGCACCAGCCAGTCGGCCTTCACGCGCGCCTGCTGCGCGAGGCCGCCCCAGTGCGTTTCGCCCACGCCCCAGCCATTGAGCAGCACACGGTCCCCGGGCTTGAAGCGCGCATCGGCGCTGTCGACCACCGTGCCGGCGAAGTCGATGCCGGGCACCATGGGGAACTTGCGCACGACTGGCGACTTGCCGGTGACCGCGAGCGCGTCCTTGTAGTTGACGGTGGAATGCGCGACGGCGACGCGCACCTCGCCCGCGGGCAGGTCGGCCTCGTCGAGGGCGCGGATGTGGGCGTTCGTGACGCGGTCGTCGGACTGGGTGAGCAGCAGGGCCTGGAACATGGGTGGAAGTTCTCCGGTTCAGCGGGGGGACAGGCCGATGGCGCCAGCGGCCTGGAGTTCGGCGATGCGTTCGGATGGCAGGCCCAGTGTGCCCAGCACCGACGCGGTGTGGCCGCCAAGCGGCGGGGCGCCCGCGGATGGCCAGGCGCCTTCTTCACTGTACCGAAAGCCCAGCCCGGGCGTGCGCACCTTGGCGTCACCCTGGTCGTAGGCCACGGGCGTGAGGGTGCCGGTGGCCTGTGCCTCATCGAGGAACTCGCCGAGGCGACGCACACGCGCGGCGGGCACGCCGACGGCGTTCAGCCGGACCTCCATGTCGGCGGCCGCGCGCCGCGCGAAAGCCTCGCAGAACAGCTGCTGCAGCCGCGGCAGGTCGCGTGCGACGACGAAGCCGCCGCCAGGTGCGCGAAAGGCCGCGAGGTCGATCGCCTCTCCGTCCTCGCACAGCCATTCCAGATCGAGGATGCGCGCGAGCTGACGGAACTGTGCCGGTGTGTTGGCGGCCGTTGCCAGCCAGCCGTCGGCGCAGCGGTAGGTGTCGGCCGTGGGACTGCCCGTGTAGCCACGGTTGCCCACGCGCTGCGGCTCGATGCCGTGCGTGAGGTAGGTGCTCGCGTTGGGGTACATCAGCATCAGCGAGGCCTGCACCATCGAGGCATCGATGTACTGACCGACGCCCTCGAGGTCGCGACGGCGCAGCGCGGCCGTCACGCCGAGTGCGGCGAGCATGCCGACGGCGACATCGATCACCGGAAAGCCCACCTTGCTGGGCGGCGCCTCGGCGTTCTCGCCCGACATCATCATCATGCCGGTGAGCGCCTGCACGACGTGGTCGTACGCGCCGCGCCCGGCCCAGTCGCCGGACTGGCCATAGCCGGAGATGGAGCAGTAGACGATGTCCGGCTTCACCTCCCGGATGGCCGCGTGGTCCAGGCCGTGGCGCTTGACGACACCGGGCCGGAAGTTCTCGATGAACACGTCGGCGGTGCGCGCCAGGTCGCGCACGATGGCGGCGCCCTCGGCCGTGCGGATGTCCACGGCCACCGATTGCTTGCCTGCGTTGAGCGCGGCGAAGCCGGCCGGCGTGTCGCCGCATTCGGGGCCGTCGCCACGCGTGCGGCTGGCACGCATGACCTCGCCGGCGCCGGGCGGCTCGATCTTCACGACCTCGGCGCCGAGCTGGGCCAGGTACAGCGACGCCATCGGCCCGGCGATGACGTGCGACATGTCGACGACGCGCACGCCGTCCAGGGGTCTGCTCATGGAATGAATGCTCCTTGGCGCCAGGGCCTCAGGTGTTGATCGTGACGCCGGTCAGCTGGACGATCTCGGCCCACTTGCGGTTCTCGCGCTTCACGAAGTCGGCGAAGGCGCGCGGCGAGTCGCCCAGCGTGGTGGCCTCGTTGCCCGCGGCGATGAATGCGGCCTGCAGCTCGGGCAGGGCCACCGTCTTGCGCAGGCCGGCGAACAGCGTGTCGATCACCGGCGCGGCCGTGCCGGCCGGCGCCCAGATGCCGAACCACGACTCCTGCACGGCGAGTTCGTTGCCGCCCATGACCTCCTGCAGCGTCGGCACGTCGGGCAGCTGGGGCAGACGGCGGCGGCTGGTCACGGCCAGCGCGCGCAGCTTGCCGGACGTGACCTGGGGCACGCCGGTGCCAGCCACAGGAAAGGCGAACTGCGTGTCGCCACGCAGCAGCGACAGCGGGATCTCGACCGACCCCTTGAGCGGGATGTGCGTGACCTTGAGCTTCGCCAGCGTGACCATGGTGGCGCCGGCCAGGTGCGCCGAGGTGCCGAGCCCGCCCGAGCTGTAGTTCCAGTTCTCCGGTTTCGCGCGGATGGCCGCGACGAGCTGGTCGTAGGTCTTCCAGGGCGACTCCGCGCTCACCACCAGCACGGTCGGCGACGCCGCGAGGTTCCCCACGGGCGCGAAGTCGGCGATGGGATCGAAGCGCAGCGAGGGCTGCAGCGCCTTCTGGATCAGGTGGGTGTTCGACCCCATCAGCAGCGTGTAGCCGTCGGGCGCCTGCTGCGCCACGTACTGGGCCGCCAGCACGCCGGCGGCGCCCACCTTGTTCTCCACCACGATCGGCTGCCCGAGCGCCGCGCCCCAGGCCGGGCCGGACTGGCGCAACTGCACGTCGGGCCCGCCGCCGGCGGCATAGGGCGAGATCACGCGCACGGGCTTGTCGGGGTAGCCGGCCGCGAAGGCAAGCCCGGGCAGGCCGGCGGCGGCGGCGCTCGTGGCGGCCAGGCAAAAGGTACGTCGATCCACGGCTTGTCTCCTGTCGATGTGTTGTGTGCGGGAGCATAGGGATGGCGGGCGATATCCACGAGTGATATGTTTTCAATGATTGAAAACCTTTGGTGATCACCCCTCCATGCCCGCTTCGAACGACCCGCACCGGCTCCTGGCCCGCCTGCGCTTTCGGCACCTGCAGTTGCTGGTCGCGCTAAAGGAGGGTGGCAGCCTGCGCGCCGCGGCCGGCGTGCTGAATTTCACCCAGCCGGCGCTGAGCAAGGCCCTGGGCGAGGTCGAGTCCGCCTTCGGCTTTGCGCTGTTCGTGCGCAGCGCACGCGGCCTGGTGCCGACGCCGCGCGGGGACGTGGTCGTGCGCGGCGCGGCGCTGCTGATGGCCGAGCTGGCGCATGTGCAGGCCGAGGCCGCGTCCGAAGGCGGCATCACCCTGCTGCGCATCGGTGCGCCCCCTTTCGTCGCGCAGGGCTATGTGCCGCAGGCCATGGCGGCGCTGACCCGCCTGGAGCCGCGCCTGCGCGTGGAGCTCATGGAAGAACGTGTCCCGATGATCCTGCGCGCCCTGGTCGAGGGCCGGGTGGACGCGCTGATCACCAGCTTCCCGGCCGCATTGCCGGCCGAGGTCGAGGCCCAGTCACTGCGGCACGAGAAGCTGTTCGACGCGGATTTCGATGTCATCGCCCCGGCGGGGCATCCGCTTGCCAAGGCCCGCCGCGTGAGCTGGCAGCAGCTCGCCCAGGAGCGCTGGATCATGCCTTCGCGCATCTCCATGGTGCAGCGAATGATGGAGGAGGTGTTCCGCCGCGAGGGCGTGATGCCGCCGGTGCCGGTGATCGAGTCGACGAGCCCCGTCACCAACCTGCGGCTGGTGGCCGCGGGGCTGGGCGTGAGCGCGGTGCCGCGTGCGACGCTGGCCTCGGTGGGCGTGGAAGGCGTGTGTCGCCTGCGCGTGCAGCCGGCGATTCCAGCCGGGCCGGTGGGACTGATCTACCGCGCGCAGCCGGTGCAGCCACGCGTTGCGCTGCTGCGCCAGGCGCTGGGCCTCGCCCCGGATCGTTGAACCGCGCCGCGATCGGGCCGTTCAGGCTGCGAGCGCGGACGGCCGGGTGCCGCGGTGCAGGGCCACCGCTTCGCGCAGCGCGTTCTGGCGCGTGCGCATGGCCGCGCTGCCGTACAGCAGCGCTTCCGAATAGCTGGGAAAGGGCTCGGGCGAACTGTCCACCGGGCGGTAGCGCAGTTCGTCGTCGATCTCAGCGTCCACCGGCTCCATCAGCACCCAGTGGAACTGGCCTTCCTCGGCTTCGATGACGGTCAGGGCGAATTCGACGTAATCCATGTGGCGTTTCCAATTAGCCACAATTGTTCACCTTTGTATTAATTCTGTCTGAATTCGTTACAACCTCCGACGTGAGCGAGGACTCTTGGCGGAAGTTGGTTGAGGAGCAACGTGTAACCTGTTGTCAACAGACGAAAGACAGCCGTTCATCGCCTTTCCCGTGCCCTCAATCGATGGTGCAGCCAGCCCAGGGCCACCGCGCCGATGCCACCCCACCAGTAGTCCAGCGGCAAGCCCATCACCCAGCGCGGATGCCAGGGCACATGCACGGGGTCGAAACGGGCCACGCCGTAGGCCGGGTTGATGACGAACCAGAGAAAGTCCTCGACCACCCAGAAGGCCGACAACCCGCCCAGCGCGAGCGCCACATCGCTCCAGCGCCAGCGGCCGTTGAACGCCAGGGGCGCGAAGAACGCCAGCGCCATGAAGCTGAAGACCCAGGCGTGGTAGCCAGTCATGGCCCGACCACCCCAGAAGATGTCGAGTGCCCAGTGCTTCTCGATGCGCCAGGTGGGCAGCGAACTGGCCCAGCCGGCGCTGCCTTCGATCTGGATCTCCGCGTTGGCAAAAAAGAAGGCCATGAGCACGACCCAGGCGAAGTACATCACCGTGCGTGGCCAGTCGGCGCGGCTCGGGCGGGCGTTCATCGGCCAGCCTTCCCGGTCCCGCCCAGCACGCGATCGAGTACGTCGCGGGCCGCCCGGGGCCGGCCGAGTGCGCGGCTGCGCGCCGCCATGGCATCGACCTTGGCCGGCATCGCCATCAGGCGCGCGACCTTGTACTCGAGCCCGATGGCGTCGTAGGCCAGCCAGGCGGCACCCTCCTCCATCAGGTAGCCGGCGTTGTGCTCCTCCTGGCCCGGAATGGGCGAGGCGAGCAGCATGGGCCGGCCCAGCGCCAGGCATTCGGAAATGGTGAGCCCGCCGGGCTTGGTGACGACCAGGTCGGCGGCGGCCATGAGCTTCTCCATCTCGCCGGTGAAACCGATGGCGCGCAGCCGGCCGGAGTGCGCGCGCTCCAGTTCCTGCAAGGTCGCATGGGCCGCCGCATTGCGGCCAGCGACGGCGATCACCTGGAAGTCCGCGCCCTGCAGCGCCAGCACACGGCGCACCATGCTCGCCAGATCGCCCACGCCGGCACCGCCAGAGACCATGAGCAGCACACGCCGCGCCGGATCCAGGCCCAGCGCCGACACGCAGGCATCGCGCGCCAGCCCTGGCGCGTCGGGCTGCGAAAAGGCCGGCATCACCGGAATGCCGGTGACGTGCACCCGCTCGGCGGGCAGGCCACGCGCCCGCATGCGGAACGCCACCTCTTCGGTCGCGGCGAAGTAGCCCGCCATGCCGGGGACGATCCACATGTTGTGCAGGTCGAAGTCCGTCACCTGCAGCCACACCGGGCAGCCGATGCGGCCGCGGTTCTGCTCGCGCATGAGCAGCTCGGCCGGCAGGAAGTGCGTGCAGACGATCGCATCGGGCTTCTGCCGGTGGATCTCGCGCAGCAGCGCCGTGGTGCTCAGGCGCTCGATGCCGCGGCGCAGGCGCTGCGAGGTCGCGGTGTGCGGCGTGGCGTCGCTCTTCTGGTGCAGGTAGGACCACACCTCCGGCGCGCGGTTCACCAGTTGGATGTACCAGTCCGTGTAGACCTTTCGAAAGCCCGGCGCCACATGGGCCATGGCGTCGACATGCACCGCGCTGCAACCGGGCCATTGCTGTTCGGCGGTGGCGACCAGCGCCTGGGCGGCGCGTACATGGCCGTTGCCGGCGCTGACGCTGAGGACGAGGATGCGGGAGGAACTCATTCGGAAGGGTGGAGTGACAGCGCGGCGGATTATCCCGAGCGCGTGTGACGCTGCGCGACGGAACTCAGGCGCGCAAACGCGGACGGAACCCGCCCTGGCGCAGCGCCTGCAGGTCGATCACCCGCAGGCCGCCGTACTCGATGCGGATCAGTCCCTCGGCCTGCAGGCGCGACAGCGCTTCGTTCACGCGCTGGCGCGACAGGCCCACCAGGTAGGCCAGTTCCTGCTGCGTGATACGCAGCACCTCGCCCACGCGCGGGAACAGCACCGGATTGAACAGCGCCGCCAGGCTGCGGGCCACGCGTGCGTCGGGGTTGTTGAGGCGGTCGATCTCGAGCGCGGCGATGAACTGCCCCAGGCGCTCGTTGAGCTGGTTCATCACGAAGCGGTTGAAGCCGATGGAATGATCGAGCAGCCAGTGGAAGGAATCGAGCGGCAGGCCCGCGACCACGCTGCGCCGCAGCGCGGTGATGCTGTAGCGGTAAGGCTCCCGCTTCATGGCCGTGCCCTCGCCGAACCAGCCACCGGCCGATAGACCGCTGTGCGTGACAGAGCTGCCATCGGCGTTGTCGTTGCTCATCTTGAGCAGGCCTTCGATGACGCCGAACCAGTAGGTCGGCGGGCGTCCGATGCGGCACACGACATCGCCCACCTCGGCCTCGCCCACGACGAGTGCCGCCTCGGCCCTGCGCCGCTCGACGGAAGTGAGCAGCGGGAGCCACGGGATGGCCTCGAGCTCTTCCGCGGTCGGTGCCCGCACACGGTCGCGTATCGAGCCGCGCACGGCAGGCGAAGTCGGTGCAGCCATCGGGAAAGTCCGGAGAGTGGTGTCCCTAGGATTGTCGTCACAACGACAACTTGACGTCAAAGCGCGACCGTACATTTCGCCGCGTGGACATCGCCGCCAACACCTTTCCCCGCCTGCTGCTCGCCCATGCGAAACAGCAACCCGACGCACCGGCCGTGCGCGAGAAGGACCTCGGCATCTGGCAGACCTGGAGCTGGACGCAGGCCGCCACCGAAGTGCGCGAGATCGCCTGCGGGCTCGCGAGCCTGGGTTTCGAAGCCGGCGACAACCTGGCGATCGTCGGCGCCAACCGGCCGCACCTGTATTTCGCCGTGATCGCGGCGCAGTGCCTGCGCGGCGTGCCGGTGCCGCTGTACCAGGACGCGGTCGCGTCCGAGATGGTGTTCATGCTCGACGACGCCGCGGTGGAGTTCGTGGTGGTCGAGGACCAGGAGCAGGTCGACAAGCTGCTGGAGTGCCGCGACCTGCAGGCACAGGCGGGCCAGGCGCGCATCCGCCACATCGTGTACGACGACCCGCGCGGGCTGCGCAACTACGACCAACCCGGGCTGCTGGG
Organism: Pseudomonadota bacterium; assembly: GCA_018241185.1. Lineage (GTDB taxonomy): Bacteria > Pseudomonadota > Gammaproteobacteria > Burkholderiales > Burkholderiaceae_C > Xenophilus. The sequence continues at coordinate 18,961 of JAFEEH010000228.1, read as the reverse complement.
CTACGACCAACTGCGCGAACTCGGCCGCGCCTGGGACGCTGCGAATCCAGGCGTCTTCGATGCCAGCGTGGCGGCCGGCCAGCCCGGCGACGTGGGCGTGATCCTCTATACGTCGGGCACCACCGGCCGCCCCAAGGGCGTGTGCCAGACGCATGCGAGCTTCATCGCCGCGGGCCACGGCGGCGTGGTGACCGACAAGCTCGGGCCGGGCGACAACATCATGAGCTACCTGCCCATGGCGTGGGTGGGCGACCACCTGTTCTCGGTGGCGCAATGGCTGGTGGGCGGCTTCACGCTGAACTGCCCCGAGTCGGCCGAGACGGTGATGAACGACATGCGCGAGATCGGGCCGAGTTACTACTTCGGGCCGCCGCGCACCTTCGAGGGATTGCTCACGGCGGTGTCGATCCGGATGGAGGACGCGGCCGCGCCCAAGCGCTGGATGTACGCGAAGTTCATGGCCCTGGCGCAGCGCGTGGGCGCCGACATCCTCAACGGCGCGCCGGTGTCCTTCGGCGACCGGGCGATGTACGCGCTGGGCAACCTGCTGGTCTACGGCCCGCTGCGCAACGTGCTGGGCATGAGCCGCATCCGCGTCGCCTACACGGCGGGCGCAGCCATCGGGCCCGACCTGTTCCGCTTCTACCGCTCGATCGGCGTCAACCTCAAGCAGTTCTACGGCCAGACGGAAACGTGCGCCTACGTGTGCCTGCAGCAGGACGGCAAGGTCAAGCTGCAGACCGTGGGGACGGCCGCACCCGGCATGGAACTGAAGATCGCCGACAACGGCGAGGTGCTGGTGCGCGGCGTGTCGGTGCTCAAGGAGTACTACAAGCGCCCCGATGCCACGGCCGAGGTGCTCGATGCCGAAGGCTATTTCCATACCGGCGACGCCGGCGTGCTCGACGCGGAGGGCCACCTGCGCATCATCGACCGCGCGAAGGACGTGGGGCGCCTGGCGGGAGGCGCGATGTTCGCGCCCAACTACATCGAGAACAAGCTCAAGTTCTTCCCGCAGATCAAGGAAGCCGTGTGCTTCGGCCATGGCCGCGACGAGGTCTGCGCCTTCGTCAACATCGACTACGAGGCCGTGGGCAACTGGGCCGAGCGCCGCGGGCTGGCCTACGGCGGCTATGTCGACCTGGCGGGCAAGGCCGACGTGCTGCAGCTGGTCAAGGAGTGCATCGAAAAGGTGAACGCCGACCTCGCGGCAGAGGAAGGCATGGCCGACACGCAGATCGCGCGCTTCCTGGTGCTGCACAAGGAGCTCGATCCCGACGACGACGAGCTCACCCGCACACGCAAGGTGCGCCGGGGCTTCATCGCCGACAAGTACGCGGTGCTGGTCGATGCGCTCTACGGCGGCAAGGCCGAGCAGTACATCGAGACGCAGGTCAAGTTCGAGGACGGCCGTACGGGCAAGGTGAGCGCCACGCTCAGGATCGTGGAAGCCAGGCGCTTTCCGGCAGTGAGGGCGGCGGCATGAGCACGGAACGCGGGATCGGACCTCCGGACGCAGAGGACGCAGAAGTTGCGCAGAGGACGCAGAAGAACAGCCAGGAAGAATTTTTGAATTCCTTTTGCGCCCTCTGCGAAACCTTTGCGTCTTCTGCGTCCGGAAGTCCGACTTCAGGAGCCGCTCATGGCTAGACAAACCGGCGACGTCATCCTGGACGTGCAGAACATCTCGCTGTCCTTCGGCGGCGTGAAGGCGCTCACGGACATCAGCTTCAACGTGCGCGAGCACGAGGTGCGCGCCATCATCGGGCCGAACGGCGCGGGCAAGAGCTCGATGCTCAACTGCATCAACGGCGTGTACTGGCCGCAGCAGGGCCAGATCACCTTCCGCGGGCAGACCTTCAAGCACATGAACTCGCGCCAGGTGGCCGAGATGGGCGTGGCCCGCACCTTCCAGAACCTCGCGTTGTTCAAAGGCATGAGCGTCCTGGACAACATCATGACGGGCCGCAACCTCAAGATGAAGAGCGGCATTCTGGCGCAGGCCTTGCGGTGGGGGCCGGCCGAGCGCGAGGAGCTGCAGCAGCGCGAGTTCGTCGAGCAGATCATCGACTTCCTCGAGATCCAGGCCTACCGCAAGACGCCCGTCGGCCGCCTGCCCTACGGCCTGCAAAAGCGCGTGGACCTGGGCCGCGCGCTGGCCATGGAGCCGCAGGTGCTGCTGCTGGACGAGCCGATGGCCGGCATGAACGTGGAGGAGAAGCAGGACATGAGCCGCTTCATCCTCGATGTGAACGACGAGTTCGGCACCACCATCGTGCTGATCGAGCACGACATGGGCGTGGTGATGGACATCAGCGACCGCGTGGTGGTGCTGGACTACGGCAAGAAGATCGGCGACGGCACGCCCGACGAGGTGCGCAGCAACGAGGACGTGATCCGGGCTTATCTCGGAACGGAGCATTGAGGATGAAAACCAGCGCAAGCCGCTCTTGCTCCCTCTCCCTCCGGGAGAGGGTTGGGGTGAGGGCACCGGACGACGGAACACGCGCGACGGTTGCCACCACCCGGCGCCCTCACCCCCGCCCTCTCCCAGAGGGAGAGGGGGCAACTCCCAGGCAGGGAGATTGAATCGATGGGCTTCTTCCTCGAAACCCTCTTCGGCGGCCTGATGGTGGGCATGCTGTATTCGCTCATCGCGCTGGGCTTCGTGCTCATCTACAAGGCCAGCGGCGTCTTCAACTTCGCGCAGGGCGCGATGGTGCTGTTCGCGGCGCTGGCCATGGCGCGCTTCTCGGAGTGGTTCCCGCAGTGGTTCGGCTTCGAGAGCCTGCTGCTGGCCAACGTGCTGGCCTTCATCGCGGCGATGGCGGTGATGGTCGTGGTGGCCTGGCTCATCGAACGGCTGGCGCTGAGCAAGCTGGTGAACCAGGAAGGCATCACGCTGCTGATGGCCACGCTGGGCATCGCCTACTTCCTCGACGGCCTCGGCCAGACGCTGTTCGGCAACGACATCTACAAGATCGACGTCGGCATGCCCAAGGACCCGATGATGGTCATGGAGGGCACTTTCCAGGGCGGCCTGCTGGTGTCGAAGGAGGACCTGATCGCCGCCGGCGTTGCCGCCGCGCTGGTGGTGGTGCTGGCGCTGTTCTTCCAGAAAACGGCAACTGGCCGCGCACTGCGCGCCGTGGCCGACGACCACCAGGCGGCGCAGTCGATCGGCATCCCGCTCAACCGCATCTGGGTGATCGTGTGGTCGGTGGCGGGCTTCGCGGCGCTGGTCGCCGGGATCATCTGGGGCTCCAAGCTGGGCGTGCAGTTCTCGCTGTCGCTGGTTGCGCTCAAGGCGCTGCCGGTGGTGATCCTGGGCGGGCTGACCTCGGTGCCCGGCGCCATCATCGGCGGGCTGCTGATCGGCGTGGGCGAGAAGCTGTCCGAGATCTACCTCGGACCCATGCTCGGTGGCGGCATCGAGATCTGGTTCGCCTACGTGCTGGCACTGGTGTTCCTGCTGGTGCGGCCGCAGGGGCTGTTCGGCGAAAAGATCATCGACCGGGTGTGATGCGCATGAAACGCTATCAAAAACATAGCTGCTCGCGCCCACTGGTCGGGCGCTGCGGGCCGATTTGGCTTGAAAACTGCGCGAAGGGCTGACCCATGCTGTACAGAGAGAACGGGCAGTTCAAGTCCACCTACCGCGCCGACCAGCAGATCTTCCCGATCGCACAGGACCGCATCGCGATCCTGGCGCTCCTGGTGGTGGCCTTCGTCGTCGTGCCGGCCTTCGCGTCGGAATACTGGCTGCGCGCCATCCTCGTGCCCTTCCTGATCCTGTCGCTCGCGGCGCTGGGCCTGAACATCCTGGTGGGCTACTGCGGACAGATCTCACTGGGCACGGGCGCCTTCATGGCGGTGGGCGCCTATGCGGCCTACAACTTCCATGTGCGCATCGACGGCATGCCGCTCGTCCTCTCGCTGCTGCTGGGCGGGCTGTGCGCCACCGTGGTGGGCGTGTTCTTCGGCATTCCCAGTCTGCGCATCAAGGGGCTGTACCTCGCGGTGGCGACGCTCGCCGCGCAGTTCTTCGTCGACTGGGCGTTCCTGCGCATCCAGTGGTTCACCAACAACTCGTCGTCGGGCTCGGTCAGCGTCGCGGGCCTGAACGTGTTCGGGCTGCCGGTGGAGTCGCCAGCGCAGAAGTACCTGCTGTGCCTCACGCTGGTGGTGGTGTTCGCCCTGCTGGCCAAGAACCTCGTGCGCAGCGCCATCGGCCGCGAATGGATGGCGATGCGCGACATGGATGTGGCCGCGGCCGTGATCGGCATCCGTCCCGTGTACGCCAAGCTCACGGCCTTTGCCGTGAGCAGCTTCATCGTCGGCGTGGCCGGGGCGCTGTGGGGCTTCGTGCACCTGGGCGCCTGGGAGCCGGCGGCCTTCAGCATCGACCGCTCCTTCCAGCTGCTCTTCATGGTGATCATCGGCGGGCTGGGTTCGATCATGGGCAGCTTCTTCGGGGCCGCCTTCATCGTGCTGCTGCCGCTGCTGCTCAACCAGCTGCCGGGCTGGTTCGGCGTGTCGATGTCCACCGCGCTGGCTTCGCACCTCGAATTCATGATCTTCGGCGCGCTGATCGTGTTCTTCCTGATCGTCGAACCGCACGGCCTCGCCCGGCTGTGGTCGACGGCCAAGGAGAAGCTGCGCCTCTGGCCTTTCCCGCATTGACCCCACGCCTTGATTTCGCAACCGCACCTCGACGTGCCCTTTCCAACCAGGAGACAACCATGAAGCTGAAATCGTTCGCTCTCGCCGTCGCCGCGGTCGCGGCCCTGGCGGGCACCGCCGGCACGGCCCTCGCGCAGGCCAAGGAGCAGTTCTTCCCGCTGCTGGTGTATCGCACCGGCCCTTACGCGCCCAACGGCACGCCCTGGGCCAACGGCAAGCAGGACTACCTCAAGCTGGTCAACGCCCAGGGTGGCATCAACGGCGTGAAGATCGCGTACGAAGAATGCGAGACCGGCTACGCCACCGACAAGGGCGTGGAGTGCTATGAGCGCCTGAAGGGACGCCCGGGCGTCGCACTCTTCGACCCGCAGGCCACCGGCATCACCTTCGCACTGACCGACAAGGTACCGACGGACAAGATCCCGCTGATCACGCTGGGCTATGGCCTGGCCGCTTCGCAGGACGGCAACGTGTTCAAGTGGAACTTCCCGCTCATGGGCAGCTACTGGACGGCGGCCGACATCCTGATCCAGCACCTGGGCAAGAAGGAAGGCGGGCTGGACAAGCTCAAGGGCAAGAAGATCGCCCTTGTCTACCACGACTCACCCTTCGGCAAGGAGCCGATCCCGCTGCTGCAGGAGCGTGCCAAGCTGCACGGCTTCGAGCTCTCGCTGATCCCGGTCACGGCGCCGGGCGTGGAGCAGAAGTCGGCCTGGCTGCAGGTGCGCCAGCAGCGGCCCGACTTCGTGCTGCTCTGGGGCTGGGGCGTGATGAACTCCACCGCCCTCAAGGAGGCCGTGGCCACCGGCTACCCGCGCGAGAAGATGTACGGCGTGTGGTGGGCCGGCGCCGAGCCCGACGTGAAGGATGTGGGCGCCAACGCCAAGGGCTACAACGCGCTGGCGCTGAACACCTCCGGCACCCAGCCCAAGGTGATCCAGGACATCCTCAAGCAGGTGCATGACAAGGGCCAGGGCACGGGACCGAAGGACGAGGTCGGTTCGGTGCTCTACACGCGCGGCGTGATCATCCAGATGCTGAGCGTCGAGGCCGTGAGGCGCGCCCAGGAACGCTTCGGCAAGGGCAAGGTCATGACCGGCGAACAGGTGCGCTGGGGCTTCGAGAACCTGGCCCTCGACCAGAAGAAGCTCGACGCGCTCGGCTTCGCGGGCGTGATGCGGCCGCTCTCGACCTCCTGCCAGGACCACATGGGCTCGACCTGGGCCCGCGTGCACACCTGGGATGGCGCCAAGTGGGGTGGCATGTCGGACTGGTACCAGGCCGACGAGTCGATCCTGAAGCCGATGGTGAAGGCGGCCGGCGACAAGTACGCGGCCGAGAAGAAGCTCACGCGACGGGACGCAGCCGACTGCGGCGCCTGACAGACGCGCCTGGACGGCGCGACTGCAGGCGCGGGGCGCCGTCACTGGCACCCTCCCCGGCCCCTCCCGCCGAGCGGGAGGGGTGCCTGCCTCCGATCGAGGCGGCATCTGCAAGCACACCCCGTGCGCTTGCAGATGCTCGAAGGAACTTCATGAGCCAAGGCAACATTCTTCTCGACGTCAACGGCATCGAGGTCATTTACAACCATGTGATCCTGGTGCTCAAGGGCGTGTCGCTCACGGTGCCCGAGGGCGGCATCGTGGCGCTGCTGGGCGGCAACGGCGCAGGCAAGACGACCACGCTGCGCGCGGTGTCGAACCTGCTGGCCGGCGAGCGGGGCGCGGTCACCAAGGGCAGCATCACGCTGCGTGGCGAGCGCATCGAGGCACTGACGCCGGCCGAGTTGGTCAAGCGCGGGCTGGTGCAGGTGATGGAAGGGCGGCACTGCTTCGCGCACCTCACCATCGAAGAGAACCTCATGACCGGCGCCTACACGCGCACCGACGGCAAGGCCGCGGTGGCCGAGACGCTGGAGAAGGTCTACGCGTATTTCCCCCGCCTGAAGACACGGCGCACCAGCCAGGCCGCCTACACCTCGGGCGGCGAGCAGCAGATGTGCGCGATCGGCCGTGCGCTCATGGCCAACCCGAACATGGTGTTGCTCGACGAGCCCTCGATGGGCCTGGCGCCGCAGATCGTGGAGGAGGTGTTCGCGATCGTGAAGGACCTCAACGCCAAGGAGGGCGTGACCTTCCTGCTCGCGGAGCAGAACACCAACATGGCGCTGCGCTTTGCCAACTACGGCTACATCCTCGAGAGTGGCCGCATCGTGATGGACGGTCCGGCGGCGGGCCTGCGCGAGAACGAGGACGTCAAGGAGTTCTACCTCGGCGTCGGCGGCGCGGATCGCAAGAGTTTTCGTGACGTGAAGAGCTACAAGCGGCGCAAGAGGTGGCTGGCATGACGGATTTCTACGACGCACTCGAGACCCGCGACCCCGCCGAGCGGCAGCGCGATCTGCTCGCGGCATTGCCCCGGCAGATCCTGCAGGCGCAGACCGCGGCACCAGCCTTCGCCAAGATCCTCGCCGACGTGAAGCCAGCGGAGGTGAACAGCCGCGCCGCGCTGGCGGCGCTGCCGGTCACGCGCAAGTCCGAACTGCTGGCCTTGCAGAAGGAGCGCCGCGCGAGCGATCCGTTCGGCGGCTTCGCGGCCATCGCCCGGGGAGCGCGCATGCCGCGCGTGTTCGCCAGCCCCGGCCCCATCTACGAGCCCGAGGGCAACGCGCGCGACTACTGGCGCACCGCGCGCGCCCTGTTCGCGGCCGGGTTTCGCGCGGGCGAGCTGATTCACAACAGCTTCAGCTACCACATGACGCCCGCCGGCTCCATCATGGAGACGGGCGCGCACGCGCTGGGTTGCACTGTCTTCGCCGGCGGCACCGGGCAGACCGAGCAGCAGATCGATGCCATTGCCGAGCTCCGACCCGAGGGCTACGCCGGCACGCCGAGCTTCCTGAAGATCCTGCTGGAGAAGGCAGCCGAGCGCGGTACGCCCTTGCGATCGATGACCAAGGCGCTGGTGTCGGGCGAGGCCTTCCCGCCCAGCCTGCGCGATGCCATCGCCGGGCTGGGCGTGCAGGGCACGCAGTGCTACGCCACTGCCGACCTGGGGCTGATCGCCTACGAAACGGCGGCACGCGAGGGCCTGGTGCTTGACGAGGGCGTGATCGTCGAGATCGTGCGGCCCGGCACCGGCGACCCGGTGCCCGAGGGCGAAGTGGGCGAGATCGTCGTAACGACGCTCAACCCCGACTACCCGCTGATCCGCTTCGGCACCGGAGACCTCTCGGCCGTGCTGCCGGGGCCCTGCCCCACGGGCCGCACCAACACGCGCATCAAGGGCTGGATGGGGCGCGCCGACCAGACCGCCAAGGTACGCGGCATGTTCGTCCACCCCTCGCAGGTGGCCGAGATCGCGCGCCGCTTTCCCGAAGTGCGCAAGGCGCGCCTGGTGGTCGAGGGCGAGACGGGCGAGGACCGCATGACGCTGCGGCTCGAGTGCGACGGGAAGGCGCCTGAAGGATTGGCCGCGCGCGTGGCCGAGGCCATCCGTGAGGTGACCAAGCTGCGCGGCGAGGTGACGGTCGGCGCCGTCGGCAGCCTGCCCAACGACGGCAAGGTGATCGAGGACGCGCGCAGCTACAAGTAGCGCGGCGCGTCGCCGCGCCTCTTCTTCTTCAGTAATGCGGTGGTAGTTCGTCGCGCAGGCTGCGCGGGCCGCCCGGACCGGCCTCCGGCAACTGCTGCTTCAGTTCGGCCAGCTGGCGCAGCAGGCCGTCGATCTGCTGCTGTTGCCGAAAGACGGTGAGGTTGAGCTGCTCGAGCAGGTCTTCGGTATAGCTCGCCTTGATCTCGAGCTCGGTGAGGCGGTGGTCGGTCGCTTGGGCGGGGTCCATGCGGCCGATTGTCCCGGCCGCAGGGCGAAAGGCGCTCAGCCTGCCGACACCATGCGGCCGAGCTGGAACACCGAGTTCGGCGCGTTGGGCAGCAGCGGCTTGACCGGGCCGGGCAGCGGTTTCTTCACCGGCTTGGCGGCTTCGGCATGCAGTTGGACCCCGGCGGCCACCTGGTCTTCCACCAGCTTCTGCAGCGTCACCGAGTCGAGGAACTCCACCACCTTCTGGCTCAGCGACGCCCACAGCTCGGGCGCCGCGCAGCGCATGGGATCGTCGCTCTGGTGCCCGGCGGGCAGCGGCGGCACGCCAGTGGTCTCGAGCGCATCGACGGCGTACAGGATGTCAGCCACCGTGATGTCCTTGGCGGCGCGGGCCAGCGAGTAGCCGCCACCCGGCCCGCGCGTGGACGCCACCAGACCGTGGCGCCGCAGGTTGGTGAACATCTGCTCCAGGTACGACAGCGAAATGCGCTGCCGGCGGCTCAGCACCGCCAGCGACAGCGGCCCCGACTTGCGGTGCAGCGCCACATCGATCATGGCCACGACGGCCTGGCGGCCCTTGGTACTCAGTCGCATGGGTTCTCCTGTGTCGTTGTCTGCGTGTGGATGGAGGGGAGATGTGGCAGCAAGCCGTTATTCGTCGCGACCACCACCCAGGCCCAGCAGCATGAGGATGGACTGGAAGACGTTGTACAGGCTCAGGTACACGCCGAGCGTGGCACTGATGTAGTTGGTCTCGTAGCCGTCCTTCACGCGCTTGAGGTCGTGCAGGATGAAGGCCGAGAAGATGCCGATGGCCATCACCGAGAGCGTGATCATCAGCGCGCCGGACTGGATGAAGAAGTTGGCGATGCCGGCCACCAGCAGCAGGATGGCGCCGATGAACAGCCACTTGCCCATGGAAGAGAGGTCGCGCTTGATCACCGAGGACAGCGTCGCCATGCCCAGGAACACCGCACCTGTGCCGGCGAAGGCGGTCATCACCAGGCTGGCGCCGTTGGCCATGCCCAGCACCGTGCCGACCAGGCGCGAGAGCATCACGCCCATGAAGAAAGTGAAAGCCAGCAGCACCGGCACGCCGGCGGCGGAGTTCTTCGTCTTCTCGATCGCGAACATGAAGCCGAAGGCGCCGGCCAGGAAGACCACGAGGCCGATGCCCGGCGACATGGCGCGCGCGATGCCGGTCTCCACGCCGATCCACGCACCGAGAACGGTCGGGATCATCGATAGAGCGAGCAGCCAGTAGGTGTTGCGCAGCACGCGGTTGCGCTCGGCGCCGCTGGAAAGCGTTCCAGAAGGGCTGAAAGTCGGCAGAGTCTGATTCATGGAAGTCCTTGACAGACCGTGGACCGGTCCGAGAGTTCCGGCCGAGGCGGCCGGACGAAAGAGAAAGCCTCGGGTTGGAATGTAGGGACGATGATGCTTCGACAAAAGTCGTTTTTTTGGCATCATTCATTCGTCTTTAATTGACGTTTTGTCTGTTTCTCCCTGTGAAGGCCGCGCGGGTTTCCCCTGATTCGCGAGCGAGCGGCGTCTTTCCCTACAACGCGGCGACACCATGAACTACAAGCATCTGCATTACTTCTGGGCAGCCGCCAAGGCGGGCGGCATCGTGCGTGCTGGGGAACAGCTGCACATCACGCCACAGACCCTGTCGGCCCAGATCAAGCTGCTGGAGGAATCGCTGGGTTGCCAGCTCTTTCGCAAGACCGGCCGCAACGTCGAACTCACGGCCGAGGGCCGCGCCGCGCTGGTCTACGCCGACCAGATCTTCGCGCTGGGCGCCGAACTGGAGGCTGCCGTGGGCAGCAAGCGCGGCGAGGCGCGCACGCTCAATTTCCGCGTCGGCATCGCCGATGCGGTGCCCAAGGCCATCGCCTACCGCCTGCTGGAACCTGCACTCGGCATTCACGAAAAGGTGCATCTGATCTGCCACGAGGGGCATTTCCGCGACCTGCTCGGCCAGTTGTCGGTGCACCGGCTCGACCTGGTCATCGCCAACGAGCCGATGGGCCGGCAGACCAGCGTCAAGGCCTTCAACCATCCCCTCGGTACCACGGGCATGGCCTTCTTTGCCGCGCCAGTGCTGCAGCGCGAGTTGCACGGCGGCTTTCCCGCCTGCCTGGACGGCATGCCGATGCTGATGCAGGGCTCGGCCTCGGCGATGCGCCAGCGCCTGGATGTCTGGCTGGCCGAGCAGAGCCTGAGGCCGCAGCTGATCGGCGAATTCGACGACGCGGCGCTGCTCAAGGCCTTCGGCGGCGAGGGCCGCGGCGTGTTCATGTCGCCTGCGGTGCTCGAGGACGAAACCTGCTCGCAGTACGGCGTCGAGGTGATCGGCCGGGCGCCGGAACTCGAGGAGGAGTTCTTTGCCATCTCCGTCGAGCGGCGCATCACCCACCCCTGCGTGGCGGCCATCACGCGCGCAGCGCGCGGGCACTTCCTGCGGGTGGGCTGAGGGACTGCTTCAGTAGCCGTTCTCGATCAGGCGTCCGCGCAGGGCCTGGAGCGACTTGCGCACGCGCGCGATCTCGGTCGGGGAGCAGACCGAGAGGATGTCCTCGGTGAGTGCCTCCACCGCCGCCTCGGCCTTCTCGTAGACCCTGCGCCCCTTCGGGGCCAGGCGCACCACCACGGAGCGTCCGTCCTGGTCGGAGCCGGTGCGTTCGATCCAGCCGCGCTCTTCCATGCTGTGCAGCATGCGGGTGAGGCGGGTGCGCTCGTAGGCCGTCCACTGCGCCAGCTCCTGCATCGTGAGGGGCCCCTTGCGCAGCAGCGTCCCGAGCGTGCGCCACTCGGTGTTGAGCAGCCCCAGCGGCTTGAGCGCGTCGCCGATGGCGCGGTCGCGCCGGTACACCACCTGGGTGCACAGGAAAAAGATGTGGTCTTCCAGCTCCATCGCGGCCCCTCCTGCCTCCAAATGCACCCGAGTTTCGTCTGCGCCGCAAGCACCATGCCATGGCATCCGGCCGCCGATGCGTGCATTTTCACGCACAGGCACGCTCCTTGCAACGCGGTTCCCGACGACGTGACGAGCCCAGGGTTCGTGCACGGCGGCGGCTTCCCGGGCCGCCCCGCGCACGACGACCGCCCCGCAGCGACGGCGCCACAACCCTTCTTGTGGAGAACCTGCGCATGAACGACACCGCTGCCTTCCTCGCCGCGCTGGGCGACGTCCCGACCATTGCCGACCCCGACATCGTCCGCCGCAAGAGCCGCGACATGACGGCCAACTTCAGCCCCGTGATGAAAGACGACGCGCTCGGCCACGTCGCCGACCTGATCGTGCAGCCGCGCGACAAGGCCGACGTGCGCCGCATCGCCTCGGCCGCGGCGCGCACCCGCATGCCGCTGGTGATGCGCGGCGCCGGCACCTGCAACTTCGGCCAGGGCATTCCGCTGGCTGGCGGCGCGGTGGTCGACATGACGGCGCTCAGCCAGGTGTTGTCGATCCAGGCCGGCCGCGTGCGCGCCGAGGCCGGCGCCCGGCTCGCGGCCATCGACGAGGCCACGCGGCCCGCCGGCTGGGAACTGCGCATTCACTCCTCCACCAAGAAGGTCGCCACGCTGGGCGGCTTCGTGGGCGGGGGGCATGCGGGGGTGGGCAGCTGCGCCTGGGGCATCCTGCGCGACCGCGGCAACATCCTCGGCCTGGAGGTGGTGAGCGTGGAGGAAACGCCGCGCACCGTGCAGCTCACCGGTGACCGCGTCAACCTGGTGCACCACGCCTACGGCAGCAACGGCATCATCACCGAGCTGGAGATGCCCCTGGCCCCGGCCTGGGACTGGTGCGAGGCGATCGTGGTGTTTCCCGAGTTCATGACCTCGGTCGAGTTCGCGCATGCGCTGGCGACGGCCGACGGCATCGAGAAGAAGCTGGTGTCGGTGATCGGCGGGCCGATCTGGCGGATGATGCGTGTGCTGCGCCCCTACGGGCGCGAAGGCACCGAGGGCATGGTGCTGGCGATGGTGGCAGAGCCTTTCCTCGAGTCCTTCCACGCGCTGGTTCGCGAGTTCGGCGGCGCCGTGACCTCCGATGCGCCCGAGGGTCGCGGCCCCTACCGCATCCCGCTGTACGAGATGTCCTGGGGCCACACGCGCATGCACGTGAACCGGGAGCATCCCGAGATCGTCAGCAACGTCGGCCTGTACCTCGACCCCGACCTGGTGGGCGCCATCCGTCGCAGCCACCGCCGCTTCGCGCATCTTCACGGCATGCACTTCGAAGCCAAGCGCTTCGACGGGCGGCTGAGCTTCCAGGGCTCGCCGTTCTTCCGCTACGAAAGCGATGCCCAGCTGGCGGAGGTGATGCGCGGCATGGCCGAGGACGGCGCGATGGTCGCCAACAACCACACCTTCCTGGTCAAGGAAGGCGGCATGAAGTCCGTCGACGGCGAGGACGCTGCGTTCAAGCAGGCGATGGACCCGCACGGCCTCATGAACCCCGGCAAGCTGCGCTTCGACGCCGCAGCACCGAAGGAAAGCACGGGCGGCGACCTGCCCAGTGCCGGCTGGCGCTTCCGCGACGCCGGCACCCGCGAAACCACCGAGGCCACCGCCTGACCCGCCCCACCCCGAAAGGACCGCCATGACCGACGTTTCCACGCCCCGCCGCCCCGCCGCCCTCACGCGCCGCCAGGCCCTCGCCGCCCTCGGCGGGGCCGCTGTCGTCTCGCACATGCCGACCTTCCTGCCGCGCGCCACGGCGCAGGGCCTGACCAAGGTCAGCGTCCAGACCGGCTGGCTGGCCCAGGCCGAGCACGGCGGCCTGTACCAGGCGCTGGCCACCGGCATCTACAAGGAGCACGGCCTGGACGTCGAGATCCGCCCCGGCGGCCCGCAGGTCAACGTGGTGCAGCTCTTCCTGGCCGGCACCTGCGATTTCGCCGACGCCGACAGCTTCCGTGCCTTCGCCTTCGCGCAGGACAAGCTGCCCGCCGTCGCCGTGGCCTCGTTCTTCCAGAAGGACCCGCGCGTGCTGATGTCGCACCCCGGCACCGGCAACGACACGCTGGCCGCTCTCAAGGGCAAGCCGCTGATGGTCGCGACCACCGGGCGTCAGACCTACTGGCTGTGGCTCAAGGCCAAGTACGGCATGACCGACGACCAGTTGCGCCCCTACGCCTTCAGCCTCGCACCGTGGCTCGTGGACAAGCAGGTCACGGTGCAGGGCTACCTCACCAGCGAACCCTTCAACGCCCGCAAGTCGGGCGTCGAGCCCGTGGTGCATCTGCTGGCCGACCAGGGCTTCGACAACTATGCCAACGTGACCATCGCCAGCCCGAAGCTGGTGAAGGACAAGCCCGAGCTGGTGCAGCACTTCGTCGACGCCACCGCCAAGGGCTGGTCGAGCTACCTCAACGGCGATGCCTCGGCGGCCAACGCCATGATCCAGAAGCACAACCCGCAAATGGCCAGCGACACCATCGCCTATGCGATCGACGCGATGAAGAAGTACAACATCGTCGAGACGGCCGAGACGAAGACCAAGGGCATCGGCACCATGAGCGAGGCGCGCTGGAAGAACTTCTACGATGCGATGGTGGCCGCGGGCGCGCAGGCGCCCGGCCTGGACGTGAAGCAGGTCTACACCCTGCAGTTCCTCGGCCGCAAGACGGCCTGACCCCACGAACGACACCGCCGATGACCCACGCCTTCTTCGCCCCGCCCGACGGCAGCCGCTACGTCTTGCGCAACGCCCGCGCGCCCCGCTGCCTGATCGACACCGCCGACGCCGGGACGCTGGCACCCGCGGGCGACGGCGACCTGGTGGCCATCGACCTGCAGGTCGCCGACGGCCGCATCGAGGCCATCGCGCCGGGCGGCAGTTTCGCGGCCGACAGCGGCCCCGATCTCGACGCCTCGCTCGTGCTGCCCGGCTTCGTCGACCTGCACACGCACCTCGACAAGGGCCACATCTGGCCGCGCCAGGCCAACGCCACCGGCGACGGTGCCGGTGCCGCGGCGGCCACGCAGCGCGACCGCACGGCGAACTGGCATGCCGAGGACGTGCGCCGCCGCATGGACTTCGCGCTGCGCACCGCCTACGCCAAGGGCGTGGTGGCGATCCGCACGCACCTCGACTCGCTCGCACCGCAGGCGTCGATCTCCTTCCCCGTCTTCCGCGCGATGCGCGCGCAGTGGGCCGGGCGCATCGACCTGCAGGTGTCGTCCATCGCGCCGCTGGACATCTTCCTGGGCGACGAGGGCGTGCAACTGGCCGACATCGTGGCCGAGAGCGGCGGCAACCTCGGCTGCGTGACCAAGTCGCAGCGCTTCCCCGGCGACCCGATGCCGCCCGACCTGGACGATGCGCTGGCGCGGGTGTTCCAGCTTGCCACCGAGCGCGGGCTGGATGTCGACCTGCACGTGGACGAGTCGACCGACCCGCGGGCGCGCTCGCTGATCCGCGTGGCGCGCACCGCCATTGCGCAGGGGTTCAAGGGCCGCATCCTCTGCGGCCACTGCACGTCGCTGGCGCTGCAGACCGACGAGTTCATCGAGGAGACGATCGCCGCCTGCCGCGAGGCCGGTATCGCGATCGTGAGCCTGCCCACCGTCAACATGTACCTGCAGGACCGCAGCACCGACGCCACGCGAACCCCGCGCTGGCGCGGCGTGACGGTGCTGCACGAGCTGAAGGCGCGCGGCGTGCAGGTGGCCGTGGCCGGTGACAACTGCCGCGACCCCTTCTATGCCTACGGCGACCACGACATGCTGGACACCTACACCCAGGCGGTGAAGATCCTGCACCTGGACCACCCCTTCGGCGACTGGATCCGCGCGGCAAGCGCCACGCCCGCCGCCATCATGGGCCTGCCCGGGCGCGGCCTGCTGCGCGCCGGCGCGCCGGCCGACCTGATGGTGCTGCGCGCCCGCAGCTATTCGGAGATGCTGGCGCGCCACCAGTTCGACCGCACGGTGCTGCGCGCCGGCCGCGCCATCGACACGACGCTGCCGGACTACCGCGAGCTGGACGACCTGGTGCTCGGCCGCTGAGCGGCTCGGCATTTCAAGCCAAATCGGCCTGCAGCGCCCGCGGGACGGGCGCGAGCAGCTATCAAATCAATAGCAGCTCGACTCAGCCACGGGCCAGCGGATTGGGCGTGGGCTCGGCCACCTTGCGCAGCAGGTTGCGGTCGGTGTGGTGAAAGGGCGCCTCCTGCCCCAGGATCTGCATCACCGTGTCTTCCTCGTAGCCCCAGGTGCCATCGCCGTTGATCGTCACGGTGATGCGGAACTCGGTGGTGCGGAAGGCCTCGTGCAGGAAGGGCGCCGAGCAGATGCCGTAGGTGTCGGCGCCCTGCGTCGCGACCAGCTCGAAGCGCTTGGCATCCGGCGCGACCACGCCAGCCGCCATGGCGATCTGCGCGCGCGGAATCGTCAGGGTGTGGATCACCGTCGACGTCGCCGGCTCCCACAGCCAGAAGCCGACCTGCTCGTGGTAGGTCTTGACCTGGTCGGGCTTGGTGATGTGCGTGTGGTAGCGCAGGCCGTAGAGCAGCTGCGGGCCGTTGGTGGTCGGGTCGATCGGCTGCAGCTCGATGCGCTCGACATAGGCCTGCTTCTTCGGGCCTTCGGCCTTGGGCTTGACGTCCAGGCCGCGCTCGCCCTGCCAGATGCCGGCCATGCCGGTCAGCGGGCCCAGGTGGGCCAGCGTGTTGTAGTCGACGTCCTTGGGTTCGGTGTAGATGTCGCGGGTGGGGGCGGGGCTGCTGCTCATGGTGGTGCGTGGGGAATGTGTGCGGCGGCACTGTAGCGTGCGCCGTGCCAGGCCCGGCACCCTCACCGCCCCGCTCAGATCGCCGCCACGCTCCCCGTCACCGGCAGCACGATGCCGGTGATGTACCCCGCGCACACCGGCGAGGCCAGGAAGACATAGGCGGGCGACAGCTCCTCGGGCTGGGCCACGCGCTTGAAGTCGGTCTCCTTGCCGAACTTGCGCACGTCGGCCGGCTTCTTGTCGGCCGGGTTCAGCGGCGTCCACACCGGGCCGGGCGCCACCGCGTTGACGCGGATGCCGCGGTCGATCACGTTCAGCGCCAGCGCCTTGGTGAAGGCATGGATCGCACCCTTGGTCGCCGAGTAGTCGATCAGGTTCTTGCTGCCCTGCAGCCCGGTGCGCGAGCCGGTGTTGATGATCGAGCCACCGGCACCCATGTGCGGCAGCGCCGCGCGCGCCATGCGCAGGTAGCCGCCGATGTTGGTCTGCAGCGTGAGGTCGATGCGCTCGTCGTCGATGTCCTCGAGCCGGTCGGCATGCAGCTGGAAGGCCGCGTTGTTCACGAGGATGTCGAGCCGGCCAAAGGCCTTCACCGTCTGCTGCACCGCTTTCTCGCAGAAGGCGCGCTTGCGCACGTCGCCCTTGATGAGCAGGCAGCGCCGGCCTTCGGCCTCGACGTGCGCACGCGTTTCTTCCGCGTCCGCGGTCTCGCTCAGGTAAACGATCGCGACGTCCGCGCCCTCGCGCGCGAACAGCACCGCCACCGCCCGGCCGATGCCCGAATCGCCCCCGGTGACGATCGCGGCCATGCCGGCCAGCTTGCCGCTGCCGACGTAGCCCGGCGCGGTGAAGCGCGGGCGCAGGCCCATGTCCTTCTCGCGGCCCGGCTTGGCGAGCTGCTGCCCCGGCAGCGTCTCGGGCTGGCGTCGCGCCGACACCTGCACGGCACCGCTGGCGGCGGGCGTCTTGGGTGCCTGCGCCTCGCGCGACTTCTGGCGGCGCTGGGTGGCGCGGTGGCGGGCGGCGAGCGCATCGGGGCTCGTTCGGGCGCTGGAGGCGGAGGTCTTGGCCATGGCAAATCCTGAACTTCGGTAAGGGAATGCGGCGTCGTTGCGCCTGATTCGAAGGCATCGGCCGCGTCGGGTGCATGCACTGTGCGTTTCCGAGTGAGCGGGGACTGTCGTCCGGCGCCGCATGGCAGGCGACGGTCAGGCCGACGGTCGCTGGTGCGATGCGGCCCGAAGCCGCTTCTCAGGGCAATCCGCTATGGGTCGGCGCCCTGCCAGCCGATAAGATCGCGCACCCTTTTTGGCCGCCGGGTCGCCCCGCGCCAAATGCATCCCCGGAGGCCGGGCCCGCGTACAGCGGCCGGCCGGGGCCTTTCACCACGACCTGCACTAGCGGAGAGACCATGAAGAAACTGTTCGCCCTCGCGGCGATTGCCGTTGCCGCCACCGGCGTCCAAGCCCAGGATTTCCCGGCGGGCAAGCCCGTCACCCTGGTGGTGCCCTTCGCCGCCGGCGGCCCGACCGACAAGGTCGCGCGCGACCTGGCCGAGGCGCTGCAGAAGCCCCTGGGCACCACGGTGATCGTCGACAACACCGCCGGCGCCGGCAGCACCATCGGCAATGCCAAGGTGGCCCGCGCCAAGAACGACGGCTACACCCTGCTGCTGACACACGTGGGCATGGCCACCACGCCGGTGCTGTACCGCAAGCTGCCCTACAACTACGAGACCGACTTCGAGTACCTGGGCATGATCAACGACGTGCCCATGACGCTCATCGGCAAGCCGCAGCTCGAAGCCAAGAACTTCAAGGAACTGCGCGACTGGATCAGCAAGAGCGGCGGCAAGGTGAACCTGGGCAATGCCGGCATCGGCTCGGCCTCGCACCTGTGCGGCCTGCTGTTCCAGACCGAGCTCAAGGCCGAGATGACCACCGTGCCCTACAAGGGCACCGCCCCCGCCATCGCCGACCTGATGGGCGGCCAGATCGACCTGCTGTGCGACCAGACGACCAACACCACCAGCCAGATCGAGGCCGGCAAGGTGAAGGCCTACGGCGTGACCACGCTGAAGCGCCTGACCACGCCCGCGCTGAAGAACATCCCGACCCTGGACGAGTCGGGCCTGAAGGGCTTCCAGGTCACGATCTGGCACGGCCTGTACGCGCCCAAGGGCACGCCGGCGCCGGTGCTCAAGAAGATCAACGACGCGCTCAAGGTGGCGTTGAAGGACCCGGACTTCATCAAGCGTGAAGAAGCGCTGGGTGCGGTGGTGATCAACGACAAGCGCGTCGAGCCGGCGGAACACAAGAAATTCGTGCAGTCCGAGGTGGCGCGCTTCGGGCCGGTGATCAAGGCGGCGGGGGTGTACGCCGACTGAGTCTTTCGCTCGGTTTCTGTTGCGCGGGCCGTTGCCTCTTTTTGGGGGGCAACGGTCTTTTTTTTTGGTTGATGTTGTTGTTTGATTGAAGGCGGGAGCCGGGATGTGCGCCCGGCGGCGCAGTCCCTTTCTTTTGCTTCGCCAAAAGAAAGGAACCAAAGAAAAGGCGACCCCACTGTCTGCGTCCCCTTCGCTTCGCTACGGGGCAACCTGCGGTGCTCGCGGCTGGCGGGGTCCGCGCAAACTCGCTTCGCTCAAACATGCGCGGCCCTTTTTCCGCCAGCCGCTGCGCTCCTCGGCGCAGACAGAGGGGACCCGGGGCCCGGGTC